>JAUNTY010000053.1 GCA_030538415.1 Neisseria sp. | reverse complement strand
TAAATGCGAGATTATATCACTTGTGCTTGCAGACGGCATTGATTGTTTCTATTTTTCGGATAGTGGTAGAATCATTTATCTTTTTCCGATACGGGTTTGAATATCATGAAATTTGCCACCGAAGCGATTCACTCCAGCTACGATTGCGACGAACACAACCGCGCGCTGATGCCGCCGATTTATCAAAACAGCATGTTTGCGATGCACGAAATCGGCGAGCAGATTCCCTACCGTTATTCGCGCCTGAGCAATCCGACCCGCAAGGTATTGGAAGACACCGTAGCCGCTTTGGAACACGGTGCGGCGGGTTTTGCCTTTGCCAGCGGTATGGCGGGCATCGATGCGGTGTGGCGCACTTTTCTGCGCCCGGGCGACACCATCGTGGCGGTGGCGGATATTTACGGCGGTGCCTACGATTTGCTCACCGAAGTGTATGCCCGATGGGGCGTGAACGTGGTGTTCGCCGACCTGACCGAGCCGCAAAATCTGGATAAGATTCTGGCCGCGCAAACCGTCAAAATGCTGTGGCTGGAAACGCCCTCCAATCCCTTGTTGCGCTTGGTCGATATCGAAACGCTGGCGGCCAAAGCCAAAGCCGCGGGCGCATTGGTGGGCATCGACAACACCTTCGCCACGCCGTATCTGCAAAACCCGCTCGATATGGGCTGCGACATCGTCTTTCATTCCGCCACCAAATACCTCTGCGGCCATTCCGATGTGTTGATGGGCGTGGTGGTGGTGAAAGACGCGAAACACGCCAAACCGCTGCAAACGATGATGGTCAACACCGGCGGTGTGGCGGGGCCGATGGATTGCGCGCTGGTGTTGCGCGGCATCAAAACGCTGGCGGTGCGCATGAAGCAGCATCTGGAAAACGCAGCGGAATTGGCGCGGCGTTTGGAAGCGCATCCGGCGGTGGCGAAAGTGTTTTACCCCGGTTTGGCGAGCCACGAGCATCATGAGTTGGCGAAAAAACAAATGCGCGGCTTCGGCGGTGTGGTGTCGGTTTACCTGAAAAACGACAGCAAAGCCGCTGCCAACAGCGTCATCAAAAACATGAAACTCGTGAAAATGGCCTCGAGCCTCGGCGGCGTGGAGAGCCTGGTGAACCACAGCTTCTCGCAATCCCACAGCGGCATGTCGGCCGACGTGAAAGCCGCTTTGGGCATCAAGGAAGGCTTGCTGCGCTTCTCAGCAGGGATTGAAGATGTGGAAGATATTTGGGCGGATATCAGCGCCGCGTTGGATACGACTTTGTAAATCCGAATCATGACAGGCCGTCTGAAAGGTATAAATCCCGCTTTCAGACGGCCTTTTTGTCTTTATGGATGCGAACACGCTATAATTCGTCTGGTTCAAACACCTTGCCCGCCGACATGGCCAAACGCCTGCACACCCACTACGACAACCTCAAAGTCGCGCGCGATGCTTCGCCCGAAGCCATCCGCGCTGCTTACCGTGCGCTGTGCAAAAAATACCATCCCGACCAAAACCGCCAAAACCCCGATGCCCACCGCATCATGAGCCTCGTCAACCGCTCGTATCAAGTGCTGTCGCACCCCGAGCAGCGCCGCGCCCACGACCAATGGATTGCCGTGCAAACCGCCAAGCAGGGGCAAGAGCCCGAAACCATTGCCAGCCCCATGCCCGACGGCTTTGGCAAGGTGCAGGAGCCGCTGCCGTATCTCAAACTGGCCGTGTGGCTGCTTGCCGTGGCCGCCGTCATTGCCGCGCTGGCTTACCATGCCGCCCAACAGCGGCAGGAGTCACCGTTTGCCCCTGCTGAAAGCAGCCGTGAAAAATAATACCGGTTTGCCCGGCTAAGCAGGCTTCATGGCTTCGCTTTGTCGGCGTATTTTTGGAATGGGCGTAAGGCCGTCTGAAGCGTTCAGACGGCCTTGACACTGTTTCCCGTCTTTGCGCCAAAACCACAAAAAAGCTGCGGTTATGTTTCAGACGGCCTTGCAGTATAATCAAGGCCGTCTGAACCCCCGATTACCGAGAACCGCATGACCGCCGCTCCTGAAGCCAAATACACCGAAGAAACCGTGCTGTGGGTCAAACACCACACGCCCAAACTGATTACCTTTGCCATCAGCCGCCCCGAAGCCTACCGCTTCGCCGCCGGCCAGTTTTCCCGTCTGGGCTTTCGCGACGGCGCGGGCTTTATCTGGCGTGCCTATTCTGTGGTATCCGCCGAATATGCCGACACACTCGAATACTTTGCCGTCTTGATTGAAAACGGCCCGATGAGCGCCAGATTCGCCGAAATGCAGGCGGGCGACAGCCTTTTGCTCGATAAAAACGCCACCGGCTTTCTGCTGCCCGAACGCTTTCCTGACGGCCGCGACCTCATCATGCTCTGCACCGGCTCCGGCATCGCCCCGTTTTTGTCGATACTGGAGCAGCCCGAAATCTGGCAGCGCTTCGAGCGGCTGGCCTTGGCGCATTCCGTTTCCCATGCCGACGAGCTGATTTTCAACCAGCGCATCGCCGCGCTGCAAAGCCATCCGCTGATTGAAGATTATTTCCACAAGCTCAGCTTCGTGCCCGTCACCACCCGCGAGCCCGGCGGCAGGCTCCACGGCGCGCGCCTGCCCGAATTGCTGAAAAACGGCAAGCTCGCCGGGGCGTTCGGCATGGATTTCACCCCCGCCGACAGCCGCTTCATGATTTGCGGCAATCCCGCAATGGTGAAAGACACCTTCCAAACACTGCTCGATATGGGCTTTGTCATGCACCGTAACCGCGCTCCGGGGCAGATTATGATGGAAAACGGCTTTTAAGGCCGTCTGAAACCCTGATGGGTGTTGAAACATTAAAAAGGAACCCCGCCATGTCTGTAGGCCATTACGAAAATTTCCCCGTCGGCTCGCTGGTGCTGCCGCGCCGTTTGCGCAAGCCGATTCATGCGATTTATGCGTTTGCGCGCACGGCCGACGACATTGCCGACGAGGGCGATGCGGCGGATGAAGTGCGTTTGCAGGGTTTGGATGATTTGCAGCGCGAGCTCGACACCATTTCGCGCGGCGAAATGCCAGAAACCGCGCTGATGCAGCGCTTGCAGCGCGAAGCCGTGCGCCCGTTCCAGATGCCGTTGCAGCCGTTTTACGATTTGCTCGCCGCGTTCAAACAAGATGTGGTGAAAAAACGCTATGAAAATTTCGGCGAGCTGGTGGATTACTGCCGCAACAGCGCCAACCCGGTCGGACGCATGCTGCTGCACCTTTACGGCGAAACCGACAGCCGCAGCATCGCCCAGAGCGACGGCATCTGCACGGCTTTGCAGCTGATTAATTTTTGGCAGGATGTGGCGGTCGATTGGCAGAAAGGGCGGGTGTATATCCCGCAGGAAGATTTGCAGAAATTCGGCGTGAGCGAGGCGCAAATTGCGGAGGGCAAAGCCGACATGGCGTTTCGGCGCCTGTTGGCTTATGAGTGTGAAAAAGCGCACAAAATGCTCAAGGCAGGCTCGCCTTTGGGCAAAACGCTCAAAGGCCGCATCGGCTTCGAATTGCGGATGATTATTCTCGGCGGCCAACGGATTATCCAGAAGCTGGAAGAAAACCAATACGATGTGTTCGGAAAACGGCCGAAGCTGGAGGCCAAAGACTGGTGGAAAATCGTGAAACGCGCGCTGCAGAAGAAATAGCGGGATTGGATAGAAGGGTGGTCTCCCGTCTACGGTATCGGTAATGGCGTTTTTGGGGTTTCCTGAATAATTGACGTGGGTTCGGGATAAGCCGACTGCTTTGGGAAGATAGAAGTCTTTGCTTATCCGGCAATCTTGCCCTCTTCGAGCTGTAAGAACGAGGAGGGGATAAGCAACTGAAATGCCAAAAATGGCTTAAAATGACTATCCCGAACCCACGTCATTGATTCTGCCCGGCCAAAAATCCAATCACGGCGCGGGCGGTGTCGTCGGGCGCTTCTTCGGGCAGAAAATGGCCGCAGGGCAGCGCTTCGCCGCAAACCTGTTCCGCCCGTTCTTTCCAGATGGCCAACACATCATAGGTTTTGCCGACCAGCCCTTTTCCTCCCCACAATACCAGCAGCGGTGCCTTGATTTTGAGGTGGCGGTCTGCCTCGTCGTGCATCAGGTCGATGCTGGCCGCCGCCCGATAGTCTTCGCAGGAGGCATGAATGGCCGCGGGTTTGCTGAAGCAGCGGATATATTCCGCCACCGCCTCCGGGTCGAAGGCATGCGGGGTTCTGCTCCATGAATCGAGGCAGTTGCGCAAATAAAATTCCGGATCGCTGCCAATCAGCCGCTCGGGCACGCCGACGGGCTGAATCAGGAAAAACCAGTGATAATAACCGCTGGCGAAAGCCATATCGGTTTGCCGATACATATCATAAGTGGGCACGATGTCCATCAGAATGGCCGATTTCACTTTGTCGGGATAATCCAGCAGCAGCCGGTGCGTCACCCTTGCGCCCCGATCATGCCCGATGACATGAAACTGCTCAAACCCCAATGCGCCCATCACGTTGATTAAATCCTGCGCCATCGCCCGCTTGGAATAATTGGCATGGTCGCTTAATCCGGCGGGCATCGAGCTGTCGCCGTAGCCGCGCAAATCCACCATCACCACGGTGTGGTTTGCCCTGAGTAATTCGGGCGCGAGTTGGTGCCATATTGCATGCGTTTGCGGATAACCGTGCACCAGCAAAACAGCTTCGCCTTCCCCCGCATATTTGACGTTGATTTCGACATCGCCCGACCGGATTTTTCTGTGGGTATAGTGTTCAAACAACATGGCTTTTTCTCCGTTTGTCTGCCGGCAACCGGCAATTGGTTTCATTAAAACAGCTTTCAGACGGCCTTGTTTCGTTGCGCGGCGAAATAAGGGCAGGCAATAACGGTTTATTGTGTACTATAGTCGTTTCAATTTAGATTGAGACAAGGCAGCAAGCTGCAGACAGTACAGATATAGTCGAAGAAATTAGATTCTGCTACGGCGTTGGCTCGCCTTGTCGTACTATCTGTACTGTCTGCGGCTCACCGCCTTGTATCAGAATCTAATTTCTCCGACTATAGTGCGGCAAGGCGCAGCAACGCTGTATCAAACTAACGGAACGACTATATATAGTCACAACCAGAGGACAAAACCATGCCGCTCGCACACCGTTTCACCCGTATCGCCCAGCTAATCGGCCACCCGAGCCGTGCGCTGATGCTGGATGCGCTGCTGGGCGCCGAAGCCCTGTCGGCAGGTGCTCTGGCAGACAGCGCGGGCATCACCGCGCAAACCGCCAGCAGGCATTTGCAGTTGTTGCTGGATGCGGATTTGCTGAGCGTGCAGCGGCAGGGGCGGTGCCGTTATTTCCGGATTGCCGACGCAAAAGTGCACCAATTATTGCAACAGCTGGCGGAAATCCGTTTGGACGGCAAAACGCCGCCGACACCCGACCGCGCTTCTTCCGCCCTGCGCACATTCCGCCGTTGTTACCGCCATATGGCGGGCAAATTCGGCGTGGCTTTGACGCAGGCGCTGCTGAAGCAGGGCAGGGTGTTGCCGGACGAGCGCGGTTTTACGCTTGCCGATAGCGGGGCACGGTGGTTGCAGGAAATGGGCTTGGATGTGGCGGGTGTTTTGCGGGGCGAAGGTTGCGTCGACTGGACGGAAAATGTGCCGCATATCGGCGGCAGTTTGGGTGTGGTTTTGTTGGAAATGTTTCTGGACAAAGATTATGTGCGGGCGTCCGCAACCGAGCCCAGAGTGTTGCACTTGACGGAAAAAGGGCGGGCGTTTTGGATAAAGGAATGGGGCGCGCTGCCGGATGAATGATGACTTGGTTTGATGGCTGTCACGCTTGGGCATATAGAGGGAAAACTTACTCTAATACAAGGTAGCAAGCCGCAGACAGTACAGGTAGTACGGCCAGGTGCAGCAACGCGGTAGTAGAGTAAGTTTTTTCACTATAGTCGGAGAAATTAGCTTCTGATACAAGGCGAGCCAACGCCGTAGCAGAAGCTAATTTCTTCGACTATATAGCTGTTGTCAAGCCGGTCAGGATATCAAGCCTGTTCTGAGTGTTGGGCAATTGAAGCAGACATATGGTTAAAACCAAAGGCCGTCTGAAACGCGTTGGCGTTCAGACGGCCTGTTTGCAATCCGCAGCCCGGGCTTATTTCGGGCGGCGGAAGTTGTCGTGGCAGGCTTTGCAGGATGCGCCCACATCGCCGTAGGCAACCTTGATGGCCTCCAGATTGCCGCTTTGCGCTTCGCCGGTCAGTTTTTCCACGGCTGCGTGGAAGTTGTCTTCAGCGGTTTTGAATTCTTCCGGTTTTTCCCACACGGCGGGCAGGGCGTCGCCGTCTTGCGGTTTGCCGTCAACGGCGGCATCGCGCTCGAAGTGTTTGAACGGTTCTTTGCTCTCGTCGGCAAAGGCTGCGGCGGCGGTTTTGAATTTTTCCACGTCATAAGGCTCTTCGCCTTTCACCATTTTGCCCATGCTGCTGAAATTCGGCATCATGGATTTGAAAGCGGTGGTGCGCGCTTCCGAATTCGGGCCTTTGGCTTCGCCGCCGCCACCTGCGCCGCCGCAGGCTGCCAGGGCAAATACGGCTGCAGAAGCCAAAACGGCCATTGAAGTCTTGATTTTCATCATGGTTCGGTTTCCTTGTGGTTTGTGTTGGAGTGTTGTAGGCTTATCATAACTGGAAATTGTGTTAAAACTGTGTAAAGAAAGGCAAGGAGGATAAAATGGCGATTCTGATTACCGGCGCTTCGGCCGGATTTGGTGCGGAAATGTGCCGCGTGCTGGTGCATGCGGGCTATCAGGTGATTGGCGCGGCGCGGCGGCTGGACAAGCTGGAGGCGCTCAAGCTTGAATTGGGCGAGCCGTTTCTGCCCTTGCAGATGGATGTGGCCGATGCGGCTTCGGTAGACGAGGCCATACAGCGCATTCCCGAACATTTTGCCGAAATCGACTGTCTGATTAACAACGCCGGTTTGGCGCTGGGGCTGGAGAGCGCCGACAAGGCCGATTTCAACGATTGGCAGACGATGATTCAAACCAATATCGTGGGGCTGACCTATCTCACCCGCCAAGTGCTGCCGCAGATGGTGGCGCGCGGCGGCGGTTATGTGATGAACCTCGGCTCGATTGCGGGCACTTATCCCTATCCGGGCGGCAATGTGTATGGCGCCACCAAGGCGTTTGTGCGCCAGTTCAGCCTCAATCTGCGCGCCGATCTGGCGGGCACGGGCGTGCGCGTGACCAATATCGAGCCGGGCTTGTGCGGCGACACCGAGTTTTCCAATGTGCGCTTCAAGGGCGACGACGAGCGCGCGGCCAAACTGTATGAAAACGTGGATTTCATCAGCCCGCAGGATATTGCGCAAACGGTGTTGTGGCTGTATCAGCGCCCGCAACATATGAATGTGAACGCGATTGAAATCATGCCGGTGGCGCAAAGCTTCGGCGCGCTGCCGGTAACCCGCAAGGAAGTGAAGGCGGAAGCGGCGCCGGTCGAATTCGAGAAACAGAGCACATCGCTGTTCCAGAAAATCAAAGGCTGGTTCAAATAAGCCTGCCCGACATAAAGGCCGTCTGAAAGCGCTTCGACAGATAAGTGGCGAATGCTTTCAGACGGCCTTTTGCAGTTTGTTTCCGAATCAGGTTATACTATAACAATCACAAGTCAACCATGATATTGACAGGCCGTCTGAACAGGCGGCTTTCGGCCGCGCATGCAAAACACCAAACAAAAAATTCTCGACCAAGCCCGCCGGAGCGGCGCACAGGTCACCGCCCTGCGCACGCAGGTGCTCGACATCATCCTCAAGCAAAGCGGCGTGATTAAAGCTTATCACGTGCTCTCGCAGATGCAGCAGGAAAGCGAGGGCGTGGTGGCGCCGCCCACTGCCTACCGCGCGCTCGACTTTTGGGCGGAGCAGGGCGTGTTGCACAAAGTGGCGGCGGTCAACGGCTATGTGCTGTGCAGCCACGCGCAACACGAATGCGGCAGCCATTGCCACGGCGATGCCGCCCATCACAGCGCGTTTATTCTGGTGTGCACCGAATGCGGCGCGGTAGACGAACAAACCCTCAGCCACGAATGGGCGGCGCTGCGCTCGGGCGTGGCGGCCAGCGGCTTCGCGCTGAAAGAAGAACATGTAGTCTTGACAGGAACCTGCAAACAATGTCAGTAAACAAAACCAAAGTCCACCTGATTTCCGGCTTTTTGGGCACCGGCAAAACCACCGCGCTCAAAAGCCTGATGGCGCAAAAAGATCCCGCTGAAAAATGGGTGATTATCGTCAACGAATTCGGCGAAATCGGCATCGACGGCGCCGTGTTGAGCGACAACGGCATCCCCGTGGCCGAAATCGCCGGCGGCTGCCTCTGCTGCGTGGCCGGGCCGCAGATGAGCAATACCGTGCAGAAAATGCTGCGTGATGTCGCGCCCGACCGGCTGATGATCGAAGCCAGCGGCCTCGCCCACGCCGCCACGGTCATCGACGAATTGAAAACGCCGCCACTCGACAAGCTGCTGGAAATCGCCGCGGTGTTTACCGTGGTCGATCCGCGCCAGTTTACCGATCCCGATTACGCGCAACAGGCCTTGTATAAAGACCAAATCGGCGTGTGTGATGTGTTGGTGGCGAGCAAAACCGATTTGTGCACCCCCGAAACGCTGGCCGAATTCCGCGACAAGGCCGGCAAGCTGTTTCCGCCCAAGGCGCTGGTGGCCGAAGTGGACAACGCGCAGATGAAGCTCGAATGGCTGGATATTCCGGTGGTGGAAAAATCACGCTACCGCCTCAAAGCGCTGCCCGACAACACCATGGGCTTCCAGTCGCAAGGCTTCACCTTCCCCGCAGGCAAGGATTTCGACGGCGAGCGCCTCACCAATTTCTTTAACGAGCTGCCGCAGATGACCGAAGGTCTCGTGCGCGCCAAAGGTGTGTTTCAGGTGCTCGGCACCTGGGTGTGGCTCAACTGGGTGGACGGCCAATGGGGCGCCAATCAGGTTTCGTGGCGGCGCGACAGCCGTTTCGAGCTGATAGCCAAAGCGTTTGATGCTGATTTGATTGAGAAAAAGCTTACCGAGGCGCTGGAATAAACCAAAGGCCGTCTGAACGTTCAGACGGCCTTTGTCAGCAGTCGGGATGAAAATGTTGACAAGCATCAAGGCTATTCATATAGTATTTGAAAAGATTGCGTTTTTTGTGAACCGTGTGACCGGCAGCTTGACAAGGAGGCGGCAATGGCAACATTTGAACTGACACGAAGCGACAACGGCGAATTTCATTTCAATTTTCTGAATGAAGACGACAAAACCATTTTGCGCAGCGAGCAATACGGCAGCAAGGCTTCGGCGCAAAACGGCATCGAATCGGTGCGCAACAATGCCGGCAACGATGACCGCTATGAATTGAAAGAAAGCAGCTCAGGCAAATATTATTTCAACCTCAAGGCCGCCAACGGCCAGATTATCGGCACCAGCATGATGTATGCCAGCCATGCCGAGCGCGAAACAGCGGTGTTGCATGTGAAAGGCGGTGCCGCACATGCGGGCGTGATGGAAGACCTGTAAGCGCCAAACCATACCGGCAGGCCGTCTGAAACGTTTCAGACGGCCTGCCGTCGTCGCATTTCCGTTGCCGCAAACGGCTGCGGCTTTGGTATAATGGCCATCGAAAAAGAACCGCCCGGCGGCATCGGCCCGCCGGTTGGATTTGCCGAACCGGCGCAACCGCCGAATCCGTCGATAACCCGATTACCCACAAGGACAAGCGATATGGCGCTGCCCCGTTTTTACCCCCATCCGATTATCGCCCGCGAAGGCTGGCCGTTTATCAGCGTCGGCCTGGCGCTGAGCATCATCGTTATGCTGTGCGCCGGTTGGTGGTCGCTGCCTTTCTGGGTGTTTACCGCGTTTGCCGTGCAGTTTTTCCGCGACCCCTCGCGCCCGATTCCGCAAGAGCCCGACGCCGTATTGTGTCCCGCCGACGGCCGCATCGTGGTGGTGGAAAAAGCGCTCGACCCCTACCGCAACACCGAAGCGCTGAAAATCAGCGTATTCATGAACGTGTTTAACGTGCACTCGCAACGCGCGCCGATTGACGGCACCGTTACCGCCGTCGAATACAACGCCGGCAAATTCGTCAACGCCGCGCTGGATAAAGCCAGCACCGAAAACGAACGCAACGCCGTGCTCGCCACCACCAGAAGCGGCCGCGAAGTGACCTTTGTGCAAGTGGCCGGGCTGGTGGCGCGCCGCATTCTTTGCTATACCGAAGTGGGCGACAAACTGGTGCGCGGCGAGCGCTACGGCTTTATCCGCTTCGGCTCGCGCGTCGACGTCTATCTGCCCACCGATGCCGAAGCGCAAGTGGCCATCGGCGACAAAGTGAGCGCCAGCAGCACCATCCTCGCCCGCCTGCCGCTCAATGCCGCCGCACCCGAAATCCCCTCTGCCGAACATCCGCCCGAGCAGCAGGCCGCCGCCCCGATAGATGCGCCGACCGCCGCGCCGGTGGACGAACATGACGGGCTGCCCGAACCGCAAGCCGAAACCCCCACATCGCCAACCCCCGCCGCCGATGAGGCAGATGCATTGACGGATAAACCCGCGCCGTTGCAGGACGAGCAGGCGGTTGTGGCGGAAGCGGCCGAAAAAGTGAAAAAAGCCGCTAAAAAACAAACAGGCAAACAATAATCCGCGCCTGCCGAGCCAACGGTTTTCAGACGGCCTTATTATTTATAGTCGTTTCAATTTAGATTGATACAGCGTTGCTGCGCCTTGCTGCCTTGTCTCAATCTAAATTGAAACGACTGTAAATCATGAGTTATCAATGATTTTGGGTGCGGAAATATTTGTTTTGCGTTTGCATAAGGCCGTCTGAAACAGATGTTTCAGACGGCCTTATTATTTAGGGCAGAATCCGACTTACAGCGGATTTATAGTGAAAAAACTTAATTTTTACTACCGCGTTGCTGCGCCTGGCCGTACTACTTGTACTGTCTGCGGCTTGCTGCCTTGTATTAAAAATTAAGTTTTTCCACTATAGTCTGCGACCCTCCGAAGACGGCCTGATGCTTGCAGCCCTTACTCGCCCAAATCCAATACGGCGGAGGTATAAACGTCTTGCACGTCGTCGAGGTCTTCCAGTGCATCAATCAGCTTCTGCATTTTTTGCGCTTCTTCGCCGCTCAATTCGGTTTCGTTTTGCGCGCGCATGGTGACGTCGCCGTCTTCCGACTTGAAGCCTGCTTCTTCCAACGAGGCTTTGACGCCCGCCCAGTCGTTGGGTGCGGTAATCACTTCAATCGAGCCGTCTTCGTTGGTCACAACATCTTCCGCACCGGCTTCCAGCGCGGCTTCCATCAGTGCGTCTTCATCGGCATCGGGAGAGAAGAGCAGGTAGCCTTGGTGCACGAAGTTGAAAGCCACGCAGCCGTCGGTGCCGAGGTTGCCGCCGTTTTTGGTGAAGGCGTGGCGCACGTCGGCGACGGTGCGGGTTTTGTTGTCGGTGAGGCAGTCTACCATCAGCGCGGCGCCGCCGATGCCGTAGCCTTCGTAGCGCAGTTCGATGTATTCGGCGCCTTCCAGATTGCCGGTGCCTTTGTCGATGGCGCGTTGCACGTTGTCTTTCGGCATGTTGGCGTCCCAGGCTTTGTCCATCGCCAGGCGCAGGCGCGGGTTGGAAGCGGGGTCGCCGCCGCCCATGCGGGCTGCAACGGTGATTTCTTTAATCAGTCGGGTGAAGATTTTGCCGCGTTTGGCATCTTGTCGGGCTTTTTTGTGCTGGATATTCGCCCACTTGCTATGGCCTGCCATATTGGTTTCCTTGCGATACGCGCCGTCTGAAAGGTGGCGGCGGAGTTTGAATTTCAAACGTATAGTCGAAGAAATTAGCTTCTGCTACGGCGTTGTCTCGCCTTGTCGTACTATCTGTACTGTCTGCGGCTCGCCGCCTTGTATCAGAAGCTAATTTCTCCGACTATATATTTTAACATGGCGGGGACTGTTTGAAAAAGCCCTGCAAAAAGGAGGCGGGTAGGGGATATGGCGGGTTGATGTGCAAAAATAGAGTGAAAAGATTTGGCCGAAATCAAGATTTGCAGGATTTTTACTTTATCAGGCCGGTAAAACGTGGTTATGATGCAGCTTTCTGAATTGTGTAATGAAATTACACGGCCGAGGCCGTCTGAAAAGGGAGACGTTTATGGAAGCGCTGCTGACCGCTGTTGTGGACGCTGTAAACATGGTGTTGTGGGATTATCTGCTGATTTACGCGCTGATCGGTATCGGTTTGTTTTTTACGGTTTATCTGGGCGCGCCGCAGATTGTGCAGTTTGGCACGGCGATGAAAACCGTGTTCGGCGGTTTGTTTAAAAAGAAAAATTCTGCCGATAAAGACCAAAAGTCGTTGTCGCAGTTTCAGGCGCTGGCGGTGGCGATTTCGGCGCAAATCGGCACCGGCAATGTGGCCGGGGTGGCCACGGCGATTACGGCGGGCGGGCCGGGGGCGATTTTCTGGATGTGGCTGTCGGCCGTGCTCGGTATGTCGACAATTTTTTCCGAAGCGGTGCTGGCGCAGAAATACCGGGTGGTGAGCCACGGCAAATACATCGGCGGCCCGGCGTTTTACATCACCCACGGCCTCGGTCCGAAAATCGGTGCGGCGCCCGCGCGGCTCTTGGCAGGCTTTTTTTCGGTGGCGATTATTCTGGCGCTGGGCTTTATCGGCAATGCCACGCAGGCCAATTCGATTGCTTCGGCGGTGACCGTGGCTTTTAATATTCCGGCCTTGGCGGTGGGCATTGTTTTGGCGGCTGTGGCCGGGCTGATTATCATGGGCGGGGTGAACCGCATTGCCAAAGTGGCGCAGCTGGTGGTGCCGTTTATGGCAGTGATTTACATCATTTGCGCGATTGTGATTCTGTTTCAATTTTCCAGCCATATCCTGCCGATGATTGAGCATATTTTTGTGGCGGCGTTTAACCCGGCGGCATTGGGCGGCGGCCTGGCCGGTATCGGCATGCGCGAGGCCATCCGTTTCGGTGTGGCGCGCGGGCTGTTTTCCAACGAGGCGGGCATGGGCTCGACGCCACATGCGCATGCCACCGCGCAAGTGGCGCATCCGGTGCAGCAGGGCATGGCGGCGTTTGTGGGCGTGTTTATCGATACGATTCTGGTCTGCACCGCCACCGCGCTGATTATCCTGCTCACCGATGCCAACCTGCTCGGCCTCAAGGGCGCGGCGGTGACGCAGGAGGCGTTTCACATTGCCTTCGGCGGCTTCGGCCAAATGTTGCTGGCGGTGTGTCTGACTTTCTTTGCGTTCACCACCATCATCGGCTGGTATTATTTCGGCGAATCGAATATCCGCTTCCTGTTTCACGGCAAAGGCTTGAATGCTTACCGATCGCTGGTGTTGGTGGCGATTGTGCTCGGCACGCTCGGCAAAGTGGATTTGGTGTGGAGCCTGTCGGACATGTTTAACGGCTTTATGGTGATTCCGAACTTGATTGCGCTGTTTTTGCTGAGAAAAGAAGTGCGCGAGATTTTTGCCGACTATCTGTGCCAGAAAAAATCGGGCGAGCCTTTGCATTATGACTACAAAGAGCATGTGTAGGATGGGATGAACAATGAAAGGCCGTCTGAACGCTTTCAGACGGCCTTTGCTTTGGTTTGCCTTAATTTAGAGCAAACCCAGCTTTTTCAGTAAGGCATTGCTGCCTGCGCGCACCAATGCGTAGGTTTCATCGAAATTATGTGTGTACCACGGATCGGGCACGTGGTCGTAGCCCGATTCGGGTATCAGGTCGGTGAGTTTGAATATCTTGTCGGGATGGCGGCCGAACAGGCGCTCCAGCTCGGCGAGGTTATTGTCGTCCATCGCAATCAGGTAGTCGAAATGCTCGAAATCGCTTTTTCTGACCTTGCTGCTGGTGAAACCGAGGTTGCTGATGCCGTGTTGTTTCAAGGTTTGCAGCGTGCCTTTGTGCATGTTTTCGCCGTCGTGCCAGCCGGAAGTGCCCGCGCTGGCCGATTCGATGCGCTGACCCACGCCTGCTTCTGCCGCGCAATGGCGGAACACATATTCCGCCATCGGCGAGCGGCAGATGTTGCCGAGGCAGACGAATAATATTTTATGCTGTTTCATTCTTCCGCTTCTGCAAACAAAGGGTTGTGGCCGGGCAGCTTCAGGGCGGCGGCATAATTGGGCAATTCTTCCTGTTCGGCCAGTGCGTCGTGCAGCAGGCGGATGTTTTCCACCCGGCATTCGGCCATCAAATCGAGAAAATCCTGCTGGACGGTTTCGATGCGCTCCAGCGGCGACAGCGGCCAGGAAAACACTTGCGGTTGCAATTCAAACTGGCTTTCTGTGGCATTGAAGCCAAATAAAAGCTTGCCCTGCTGCGCCGCCATCACCACGCCAGCGCGCGGGCTTTGCAGGCGGATGGCGCGGATGGCGTTGGCGGCGAATACGTCCAGCGCCATGCGCAGGCGCATATGGCTGCCTTCGGTGATGGCGGCCAGCGGTGCAGCGGGTGCCAGCGGGTTGGTAAACAGGGTGAGGCCGTCGGCGGCCAGCGCCTGCTGCCATGTCTGCATCAGCGGCATCGCGGCATCGCGTAGGTTTTGGCTCAAGGCCGTCTGAATGGTTTGACTGCCATAACCCAACGCAAACACCACGTGCACGCTCTGGCCTTCGGGTATCGCCAAATCGGCCTGCGGCAGCGCGGCGGCAAAAGCGGCGGCGGCTTCGGCGTTTTGTTTGGCGGCAAACCATTCCCCGGCATTGACGGCGGCCAAATCTTCCGAGCGAACCAGCTTGGGCAGCCAGACGGCTTGGGCGAGCGGGCGCAGCGAAGGATAGTTGGCCAAACAGGCGGCGAGCTCCACCGAGGGTGCGTCCAGCGGCAGCGTGAGCGGCCGGTTGCAGCCCGCCACCAGCACTACCGGCAGGGCAAACCATTGCACCTCGTCATCGGTTTTGGCTTGCAGCGTGTTTTCCAGACCGTTGAGCAGCGCGCGGTAAGCCTCGGCATCGGGTGCCATGCTCATGGCCACGGAAAGGCCGAGATAATGGTTTTGCTGCAACATGCCGTAGATGCTGCCGTGCAGCGATTCTTCGGCCAGCTTGCGTTGCGCGCCGGAAGTGGGGCGGGCAATCTGGCCTGCATACAGCAGCAGTTCGTTTTTGACCGGGTCGGTGGGGTAGGGGCGGGTGTCGGGCAGGAGGCGGGTGTTCATCTCAAAGTCTTTTTTATTCATGCAAACGAAAGGAATTATAGCAATATTGACGCATTTGGGAACCTCTGAAACGCAGCGGCGCAGGATTTCAAGTGTGTTGAAATTTTGTTGATAAAATTCAATGAGTTGTTTTTGTTTGAATGAATCGGAATGCAGGCATCACACAGCATGGCGCTTTCCTTCGGCAGGTGAAAGAAGGGTGTTGCAAAATAACATGAAAATTTGCTTGCATTGCTGTGAAAGTTTTGTTACGGTAAGGCCAAGTACACGGAAAAAGGAGTGTCGATGGATATATTGATTGCATTATTGCTGTCTGGTATTGCGTTGGCTGCTTCGGGCTCATTGAAGCCTTTGATGTATACACCGACTACGGTCACATTAGCGAAAGCGGCGCGACCGCTTGCTTAAGCTTGAGGCAGAGGTAGGATACGACAGTTTATGCTGGATACAGGGCTTTCCGACAGATTCGGAACATCAGCCGCAGCAACTGGATAACGCCGCTTGAGGCGTGTTCGCTACCACCGGAAATTCCCGCAATCAGCCGCTTCCCGGGCATCATGGAAGTTGGCCGGACAAATGTAATGCGCCCATGCTCCGATAAGGAGAAACCCAAAATCGCGGTAAAGTGAAGTTTCATTTTCATTTAACCATGCGCCCTGCTTGTGAATAAGCAGGGCGCTTTTCATTGTGCTTTCAGACGGCCTTGCAACCAGTTTGAGCGTATGGTCGAACTACTCGGCAGGGGACATGGCGGGCTGAAACCAGCGCCGTATGAAGTGTATGTTGTTCATCAATCAGCCCGGCCTTGTCGGTTTACTTTTTTGCGCCGCTGTCAGACATTCTGTTCAGCTATGTTTCATCGTCTGTATTCATCTGCAGCGATTGCAACAGCGGCACCGGCAGGTTTTCAATCAGGTTCCAAAACAGCGGTGTGTCAACCGGCTCGGGGTCGGCGCGGCCGAATACCAGCGCCACTTCGGTATAGTCGCGCTGGCCTTTGCTCATTTTGCTGCCATGGTATTCGCTGCGGGCTTTTTGCTGCGCTTTTTCCAAACCGTTTTCCGGGTCGGCGGCCAGTATTTGGGCGGCGGCAAGGCTGGTTTTGGCGAAAAAGGGCAGCGGGCGGGTTTGGCCGAGGCGGTAGCCGTCCAGCCATTGCGCCAGCTGGGCGCGGGCGTCGGCCTGCGGGATTTCGGGCAGGGTCCGGCTGTGGCCGGGCAGCAGCAGGTGGGTTTGGCAGGCAGCGGTTTCAGACGGCCTGACGGCGCAGAAAATCAGGTGTTGCAGCAGATAGGTCAGATGCTCGGGGGCGGAAGGTTTTTTGCTGAGGAAATAAATCATGCCGTGTTGGTGGAGGTGGTCGAGGCTGCCGCCCAAGATGCGGCCGCCGAGCTCGAGCGTGTAGGCATGGGGCGGGCAGGCGGGGCTGTGCAGCAGGTTGCTGTCGAGCGATTTGGCGGCGGCCTGAAACTGCTGCTGCCACAAATGGCCGAGTTCGCCGTCGGGCAGCAGGCTTTCGGCATCCAGGCGGCGTTCGGTTTGGGCGAAATCCTGATGCAGGCGGCGGGCTTGGGTGTAGGCTTCGGTGATGCGGTCGCTGTGGCGCGGGGCAAACGGCTCGGCGGCATCCCAGGCGTCGTCGCGGTAGGGTTCGCGCCAGCTCAGGGTGTGTTGCAGCCAGTGGCGCACGGGATTGCGCCAGAAGCGGATGAAGTCTTCCTGGCTGACGGCGCCGGTGTCGGCGGGTTCGGCCAGCGGCGCTTCGAAAAACACGTCTGCCGCAGCGGCGGGGTGATTGAGAGCGGCGGCATAATCGCTGCGGCTGCTGATGAGGCCGTCTGAAAGGGCAGGCGTGAAATAACGGTGGGAGAAGGGTTGCAGCGGGTGTTGCCGCACAAAATCTGCGGCCAGCCCGCTGCTGCTGCGCCCACTCATGGCGGCGAGGGTGTCGATGAGTTCGCTCAGGAGGGCGGAGGGCGCCAAAACGTCGTCGTTGCTGATGCTGCGGCCGACATACGACAAATAGAGGATTTCGCGGGCGCTGATGGTGGCTTCGAGAAACAGATAGCGGTCGTCGTCGCGGCGGGCGCGGTCGCCTTTTTGCGGATGGCGGGCGATGAGGTCGAACGCGGCGGCCTTGGTGTTGCGCGGGAAATCGCCGTCGTTGAGGCCGAGCAGGCAGATGACTTTAAACGGCAGGCTGCGCATCGGCACCATGCTGCAAAAGGTGATGCCGCCGCGCAGGAAGCCGGATTGGCTCTGGCTGCCGAGAAAGTGCTGCAGATGCCGGATGACGGTGTGTTGCGGCAGGGCGGCGCTGAATCCGGCCAAATCGGCTTCGGCCTGCCAGCGCGCCAGCGCCTGTTCGATTTGCTGCAGCGCCTGCTGGTCATCGCTGCCGGGGCTGAACAGGTCGGCGAGCAGGCGGCGCACGCGTTCGCACCAGGCGGTGGTGTCGGCGGGCTGCTGCCAGTCTTGATAAAGCGCCGAGAGCGTGCGGATGAAGACGGCGAAACGGCTGAAAACGGCGGTTTGGTTGGGGTCGCCGTGCCAGGCGCTGAGGTTTTGCCAGACGGGGTCGTCGCTTTCGGGCAGCAGCCAGCCCAATATCAGCCGCTCCAGCCCCTGTTGCCAGGTAAACAGCGTGTTGGCGGCGCCGTGGCGGCTGCGCATCTCGCTGTCGATGCCCCAGTGGATGTTGAGCGCGGCGATGGTGTCGTGCAGCAGCGGCAGGTCTTCACGGCTCAGCCCGAAGCGTTCGAGCACCAGGCCGCTGTCGAGCAGCGGCAGCAGACGGTCGACTTCGAAGCGGCTTTCCAGCAGCGCCAGCGTTTGTTCCAATGCATACAGCAGTGGTTGGCGGCGGCTGAGCCTGACGTCGGAAACGGAGTAAGGCAGGGCTTGCGCGCCGCCCTGAGTCTGGCCGAACACGGCTTCGATATAGGGGCTGTAGGGCTCGATATCGGGGGTGAGCACGGCGATGTCGTGCGGCTGCCAGTCGGGGTGTTCGGCCAGCATGCCCAAGAGCTGGTCTTTGAGCACCTGCAATTCGCGCAGGGGGCTGTGGGCGGACACGATGCGGACGGAGCCGTCGTCAAGCGCGGCGGGCGGCGAGGCTGCGGGCAGCGTGAGCGTTTGGATGTCGTGTTGCAGGCGCTGCAGCAGCGAGGCCGTCTGAACCGGTTCGCTGAAATAGCTGCGCTCTTCGGCAATCTGCGCATCGGCCAGCGCGTCGAAGAAATCACGCCCCTGCTTGCCGAGCGAGGCCAGCAGCGGATGGCCGCTCTGGCTCAGGTCGATGTCGCCGCCGCTGTTGAGAATCTGAGCGGCATCGATGACATTGCCCCAGTATTCGCTGCTGGGGTTGAGTGCGAAAATGTGCACGTCGCAATGCGCGGCCGCAGCCTGCAGCAATTGCAGATACATCGGCGCCAGAGAGGCGATGCCGAACACAAACAAGCGCTCCGGCAGGGTGTCGGCGCTGAGGGCGCCGAGCAGCTGTTGCCACATGGCCACGCGGTGCAGCGCGCGCGGGCTGCCGTCATCGAGAAAGCGCCACAATTCGGCCTGCCAGATTTCATCATCGCCCAGACCAATCAGCCGCCCCTGCTGCCAGGCGCCGATCCATTGCGGACGGTAGACGAGATATTGGTCGAAAATGTCGGCGAGCTGGCCGGAAAGTTGGTAAGCCGCCGATTCGCTGCCCGCCAGATAGCTTTGCAGCGCCGCACGGGCAGCGGCATATTCCGCAGCCGTCTGAAAGGCGGGGCTTTGGAACAAATCCAACAGC
The DNA here is from genome assembly GCA_030538415.1 of Neisseria sp. Classification (GTDB taxonomy): domain Bacteria; phylum Pseudomonadota; class Gammaproteobacteria; order Burkholderiales; family Neisseriaceae; genus Neisseria. The sequence goes on along the minus strand of JAUNTY010000053.1, from coordinate 312 downwards.
CGCCAGCGCATCACTTCCGGCGCAAACGGGCTCAATTCGGGCAGGTCGGGCAGGCATTCGCGCATCAGCCGCCAGGTCAGCCCGGCAGGCAGACTGAATTTCAGGTTGGCCGCCACCCCCAGTTCGCGCGCCAGCCAGGTGTTGAGAAAACGGCGCATACCCTGGCTCTGCACCACGATTTCCTCGGCGGCGAAAGGGTCTTCGAGCGGCATCAGGCGCTGCAGCTCGGTGAAAATATAGGCCAGGTTTTCAAGGCGGTCGGACTGGTGCAGATAAAGCATGACGGCGGGCGGGGGCGGGTGGGGAGATAAC
>JAUNTY010000003.1:4590-98104 GCA_030538415.1 Neisseria sp. | reverse complement strand
CAACTTCCCAATTTACCAGTAATTTCTGGAATATATACATTGCCGCCATTGTCGTGCTCAGTTTTGTCGGCCTGGCTTGGTTGCTGTTGTCGCAAAACAAGACCAAAGCGCCGCCCAAAGGCGAAGATGTCAAAACCATGGGGCATTCATGGGACGGTATTGAAGAGTATAACAACCCGCTGCCGCGTTGGTGGTTTTACCTCTTCGTGCTGACCATGGTTTTCGGTGTGGTTTATCTGGTGCTTTACCCGGGCCTTGGCGATTACAAAGGTGTATTGAACTGGACCAGCCAAAACCAGTATGAAAAAGAAGTGGCCAAGGCAGATGAGCAATACGGCCAGCTTTATGCCAAGTTTGCCAATATGCCGATTGAAGAAGTGGCCAAAGATCCGCAGGCGCAGCGTATCGGTAAAAACATGTTTGATACCTACTGCATCCAATGCCACGGCTCGGATGCCAAAGGTTCGCGCGGTTTCCCTAACCTGACCGACCATGACTGGTTGTGGGGCGGCGAGCCGGACAAAATTCATGAAAGTATCGAAAAGGGTCGCGTCGGCGTGATGGCCGCATGGGGGCCGGCTTTGGGTGAAGAGCGTGTGCGTGACGTGGCCAACTATGTGATGTCGCTGTCGAAGCCGGAAGGCCAGTATGACGCAGAACGTGCCGCGCGCGGCGAGGCATTGTTCCACGGCGCTCCGGCCAACTGCTTTACCTGTCATGGTGACAAAGGCCAGGGTGTCCAAGGCTTGGGTCCGAATCTGACTGACGACGTGTGGTTGTGGGGCGGTACGCAAAAAGCCATTATCGAAACCATTACCAACGGCCGCCACAACCAGATGCCGGCTTGGGGTGATTTCCTTGATAAAAACAAACTGCACATCATGACCGCTTATGTGTGGGGCTTGTCCAATAAAGACGGTCAGGCGCCTGCTTCGGCCGCACCGGCTGCCGCCCCTGCCGCGGAGGCATCTGCTGCTGCGGTTGCATCAGCTCCTGCTGCAGATGAGAATGCCCGTGTTGCCGTAGAGGGTGGCGTGGCCAAGTTCTACTTCGCCACCGGCAAGAACGAGTTGCCTGCCGATGCGGCTGCAGTGGCTGCCGAGTTGGTGAATGCCGGCAAAGAGGGCAAAAAACTGGTGGTGAGCGGTTTTGCCGACAGCACCGGCGATGTGGCTGCGAATGAAGAACTTTCCAAGCAGCGCGCTCAGGCCGTGCAGGCATTTTTGGAAGCGCAAGGTGTGGCTGCCGAAAACATCGAGCTACTGAAGCCGGAAAGCATCACCGGCGCTGCTGGCGATGCTGCGGAAGGCCGCCGTGTGGAAGTAAAAGTACAAGGCTGATGTTTCAGGCAAAAAAGCCGCTCTTCAAGGAGCGGCTTTTTTATTTGGTTTTCATGCACAGTGATAAACAATGCTATAGTGGTTAAACTTAATATCTGCTACGGCGTTGCTACGCCTTGCCGTACTACCTGTATTGTCTGCGGCTTGCTGCCTTGTATCAAATATTAAGTTTAACCACTATATAGTCGGAGAAATGAGATTCTGATACAAGGCGGCTTGCTGCCTTGTATCGATCTAAATTGAAACGACTAGACTACAGTACGACAAGGCGAGTCAACGCTGTAGCAGAATCTCATTTATTTGACTATATTATTTTTCGGGTGCGGCCTCTTGCAGGCTGCCGCCGATTTCGATTAATTGCTGTTTTACTTCTGCCCACGCGCTGTCAATCAGGGCGCAGGCCTCGCCTTCGGCCTTGATGCCGAATTCGATATGAGGCAGGATTTTGTGGCCGTTGATGTCAAGGCTGCCGCCTTCCGATGGCAGGCTGAAAGCATGAATACCGGGGTGGTTTTGCTCCAGCGCCACCATAATCGGCGCCACTCTCGATTCCGGCAGGCCGTAGACCCAAATCGAGCGCAATTCCGTGCGGATTTGGTGAAACAGGTGGGTATAATAAGTATTCAATACCCATTCTGCCATCGGGTGTGCCATCACTGGAAAACCCGGAAAAAAATAATGCTGCTTGATTGAGAAACCGGCAATGGTGTTGTAGCTGTTGGGAATCAGTTCGGCGCCTTGCGGGAAGTCGGCCATGGTGAGGCGTTGCTCGTGTTCTGCCGAGTCAAGCGCATCGCCGCGTTTGAGCGATACAGCTTCAATCAAACGGGCGGCTTCGGGGTGGCGCCGAATCGGCAGGCTGAGCGCTTCTGCCGCAGCCTGACGGGTATGGTCATCAGGTGTGCCGCCGATGCCGCCGGTAACGAAAGTGGGTAGGCCGTCTGAAAAGCTTCTGCGCAATTGTTTGACCAGTAGCCCGGGATTGTCCGGCAGATATTGCACTTGATGCAGCCGCAAGCCATGTTGTTCCAATAATGATTTGAAAAACGCAAAATGTTTGTCTATGCGGCTTCCGTGTAAAATTTCATCGCCGATAATAATTAAATTGAAATACATGATTGCATATCCTAAACGTATTGCATAAATAAAAGGCCGTCTGAAAGCCAAACAGCGGCTTGAAGGGCTGGACTAATCAGCTGATTCATACAATAATAAACCCATTTTTACCATCGCGGCAGCCCGCGTATGCGGCGCGCCATCAACCCAAACAGGATTTACCGAATGAGCAATCAGGATCATACCATTTTACAGAGTCTGCCGGCCGGCCAAAAAGTCGGCATCGCTTTTTCAGGCGGCCTCGACACTTCCGCAGCCTTATTGTGGATGAAACTCAAAGGCGCGCTACCCTATGCCTACACCGCCAACCTCGGCCAGCCCGACGAAGAAGATTACGATGCCATCCCACGCAAAGCCAAAGAATACGGCGCGATTGAAGCCCGCCTGATTGACTGCCGCAGCCAGTTGGCGCACGAAGGCATCGCCGCCATCCAGTGCGGCGCGTTCCACGTTTCTACCGGCGGCATCACCTATTTCAACACCACCCCGCTCGGCCGCGCCGTGACCGGCACCATGTTGGTTGCCGCGATGAAAGAAGATGATGTCAACATCTGGGGCGACGGCTCGACTTATAAAGGCAACGACATCGAGCGTTTCTACCGCTACGGCCTGATCACCAACCCCAACCTGCGCATCTACAAACCCTGGCTCGACCAGCAATTCATCGACGAACTCGGCGGCCGTCAGGAAATGAGCGAATTTCTGATTGCCAACGGTTTTGACTACAAAATGTCGGTGGAAAAAGCCTACTCGACCGACTCGAATATGCTCGGCGCAACCCACGAAGCCAAAGACCTCGAATTTCTCAACAGCGGCATCAAAATCGTCAAACCGATTATGGGCGTGGCTTTCTGGGACGAAAACGTCGAAGTCAAAGCCGAAGAAGTGAGCGTGCGCTTTGAAGAAGGCGTGCCTGTGGCCTTGAACGGCAAAGAATACGCCGACCCCGTCGAGCTTTTCCTCGAAGCCAACCGCATCGGCGGCCGCCACGGCCTCGGCATGAGCGACCAAATCGAAAACCGCATCATCGAAGCCAAATCGCGCGGCATCTACGAAGCCCCGGGCATGGCCTTGCTGCACACCGCCTACGAGCGCCTGGTGACCGGCATCCACAACGAAGACACCATCGAACAATACCGCATCAACGGCCTGCGCCTCGGCCGCCTGTTGTACCAAGGCCGCTGGTTTGACTCGCAAGCCCTGATGCTGCGCGAAACCGCCCAACGCTGGGTCGCCCGCGCCATCACCGGCGAAGTGACGCTGGAGCTGCGCCGCGGCAACGATTATTCGATTCTCAACACCGAATCACCCAACCTCACCTACGCGCCCGAACGCCTGAGTATGGAAAAAGTCGAAAACGCCGCCTTCACCCCGCTTGACCGCATCGGCCAACTGACCATGCGCAATCTGGATATTGTCGATACCCGCGCCAAACTCGGCATCTATTCCAAATCCGGTTTGCTGCAATTGGGCGAAGGCTCGGTATTGCCGCAATTGGGTAAGGCCGGGTCGAAAGAATAAAGTTGCCTGATCAGCCGACAGGCCGTCTGAAACAGCTTCAGACGGCCTGTGCTATTTCTGTAGATTGAGTTCACGCTGCGGTTAATCCGCAACGTATGGTAACGGAAATAAATACCGAGACTTTTGCAAAATTCCCTGCTCGTCGCACCCGCACAGGCAGGTGCCCAGTCTGAAGCAACGCTTCAGCTCAAACTTGCCAGCCATGGAAATTCGCAACCGCGTGATTCATCTTCGATTATAGAATCAGAAAAATAGACAAGCAAAGCTACGCTTTGCACCGGGCACCCGCCTGCGCGGGTGCGACGGTTGTTTTGTGAGAGGGTTCATGCGGCTTGTTATCGTCAGGTAGCTTGATTCCTTATGTGACGTTACCGCGCTTTTGCTGCCCTGCATAAAAATATAGTCGTTTCAATTTAGCTTGATACAGCGTTGCTGGGCCTTGCCGTACTCTCTGTACTGTCTGCGGCTTGCTGCCTTGTCTCAATCTAAATTGAAACGACTATTATGTTGTCGAGCGATAGTTTCGATGGTTCAGAGATATGCCCACTCTTGCAGACATACAAAAAGCCGTCTGAAATCATCAGACGGCTTTTTGTCTATTTGGTCGGAATGAGAGGATTCGAACCTCCGACCCCTTCGTCCCGAACGAAGTGCGCTACCGGGCTGCGCTACATTCCGAATAAGCTGCGTATTATAGAGTGAGATTTCTGTTTTGACAAGTGTAAATGCATGATGGTTTTTATCTTGCTGATTTTAAATATTTCTATTTTAAAGGTGGTCTGCTGCTAATTCATGAAAGTAGGCCGATAAGGGGAGTTGATTTGCTTGGTGCTTTAGGGTTTCCTGAAACCGCTTCGCTATCAGGAAGCCCTGAGACAAGCTAACGCAGTTGGATTGTCTTTATAAATGGTTATGAAATCTGGGTTTCAGACGGCCTGTTTATGCGCAGCAGTATGCATTCAGGATGCATGCAATATGAAAATTGTCGGGCGTTTTTTCAGATTGGGCAGTTCATGGCGTTTGCGCCAGTCGGTAATGGTTTCGCTGATGATGGTTTGCGTGGGCAGGGTCAGATCGCAGGCGATGCAGAGGCGGGTGGCGGGGTGCAGGGTGGCGATGGCGTCTTGCAGCAGTGCGTCATTGCGGTAAGGGGTTTCGATAAACAGCTGGGTTTCGTTTTGCTTCATCGAGCGTTGTTCCAGCGATTTCAAGGCGTGTAGGCGTTCGGCTTTTTCAGCGGGCAGATAGCCCTTGAAGGCGAAATTTTGACCGTTGGCGCCGGAGGCCATCATCGCCAGCAGCAGGCTTGAGGGGCCGACGAGCGGGCGCACTTCGAAGCCGTGGCTGTGGGCAAGTGCCACCAGGTTGGCGCCGGGGTCGGCCACGGCGGGGCAGCCCGCTTCGCTTACCAAGCCCATGTTGCGGCCTTCCTGCATCGGTTTCAGCAATTCGGGCAGAGTGTTCGGATCGGTGTGTTCGTTGAGCGCTTGCAGATTCAGCTCGCGGATGGGGGTGGTGATGCCGAGGTGTTTGAGATGGGCGCGGGCAGTCTTTTCGGCTTCGACCACAAAATCGGTCAGGCCGGTGATGTATGCCTGTTCGTGCGGTAAAAGACAAGGCGTATCGGCAGCGCCGAGCGGGGTGGGAATCAGGTAGAGAATGGGTTTCATGGTGGGAGTCGCTTGGTTTTCAGACGGCCTATAATATGGCAAGGCCTTCGGCTTGCAGAAAGTCAATCAGCCTGAATATCGGCAGGCCAATCAAGGCGTTGGGATCGCTGCTGTCGATGCGTTGCAGCAGCGCCGCGCCCAATCCTTCGCTTTTGGCGGCGCCGGCGCAGTAAACCGCATCGGGTTCGCGCTCGAGATAGCGCCGGATTTGCCCGCTGCTCAAGGAGCGCATGGTGACGACAGTATGGTCGACATGGCTGTGCAGGCCGTCTGAAGCGGTGTTGAGCAGGCAGACGGCGCTGTAGAATTCAATGGTCTGGCCGCTTAATTCAGCCAGCATTTGTTGTGCTTTTGCCACGCTCATCGGCTTGCCCAGTTGCTGCCCGTTGCAGCAAGCAACCTGGTCGGCGCCGATAATCAGCGCATGGGGAAAGCGCGCGACCAGCGAGCGGGCTTTGCCGACGGCAAGCCTGAGCGCAGTGGTTTCCGCGGATTCGCCCCGGATCGGTGTTTCATCAAAATCGGGGCTGGCGGTTTGAAACGGCAGGCCGAGCGTGCGCAATTGCTGCTGGCGGAAAACCGAGCTTGAGCCTAAAATAAGCGGCAGATTTGTATTCATGTGTGTAAAAGCATTGACGTTGGGCTGTCGAAATTATATCATACCCCGTTTATGTTAGACCTTAATTTGATTGACCCCGAAGCATTCGCCGCCGAGCAGCGGAATCTGCAGGGCAGATTCAGGCTTGCCGAGCTGGATGAACGCGTTTGGTCGCACGAATATCTGGCCGACAGGCAGGCCGAAGTGTCGTTTTCGCTGCAAGGCGGGCGCGACCGCTGGCAGCGTCTGTTTTTGGATTTGAGCGTGCAAGGCGACGTGCCGCTGCTGTGCCAGCGCTGCATCAAGCCGATGCCGTTTGAGTTTGCAGAAAACAGCCGCATTGTTTTGTTTGCCGATGATGAAAGTCTGGATGAAGCCATGCTCTCCGATGACGAGTTGGAAGGCATGCTGCTTGAAGCAGAGCTGGATGTGCGCACGTTGGTGGAAGACCAGATTCTGATGGCATTACCGTTTTCGCCGCGGCATGAGGATTGCAGCAATGCTGCATTGGCTGAAGTCAATCAAGATAAACCCAATCCGTTTGCCGTATTGGCAGGGCTGAAAAGCAGCCGCTAACCCATTACTATTTTGATATTTTTAGGAGCTTGAAATGGCCGTTCAACAAAACAAAAAATCCCCCTCTAAACGCGGTATGCACCGTTCGCACGATGCGCTGACTGCGCCCGCTCTGTCTGTAGACAGCGCGACCGGCGAAGTGCACCGTCCGCACCACATTTCTCCCAACGGTATGTACCGTGGCCGCAAAGTGGTCAAAGCCAAAGGCGAATAATTTCATTCTGCCTTTATGAAAGATGAAAGCCAGACGATTGCCATTGAGCCGCAATTACTGGCTTTTTTGCATTAAATCATCAGTTTGTGGTGAAGTTATGACAACGAAAATCTGGTACACCTACGATGATATCCATCGCGTTATCAAGAATCTGGCGGCAAAAGTAAAGGCGTCGGGCGTGCAATACGATGCCATGATAGCCATCGGCGGCGGCGGTTTTATTCCGGCGCGTATTTTGCGCTGTTTTCTGGACATACCGATTTATGCTGTGACCACAGCTTATTACGACAGCGAAGACGAAGGCAAAACCACGGATGAGGTGAAGAAAATCCAGTGGCTCGATCCGCTTCCCGAAAGCCTGCGCGGTAAAAACGTGCTGGTGGTGGACGAGGTGGACGACAGCCGTGTCACGCTCGAATTTGTGCTGAACGAGCTGGCCAAAGAAGATTTCGGCATCATCGGTATCGCCGTGCTGCATGAAAAAATCAAGGAAAAAGTCGGCGTGCTGCCGCAGGGCATGCCGTATTTCAGCGGCATCACCGTGGAAGACTGGTGGATAAACTACCCGTGGGATGCGGAAGACATCGACGGGCATAATCTTTTGGCCGCCGGCGGTGCGCAACAGCAGTAAACCGGTCATGCCGCATGTGAGACATATGGCTGTGAGCATGACAATTCATGCCAGAGTAGACCAGAGTAGCATGCCGCAGCAACACCATGTCAAATTTTCAATTGATTGACTGTAAAATGTTTCAGACGGCCTGATTCAGCTATATAAGACCGTCTGGAAAACCGATTCTGTCATTCCATCGCGTTTCGGCTCCGGTTTTGCCATCACGTAAACATCACGTGAATGACATGGCCGTCTGAAACGGAAAAATGGAGCAATACAAGATGATTACATTGGCCGTAGATGCCATGGGTGGCGACACCGGCTTGGCTGTGACCGTGCCTGGTGCCGTTGCTTTTCTGAAGCAGCAAGCCGATGCCCGCCTGATTATGGTGGGTGACGAGCAAGCCGTGCACACGGCGCTTGAGGCTGCCGGTGCGCCGATGGCGCGTGTGGAAATCCGGCATGCCGCCGAAGTGGTGGAAATGGATGAAGCGCCGCAATCCGCCTTGAAGAACAAAAAAGATTCGTCGATGCGCGTGGCCATCAATCAGGTGAAAGAAGGCGCAGCGCAGGCTGCTGTATCGGCGGGCAATACCGGCGCGCTGATGGCGACCGCCCGTTTTGTGTTGAAAACCATTCCCGGTATCGAGCGTCCGGCGATTGCCAAGTTTATTCCTTCGTCAACCGACAGGATGACGCTGATGCTGGATTTGGGCGCCAATGTCGATTGCAGCGCCGAGCAGTTGGTACAGTTTGCCGTTATCGGCAGCGAGCTGGTGCAGGCGCTTTATCCCGACAGAGGCAGCCCGCGCGTCGGCCTTTTGAACGTGGGCACCGAAGACATCAAAGGCACCGACACGGTGAAGCAGGCATTCGGCCTGCTCAAGGGCAGCAACCTGAATTTTGTCGGCAATGTGGAAGGCAACGTGATTTTCAGCGGCGGTGCGGATGTGGTGGTGGCAGACGGTTTTGTCGGCAACATTATGCTGAAAACCATCGAAGGCGCCGTCAAATTCATGGGCGGCGCCATCAGGCAGGAATTTCAGGCCAATCTGTTTACCAAGGCCGCGGCCGTGGTGGCGATGCCTGCGCTGAAAGGCTTGAAAACCAGGCTGGATCCACGCCGCTTCAATGGGGCGATTTTTCTCGGCTTGCGCGGTGTGGTGGTGAAAAGCCACGGCGGCACCGATGCGGCGGGTTTTTATTATGCACTCGAGGAAGCCTATCACGAGGCGCGTGCCGACAGCCTGGCCAAAATCGAGCAGGGCGTGGCGGCGCAGCTGGCGGTGTTGTCTGATAAAACATCGGAAGCCGGGCAGGCGGAAATAGCCGAAAATATCGGCTGACCGCCTTTTCAGACGGCCTCTGCATGATGCAGTTGTAATGCAAAAACGCGTAAGCGCCCCGATTTGAAGTTGGGCGAAGCAGGCGATTACTTTACAATAAGTTTTTGTGACCAATATTCAAAACAATAACCAAAAGGCGAAGCCCATGCAGTATGCCAAAATTCTCGGCACCGGCAGCTATCTGCCCGCAAACCGCGTCAGCAACGAAGAGCTGGCGAAAAAAGTCGACACTTCCGACGAATGGATTACCACACGCACCGGAATCAAATTCCGCCATATTGCCGCCGAGCATGAAAAAACCAGCGATCTGGCGGTGGCGGCTTCCCGCAAGGCGCTGGAGAGCGCCGGTGTCGCTGCGGAGGAAATCGACCTGATTGTTGTGGCAACCGCCACGCCCGACATGCAGTTTCCCTCTACCGCCACCATCGTACAGCACAAACTGGGTATTGCCGGTTGTCCGGCGTTTGACGTGGCTGCGGTGTGCGCCGGCTTCATGTATGCACTGACCACGGCGCAGGCCTATATTCAAAGCGGTATGGCCACAAAAGCGCTGGTGATTGGCGCAGAAACCTTCAGCCGCATCGTCGATTGGAGCGACCGCAGCACCTGCGTATTGTTTGGTGACGGCGCGGGCGCAGTGGTATTGGGCGCGTCGGACGAACCGGGAATCATCGGCGGCAAATTGCAGGCCGACGGCAGCCATCTCGCTTTGCTGCAAGTGCCCGGCCAGATGGCGGGCGGGCAGATTTGCGGCACGCCGTTCGTGCAGATGGACGGCCCGGGCGTATTCAAATTCGCCGTGAAAACCCTTGCGAAAGTGGCGGAAGAAGTGATTGAAGAGGCAGGCATCAGCGCCGATGAAGTCGATTGGCTGGTGCCGCATCAGGCCAACAAGCGCATCATTGATGCCACCGCCAAGCATTTGGGCTTGAGCATGGACAAAGTCATCCTGACCGTGGCCGAGCATGCCAACACTTCGGCAGCCTCTATCCCGCTGGCGCTTGACGAAGGCATCCGCAGCGGCCGCATTCGGCGCGGCCAAAACCTGCTGCTGGAAGGGATTGGCGGCGGCTTCGCATGGGGCGCGGTATTGCTGAAATACTGACCGGAAATAAAAGGCCGTCTGAAATACCGGTTTTCAGACGGCCTGTTTGTTTATGCTCAAATATAGTGGAAAAACTTAATTCCTACTACGGCGTTGCTTCGCCTAGCCGTACTAGCTGTACTGTCTGCGGTTTGCTGCCTTGTATTAGAAATTAAGTTTTCCCACTACCACTTTAGTATTAATCCGTGCTGCCGCATAAACCATCATGCGGGGGTTTGCGGGTATTTTTAAAAAAATATAGTCGGAGAAATGAGATCCTGATACAAGGCGGCTTGCTGCCTTGTATCAAATATTAAGTTTAGCCACTATAGTACGGCAAGGCGAGCCAACGCCGTAGCAAAAACTCATTTCTTCGACTATCACAATCAGCCATCATGAATGACAGACATTACGGAACCGTCAGCCACTGGTTTGACGAAGGGCAGGTGGGTGCCATCCGACCCGATGAAGCCATCGGCCGCCATATCCTGCTGATTGCCAAACACCTGCCGCACGGTTATCTGCCGCAAATCGGCGACGAAGTCAGTTACAATCTTGGGCGTGACGAACGCAACCGCGAATGCGCCACGGCGGTGGAAGTGTTGCCGGGCTTGCGGGAAGGCGCGCGCATCAGAATCAAGCTGGCGCAATGGGATTTGTCGCTCAACGGCGGTTATGGTCTGTATCAGCGGCAAAAACCGCTGCCCGTGTTTGTGTTGGGGCAGTTTCTGCGCGACCAGACGCGCGTGCCGGAAGAAGGTGAGCATTTGCACGGTACCCTGATGCAGCATGCCAACGGTCAATGGCTGATGACCGATATCGAAGCCGCAGCCGCACCGGCAGCACCGCCGACCCGCGCCGTGAATGCAGCGAATGCAGCCGGGAAGACGCAGCCGGAAAAGCCGGCGCCGCAAGCCGCGCCATTGCTTGCCAAGCCGCAGCCGGTGGCAGCCAAAACAGGAGGTCTGCCGCTCAAACAGGTGTTGCGCGGCGAAGTGGTGCGTTGGGAAGACGACAAAGGCTACGGCTTTATCCAAAGCGGAACGCAAAGCGTGTTTTTCCATATTTCCGCCTATCATTACCGACAGCAGCGCCCGCAGCTGGGCGAAGCCGTCAGTTTTTTCTGCAACTTTCCTGCCGAGCAGGGCGAAAAGCAGCGGGCCGCGCGGGTGGTGCGGCAGCAAGACGAACACGCGCTCAACCAGCATGAAGCATTGGCGGGCGCAGAGAGGAAAAGCGGTTGCCGGAGCATGCTTTGTGCCATCCCGGGGCTGGTTTATCTGGCTGCCGTTGCTTTTTTCTTTTGGCCGCTGGCGCTGGCATATTTGGCGATAAGCCTCGCTGCCACCGCGCTTTACGGCTATGATAAAACCGTTGCCCGCAAGCGCGCCGGCCGCAGCGGCTATGCTGGCCGCATCAGGGAATCCACCTTGCTGACTGCAGGCATGTGCGGCGGCTGGCCGGGCGCTTTGGCGGCGCGGCATTGGTTCAACCACAAAACCACCAAGCAGCCGTTTGTGACGTATTTCTGGTTGACGGCGGCGGCCAATGCAGCATTGACCGCATGGCTGCTGCATTCGGGCATGCGGGAAAAGCTTGCCGCCCTGCTGCCCGGCCTATGACCGCATCATGCTGTTGCGCCGGCAAGAAATACCCCTGGATTCAGCCCGCTTCGCCTGGGACGGCGGGCAAAGAGAATCCGTTTGTTTGTTATTGAAAGAGCCATTGCCATGCTGCCCGATAGCGCGCTGAAAGAAATGTTTCCCGTTGTGATGACGCCCAGCCATGACGGCAAATATTTTCACAACTATACGTTGTCGCTGCTCAATCTGCTGGCGTCTTCCTTTCATGTCGGCCTGAACATGCAGGTGTCGCTGCAACGCGGCGAAAGCCTGATTACGCGGGCGCGCAATAATGCGGTGGCCGATTTTTTGGCCAACCCGCAATGGACGCACCTGTTTTGGATAGACAGCGACATCGGCTTTTCGCCGCAGGCCGCCTACCGCCTGCTGCTGTCGGATTATGACGTTGCTTGCGGCGTGTATCCGCTCAAATATGAAAACTGGCCGTCTGAAGGCGTGCCTGCCCACATGACACAAGCGCAGTTTGAAGCGCATTTCACCCGCTACACGATCAACCACAACCAGCAGAACACGCAGGGCGAAGTGGTGGTGGAAATTGGTGAAGACGGTTTTTTCGAAGTGGACGAAGCGCCCACCGGCTTTATGGTCATCAAGCGCAGCGTGTTCGAGCGCCTGATGGCGGCTTATCCCGGGCTGCAATATCTGCCCGATTCCATCGGCGTGGGCGACCGGGGGCTGCATTACCGCTTTTTTGACGTGATGGTTGATCCCGAAAGCCGCCGCTATCTTTCCGAAGATTACGGTTTTTGCAAGCTTTGGCGCGATATCGGCGGTAAAATCCATGCCGACGGCCAATCGAATCTCAGCCATCAGGGTGCCAAGCTGTATCGCGGCAGCTTTGCCGACTCACTGGCGTACAGCCTGCAAAACGCCGTCGGCGCGCCCGACGGCCGCATTTTGAAGATCAGCGGCATGCAGCATCTGCAGCCCAACGAACGCGGCCCCGAATAGCCAGGGCTTCCAAATCATTAAACCTGTATGCAAGAGGAAAACATCATGAATTTCGCATTTTTCTTTCCCGGTCAGGGCTCGCAAAGCCTCGGCATGATGAACGGTTTTGACGGCAGTGCCGTGGTCAAAGCCACTTTCGACGAAGCCTCTGCCGTGCTCGGGCAAGACCTGTGGGCGATGATGAACGGCGAAGACGCCGCCCCCATCAACGAAACCGTCAATACCCAACCCTTGATGCTGGCAGCGGGTGTCGCCACTTACCGCGCCTATCTCGAAGCGGGCGGTAAAGAGCCTGCGGTGGTGGCCGGACACAGCCTCGGCGAGTACACCGCCCTCGTGGCCGCCGGATCGCTGGCATTTGCCGACGCCGTGAAACTCGTGCGCCTGCGTGCCGAATTGATGCAATCCGCCGTGCCGCAAGGCGTGGGTGCGATGGCCGCTGTGTTGGGTTTGGAAGACGAACAGGTTAAAGCGATTTGCGCGGAAGCCGCGCAAGGCGAAGTGGTGGAGGCGGTGAACTTCAATTCGCCCGGCCAAGTGGTGATTGCGGGCAATGCCGCCGCAGTCGAACGCGCGATGGCCGCAGCCAAAGAAGCCGGTGCCAAACGCGCCTTGCCGCTGCCCGTTTCCGTGCCTTCACATTGCAGCCTGATGAAACCCGCTGCCGAGAAATTGGCCGAAGCGCTGAAAAATGTGACCATCAATACGCCGAAAATCCGCGTGATTCACAATGCCGATGTCACCGCCTACGACAACGCCGAACAAATCAAAGATGCCCTCGTGCGCCAGCTCTACAGCCCGGTGCGCTGGACCGAGACCGTGAATCTGTTGGTGGAAGAGGGCATCAGCGAATCCGCCGAATGCGGCCCCGGCAAAGTGTTGGCGGGCTTGGCCAAGCGCATCAACAAAGCAGCCGTGTGCAGTGCACTTACCGATGCCGAACAAGTGGCGGCGTTTATTGAAGCGCATTAATCGTTGAATGATTCAGACGGCCTTGTCAATCATAAATAAAGGCCGTCTGAACGGTTTTTAAGGGGAAATCGTGCTGCACAATTACGTAATAAGCCTTGCGCATGCCAATGAACGACGTGAACACATCAAGCAGGTGTTCGGCGAGCAAAATATAGCCTTTACTTTTTTCGATGCCTTACAGCCGTCTGAAGCCTTGAATGAAGCCATCAATGAGCAGTTACCCGCGTTGCACCAAGAACCTAGAATGACTGAGGGTGAAAAAGCTTGTTTGATGAGCCATTTGGCTTTGTGGCAAAAATGCCTAGATGAACAGTGGCCTTATATTGCTATTTTTGAAGACGATGCAATCTTGGGGAAGGAGGCTGGCAAGTTTTTGGCTGATGATCAATGGCTGCAACAGAATTTCTGTAACCATGCTTATTTTTTATGTTTGGAAACTGTATTACGGCCACTGAATCTTATCGCTACAAAGATGGTGTTGCCACATCAAGGGCGGCAGATTATGCGCTTGAGCAGCAGCAATAATGGTTGTGGCGCCTATATCATTTCATACGAGATGATAAGCTTATTGATGAGTAAAATAAATAGTTTGGTTGGGTATGAGCTCAATCCGATTGATGTATTAATTTACGACCAATTGAATGGGCTGGATGGGTGCAACTTATATCAATTGGTTCCCGCCCTTTCTATTCAGGATAGCGTTTTGAACGGTCAGAATGGTCTGAGCAGCCAGCTTGAGCAGCAACGCTCAATCCATTTTCACAATTTGCCGAAGAAAAAAAGAAGACGTACGGTTATCCAGCAGGTTCGACATATTATTAGCAAGCCGGTAAGAATGAGAATGAAAAGTAAGCGGGAAATTGTATCTTTTGTTTAAGGGAAGAAATAAATGGGGAAAACAATTTTATTTGGTATGCCACCTTTCGCAGGTATTTATCGATTAATTGAAAAAAACCTACAATATTATGGATTTAGCGTCATTGGAATCACGGAAATTGGTTCTGCGTGGAAGCCGTCTGCAATTGACCGGATACGTATCAAATGGAGAAAACTAGTATATAAAGATTATGGTTATAAAAAGAATTTGCAATGGAAGCAATTGCAGCAAGAAATTTCTAAAAAGCTAGAAGGGGTCGATGATTTAGATTATGCCTTATTTATCAATAGTGATATTTATAGTAAGGAGTTCTTGCAGTTTGTATCGGAAAAAAGCCGACATGGTGTTATTAACTATCAATTTGACGGCTTACATAGATTTCCTGATATTTACCCATTAATAGAAGTTTTCAATAAGTTTTATGTGTTTACTGCAGATGATTTGAAATATAAAAACCATCAATTTTTTCCGGCAACAAATTTTTATTTTGATTATGACTTAGATAAGCATTTTGAAATAAAAAGCGATTTTTATTTCACTGGCGCACACATGGATTGCCGCATTAACTTGGTAAACAGATTTTCAGAATACGCGCATCAAAGAAATGCAAAATTGGATATGAACGTTTGCGGGAGGGGAGTGAGTAGGCGGACTTCATACCATAAGAATATCAATTTGAGCGATTCTTTTTTGAGCTTCGAGGAAAATTTAAAGCGAGCCAGAGAAAGCCGAGTATTGATAGATTTCGTGATTGATGAACACCGTGGCTTGTCATTTCGGACGTTTGAAGCAATTGGTTATCGAAAAAAACTGATTACAACCAATCCGGAAGTTTTGTCTTATGATTTTTATCATCCTAATAATTTTTTGGTTTGGGATGGTGAAAGCTTTTCACAATTGGATGATTTTTTAACAAAACCATATTATGAAATAGATCCTGCAATTCGAGAAAAATACAGCTTTGGCAATTGGATTAAATATATTTTGGAAATTGACTCTTATTTGCCAATAGGTCTTCCCTTAAATTAGGTGCATCAAAGATTAGTTATATGCTATAAAATGTTTGAATAAATCTTCAAAAGCAAAAAGGAAAATTTGATTCATGAGTTCACAAGATTTAAACGGTAAAATCGCCTTGGTTACCGGTGCTTCGCGCGGTATCGGCGCGGCGATTGCCGATACCTTGGCGGCGGCGGGGGCGAAAGTAATCGGTACGGCCACTTCTGAAAGCGGTGCGGCGGCCATCGGCGCGCGTTTGGCGCAATGGGGCGGCGAAGGCCGTGTGTTGGATTCTGCCGCTGCGGGCAGCATCGAAGCGCTGATTGCTGAAATTGAAAAAGAAAACGGCAAGCTGGATATTCTGGTCAACAATGCCGGTATCACCCGCGACAATCTGCTGATGCGGATGAAAGAAGAAGAGTGGGACGACATCATGCAGGTCAACCTGAAATCGGTGTTTCGTGCCAGCAAAGCCGTATTGCGCGGCATGATGAAACAGCGTGCGGGGCGCATCATCAATATCACTTCGGTGGTGGGCGTGATGGGGAACGCGGGTCAGGCCAACTATGCGGCGGCCAAAGCCGGGTTGATTGGTTTTTCCAAATCGATGGCACGCGAAGTAGGCAGCCGCGGTATTACCGTCAACTGTGTGGCGCCGGGCTTTATCGACACCGACATGACCCGTGCGCTGCCGGAAGAGCAACGCGCACTGTTTGAAGCGCAAACTTCGCTCGGCCGCTTTGGCGAGGCGCAGGATATTGCCGATGCGGTGTTGTTTCTTGCCAGTGAGCAGGCCAAATACATTACCGGCCAAACGCTGCACGTCAATGGCGGGATGCTGATGCCGTAAGGGTTTTTCCGATACAAAAGGCCGTCTGAAATATAGTCGTTCCGTTAGTTTGATACAGCGTTGCTGCGCCTTGCCGTACTGTAGTGGAAAAACTTAATATTTGATACAAGACAGCAAACCGCAGACAATACAGATAGTACGGCAAGGTGCAGCAACGCCGTAGCAGATATTAAGTTTTTTCACTATATCTGTACTGTCTGCGGCTTGCTGCCTTGTATCAATCTAACGGAACGACTATATATTTTTCAGACGGCCTTTTATAGTGTTAAGCTGAGGCCTTTGCAAAATTCCTCTGTACGTCGCACCCGCGCAGGCGGGTGCTTAGTGCAAAGCGCGGCTTTGCTTGTCCCCCCATCTTTTTGATTTCAAAAAATCAATATGAATCATTGGGTTGAATATTATCAAGGCTGGCAAGTTTAAGCTGAAGCCTTGCTTCAGACTGGGCACCCGCCTGCGCGGGTGCGACGGTTATTTTTTTGCCAAGGTCTCAGGGCTTTCTGACAATTCGATTTACGGGTGCTTTTGCCCCTGAAAACGCATCTGCTGCGTTAAAAAGCCTCGCAAGGTGTCCAACCTTGCTGCGTTTTTTGCCTTGCATCTGCATTTTCAGGAACAAAAATCCCCTCGTAAACAACACCGCTGCGCTGTCAGGAAGCCCCAGGCCGTCTGAAAAATATTTTTCAGACGGCCTTTTTATTTTGTTTGATAGCATAGATAATAAAAAGCGATTGTTTATAGTCAATTAAAATAAGAAACACCCCAGCGTTTCCTCGTTTTGCCGCACAGAGTTTGCTGTCTTCCGCCCGCCGCCTTGAATTGTTTTCATTTTAATTGACTATAGTGGAAAAACTTAATATTTGATACAAGGCAGCAAACCGCAGACAGTACAGATAGTACGGCAAGGTGCAGCAACGCCGTAGCAGATATTAAGTTTTTTCACTATATATTAAAGGCTTCGACATGGCTGTGGCTTTCTTGAAAAGAACGGATATCTATGGAGCATTTTTCCCTTGCGCCGATTGTGGTGGTGTTGCTGGTGGCCGTGCTGACAGTTATTGTGTGCCGCCGTCTGAATATTCCTTCGATGCTGGGCTATCTGCTGGTCGGTTTTGTGGCCGGGCCGGGGGTGTTGCATCTGATTCCGCAAACAGCAGCCACCGATTATCTGGGTGAAATCGGTATTGTGTTTCTGATGTTCAGCATCGGGCTGGAGTTTTCGCTGCCCAAGCTCAAGGCCATGCGCAGGCTGGTGCTGGGTTTGGGCGGGATGCAGGTGGTGTTGACGATTGCGCTGGTGTTGGGGATTTTGATGCTGCTGGGCACGCCGTTTGCCTGGGCGTTTGCGGTGGCGGGGGCGCTGGCGATGTCGTCGACGGCGATTGTCAGCCGGATTCTGGCGGAGAAAACCGAATTGGGGCAGCCGCACGGGCAGATGGCGATGGGCGTATTGCTGATGCAGGATATTGCGGTGGTGCCGCTGATGATTCTGCTGCCTGCTCTGGCGGGTGGCAGCAGCGGCAATCTGTGGCTGGCGCTGGGCGTGGCGGCGTTGAAAATGGTGCTCACGCTGGGTTTGCTGTTTGTCATCGGCAGCCGCGTGATGACACCTTGGTTTCGTTTGGTGGCAAAACAGAAGTCGTCTGAACTGTTTATGATTAATGTGCTGCTGGTGACGCTCGGGGTGGCTTATCTGACCGAGCTGGAGGGCTTGTCGCTGGCTTTGGGCGCGTTTGTGGCGGGGATGCTGTTGTCGGAAACGGAATACCGTTTCCAGGTGGAGGACGATATCCGCCCGTTTCGCGATATCCTGCTGGGCTTTTTCTTTATCACCGTCGGCATGAAGCTGGACATCGGCGCGCTGTTGGCTGGCTGGCAGACGGTGTTGTTGCTGTTGGGCATCCTGTTGGTGCTGAAAGCGGCGGTGGTGTTCCTGATTGCACGCTATTGGCGCCATAATGTGGCCAACAGCATGAAAGCCGCCCTGTATCTGGCGCAGGGTGGTGAGTTTGGCTTTGTGATTCTGGCGGTGTCGCACAATCTTAATCTGCTGTCGGCCGGATTGGAACAGGCCGCCACCGCCGCCATTTTGGTGTCGATGATTTTGGCGCCGTTTATCCTGCACGCCAGCGACGGCCTCGTCAACCGGTTGGTGAAATCCACCTGGGACATGAAAGCGGTGGATCTGCAGAATCTACTGATCGACAGCATGAGCAAGTCGGAGCATGTGTTGATTGTCGGCTATGGCTGCGGCGGCCAAACCATCGGCCGTATTCTGGCGCAGGAAGGCATTCCGTATTACGCGCTGGACATGGATGCGGAGCGGGTGCGCATTGCCCACGGCGCGGGCGAGCCGGTGTCGTTTGGCGATGCCAAGCGCCGCGAAGTATTGGAGGCGGCGGGGCTGGGCAGGGCGCAGATGGTGGTGGTTACGCTCAATAATATGGCCGAAACCCGCCATGTGCTCGACAATATCATGGCCATGTATCCGACCATGCCCGTGCATGTGCGCGCCGTCAGCGATGATTATTTGCAGGCGTTTACCGACATGGGCGCGGAAGAGGTGGTGTCCGATACCAAGGAAACCAGCCTGGCGCTGGCTTCGTATGCCATGCTGGGCGCAGGCCTGCCATATCAGCATGTGCATCAGGTTATCATGAATATCCGCCGCAGCCGCTATCAAATGCTGGAAGACCTGTTTGTCGGCAGCGACGACGAGGCGGGCTTCGACGATGAGCGCAACAGCATCAGCCGTTATGCCTTCGTCCTGCCCGATGAAGCGCGCGCGGTCGGCTGCGCGGTCGGCATGCTGCCTTTGCAGCATTTACAGGTGAGGCTGTTGTTTGTGCGCCGCAATACGCACCGGATTGAGCAGTTTGAAGCGGGTTTTCAGCTGCAAAGCGGCGATATCCTGGTGGTGGCGGGGCATAAGGACAAAATAATTTCTTTTGAAAACTGGTCGCTACAAGGCGGCAGATAAAATAATCGCAAAAATACTTGCGCGGCAGGCGGGATTTTGGTTTAATCACGTTCTCGCAGCGAAGAGTGCGAAGAAAACGGGTGATTAGCTCAGTTGGTAGAGCGTCTGCCTTACAAGCAGAATGTCGGCGGTTCGACTCCGTCATCACCCACCAGTTTTTTGTGCGGAGTGGTAGTTCAGTTGGTTAGAATACCGGCCTGTCACGCCGGGGGTCGCGGGTTCGAGCCCCGTCCACTCCGCCAATCCCGATTTGAAAAAAGCACCGATGTTTCGGTGCTTTTTTGTTTGTGGCCATACCGGAATTGGCGCGGCACAGTAAAATTTCCCAAAATCGAAATCTTGCAATATGGCCGTTAGCGAGGGTTCAGCCGGAAAAAAATCTAAGGCCGAGACCTTTGTAAAAAAATAACCGTCGCGCCCGCGCAGGCGGGTGCTCAGTCTGAAGCATGGTGACATCTTAAATTTATCAGCTTTGGTAATAATCAACTTATTGATTTTGCTTGATTTTTCAGAATCAGAAAAATGGGCAGACAAGCAAAGCTACGCTTTGCACTGGGCACCCGCCTGCGCGGGTGCGACGAGCAGGGAATTTTGCAAAGGACAGAGGCCGTCTGAACATTCAGACGGCCTCTGTATCCATGGAAGCTTATTTGCCCAATGCCGCCAACACTTGCGCTTTCACCGCATCAACGGCTTGCGTGCCGTCGACCTTGATGTATTTCGGCGCGTGTGCGCCTTCGAGTTTGCTGTAAAAATCCACCAATACTTCGGTTTGCTCGTGGTAAACGTCAAGGCGTTTTTTCACCACTTCTTCTTTGTCGTCGTCACGCTGAACCAGCGCTTCGCCGGTGACATCGTCTTTGCCTTCCACTTTCGGCGGGTTGTGGGTGATGTGGTAGGTGCGGCCGGAAGCCAGATGCACGCGGCGGCCGCTCATGCGCTCGACGATGACGGCATCGGGCACATCAATTTCGACCACCGCATCCAAATCCACGCCCGCTTCCACCATCGCTTCGGCTTGCGCGAGCGTGCGCGGGAAGCCGTCAAACAGGAAACCGTTGGCGCAATCGGCTTGGGCGATGCGTTCTTTTACCATGCCGATGATGATGTCGTCGCGCACCAGGCCGCCTTCGTCGATGATTTTTTTGGCTTCCAGACCCAGCGGCGTGCCTGCCTTAATCGCAGCACGCAGCATGTCGCCGGTGGAAATTTGCGGGATGTTGAAGGCGGCGGTGATGAATTGCGCCTGGGTGCCTTTGCCTGCGCCGGGAGCGCCGAGCAATAATGCTTTCATGTGTGGTTCCTTACAATGTAGAAAAATATTAAAAACGGAAGCGTATTGGGAAGCTGTGTTCACAAGCCCTCATGCGGCTTGCGAATACCGCTTCTTATATGGGTTATATTAATACGTTTACAGGCCGTCTGAAAAGGGCTGCGCGTTTTCAGACGGCCTTGAATCGGTTTGCTCTGTCGTGTTGCAGCGGATGGTGCGTTTCAGCGTAAAATGACCGGAAGGCATCAACACGCCATTGTAATAGAAAACGGTGTTGCCGAAGCGGGGCGCATCGTCGGTTTCGTAGCGGTAGCCTTGCGGGCAGAGCTTTTTGGCTTTTTGGTCGAGTTTGCCCTGCAACACGCCGTCTTTGACAAACACATTGCCGCTTGATTCCAGCTCGTAGCGCTGATTACCCAAATCGGTGCTTCTGGCGGGTATCATCTGGGCGCAACCGCCAGTCGACAAAGCCAGCAGGATGGTGGCTGCGCTCAGGTAAACCGTTGGCGCCGCCATGTTTCAGACGGCCTGAAACACTTCGCGTACGCGGTCGAGGTCTTCCTGCGTGTCCACGCCTGCGGCGGGGGCTTCGGCGGCGATTTCCACCGCAATCGGATAACCGTGCCACAACACGCGCAGCTGTTCCAGCGATTCGATGGTTTCCAACGGCGATTCGGCCATTTCGGCGTAGCGTTGCAAAAAGCCCGCGCGGTAGGCGTAGATACCGATATGGCGCAGCGGCAAAGCTTGCGGCAGCTCGCGTTTGCCTTCGCGCATGCTGTCGCGCGGGAAGGCAATCATGGCGCGGCTGAAATAGAGCGCGTTGCGGTTTTTATCGAGCACCACTTTGACCACATTGGGGTTGGCGAATTCGTCGAAATCGTGGATTTCGTGGGCGGCGGTGGCCATCTGCACGTTGTTTTCCACCAATACTTCCGCCGTGCGGTTAATCAGTTGTGGGTCGATCAGCGGCTCGTCGCCCTGCACGTTGACCACGATGGTGTGGGCAGGCAAGGCGAGCGCGGCGGCGGCCTCGGCCAAGCGGGTGCTGCCGCTTTCGTGATGCGCGCCGGTCATCACCACTTCCACGCCGTGTGCTTCGCAGGCGGCGCGGATGTCTTCATGGTCGGTGGCCACCACCACGCGTCCGGCGGCGCTTTTGCGCGCCTGCTCGGCCACACGCACCACCATCGGCTTGCCGTGGATGTCGGCCAGCGCCTTGCCCGGCAGACGCGAAGAGGAGAGGCGGGCGGGAATCAATACGGTAAACGGCGCGCTCATGCGTGTAATTCCTCTTCGCTCAATTCGCGCGCTTCGTTTTCGAGCATAAACGGGATGCCGTCTTTAATCGGATAAGCCAGCTTGCTTTGGCGGCACCACAATTCCTGTTTGTCTTGCTTGTATTCCAACGCGCCTTTGCAGACGGGGCATACGAGAATATCCAAAAATTTCTTTTCCATGATGCTTCTTTCTTTATTTCAGGTTCAGACGGCCTGCCAGCCATGCCGCCAAATCAGGTTGGATTATCGCACAAACGGGCAACACCCACACATTATCCGCCGCAAAACCGGCCAGTTTCACCGCATCTTTTTCAGTGATGAACACAGCATCGGCGGCAGGCAAATCCGCAGGGCTGAGCACGGCATGGTCGGGCAAGGCGCGGGTTTCGCTGATTGCGATGCCCAGATTTTTCAGGCTTTGAAAGAAACGCTCAGGCTTGGCAATGCCTGCCAAAGCTACAATGCGTTTGCCTTGCAGCGTTTGCTTGTCCAGCAGAATATCGCGGCGGTTGAGGCGGTAGATTGCGCCGCTTTCGATGTGGCTGTGAAACAGCTTTTCAGACGGCATCCAGGTATTGAAATCGGTTTCGCCCGCTGCGCCGCTGACCACCACCGCATCCACGGTCTGCAAACGCGCCAAGGGTTCGCGCAAACCGCCGTTGGGCAACAAATCCAAATTATCGCGCCCGACATCGGCGGCGGGGAAAACGGCGATTTCGAGGTCGCGCTGCAAGGCGTAATGTTGCAAACCGTCGTCGGCAATGATGGCTTCTATTTCGGGATGTGCCGCCAGCAACGCCCGCCCTGCTTCGATGCGGCTGCTGCCGACCGCAGTCGGCGCGGCGGTTTGGCGGTGGAGCAGTAGGGGTTCGTCGCCCGCATCGGCGGCGCGGCTGGCTGCGTTCAACACATAAACACCGCTGTTTTCACGCCCGTAGCCGCGGCTGATGATGCCGGCCTTAATGCCCCGCTGCTGCAAACCCTTCACCAAGGCGGCGACAACCGGCGTTTTGCCCGTGCCGCCCGCGTGGATGTTGCCGACCACCACCACGGGCACGGGCAGTTTCGCGCTTTTCAGACGGCCTGTTTGATACCAACGGCGGCGCAAAGCCGAGGCCGTCTGAAACAGGCGCGACAAAGGCCACAGCAAGGCGGTTAACGCGGGCTGCGGCTGTTGCCAATGGCGTTCGATGATTTGGTGGAGCTTGGGCATAACGGGATGAGGAATGTTTTCAGACGGCATCAAGCGGGAATATTACCACAAGCCGCGCGCCATGCCGTCTGAAAAGCTTTATAATCGCCGTTTTCCGTTTTGATTTTTTGTTATGTCCGAACTCTTCGCCCCCGCCGCCGTTTCCGTTTCCGAGTTGAACGCGCTCGCCAAAAACCTGCTCGAGCAAAATTTATTCGGCCTGTGGGTGGCGGGCGAAGTGTCGAACCTTACCCGCGCCGCCAGCGGCCATTATTATTTTTCGCTGAAAGACAGCCGCGCCCAAGTGCGTTGCGCCATGTTTAAAGGCACGGCCGCCAAACTCGCCGCGCCCTTGAAAGAAGGCGATCACATCGAGCTTTCCGGCCGCATCAGCATTTACGAAGCGCGCGGCGAATTTCAGATTACCGTCAACGAAGTGCGCCTGAAAGGCTTGGGGCAGCTATACGAAGCCTATGAAAAGCTGAAAGCCAAATTGCAGGCCGAGGGCGTGTTTGATGCCGAACGCAAGCAAGCGCTGCCCGTGCGCCCGCGCGTTATCGGCATCGTCACCAGCCTCGCCGCCGCCGCGCTGCGCGATGTGGTTTCCACCCTGAAACGCCGTGCGCCGGAAATTCCGCTGATTGTCTATCCGACCGCGGTTCAAGGCGCGGGCAGCGAATTGCAGATTGCCGAAGCGATTCAGACGGCCTCAAGCCGCGCCGAAGCGGATGTGTTGATTGTGTGTCGCGGCGGCGGCAGTATTGAGGATTTGTGGGCGTTTAACGAAGAGCCGGTGGTGCGCGCGATTGAGCGTTGCGCCATTCCGGTGGTGAGCGGTGTCGGCCACGAAACCGATTTCACGCTGGCCGATTTCGTTGCCGATATGCGCGCGCCCACGCCCACCGCCGCCGCCGAATTGGTCAGCCCCAACCGCGCCGAATCGCTGCAACAGTTGGCGCAAACCCAAGGCCGTCTGAAAAACGCCTTGCAACAACGCTATTACGACGCCAGCCAACGCCTCGACTGGCTCGCCCGCCAATTGCGCCACCCGCAGCAAAAACTCAACGAACAAAAATTATCCGTCGCCGCGATGCAGCAAAACCTGCGCTTCGCCATGCAAAACCAGCATCGTTTCAATACGCAGAAACTGGCGCAGCAACAGCAAAAACTCGCCCATCTGCGCCCCGATATTTCGGTGGCCAAACGCGACATTCAGGATTTTCAGACGGCCTTGCAGCAAAATTGGCAAATGCTGTTCGACAACCGCCGCCAACGCCTGGAAAAACAAACCGCCTTGCTCGAAGCAGTGTCGCCGCAGCAGATTCTGGAGCGCGGTTTCAGCGTGGTGAAAAACAGCCGCGGCCAAGTCATCCGCAATGCCGACACGCTCAAGCAGGGGCAGAAGCTGCATATTGTGTTTGCCGAGGGCGAAACCGACGTACGCGTCACCCGCGAACACAAACAGCCGGATTTGTTTGATTATTCGTGATGTTGGTTGAAAACAGAGGCCGTCTGAAAGCATGGGGTTTTCAGACGGCCTTTTCATATTTTGATGTTGAACCAATCAGACGGCGTAGCGTGGGTTCTGCCACGTTTTGGGCGGAACCGTTAACCACAATTTCGGAAATGTTGTCTTTGCGTGCAGTTTGTGTGGTTTTCGTGGGCAGAGCCCACGCTACGGCTGTTGAGTTTAAGCTGAAGCTGTGCTGCAGGCTGGGCACCCGCCTGCGCGGGTGCGACGGTTATTTTTTCAAAAAGGTCTCAGCTTGTGTGGTTTTCGTGGGCAAAGCCCACGCTATAGTCGAAGAAATGAGTTTCTGCTACGGCGTTGGCTCGCCTTGTCGTACTATCTGTACTGTCTGCGGCTCGCCGCCTTGTATCAGAATCTAATTTCTCCGACTATACGGCGGTAGGGGGCGCGGCGGAACAGCCATTTAAAGGCCGTCTGAAAGCGCTACTGCTTTCAGACGGCCTGTTTCATATTTTGATGCCGGAAATCAGCGCGGATACAGCGCCACCATGGTTTCCGCCGCTTGCACGCATTCTGCCACGCCGGCCACCAGCGCGATGCGCACGTAGCCTTCGCCCGGGTTGCCGTGTTCGGTGTCGCGGGCGAGAAAACGGCCGGGCAACACCTGAATCGCGGCTTGTTGCCACAGGTTTTTGGCAAAGGCCAAATCGTCGCCGTCGGGTACTTTCAGCCAGATGTAAAACGAAGCGTCGGGCATTTTTACGTCAAACGATTGCTGCAAAATCGGCACCACTTTGTCGAATTTTTCCTGATACAGGCGGCGGTTGTCGGCGACGTGGGCTTCATCGTTCCAGGCGGCGATGCTGGCGCGTTGCACCGGGATGCTCATGGCGCTGCCGTGGTAGGTGCGGTAGAGCAAAAAGGCTTTCAGCAGTTCGGCATCGCCCGCCACGAAGCCGGAGCGCAGGCCGGGCACGTTGGAGCGTTTGGACAGGCTGGTAAACATCACGATGCCTTGATTGCTGCGCCCCAGTTCGGCGGCGGCTTGCAGGCAGCCGATGGGTTTGTTGCCGTCGAAATAGATTTCCGAATAGCATTCGTCGGAAGCAATCACGAAGCCGTAGCGCTCTTGCAGCTCAAACAGCGCCTGCCAGTGAGCAAGCTGCATCACGCTGCCGCTGGGGTTGTTGGGCGAGCAGATGAACACGAGTTTGGTGCGCTGCCAGGTGGCGGTATTGATTTGCGACCAGTCGGGCAGGAAATCGGGGGTGTGGCAGTTGGCAAAGCGGATTTCGCCGCCGCCGAGCAGGGTGGCGCCTTCGTAAATTTGGTAAAAAGGATTGGGGCTGATTACGATATCTTTACTATCGGCCGTAGGATTGAGCACCACTTGGGCAAAGGCAAACAGCGCTTCGCGGCTGCCGAGCACGGGCAGGATTTCGGTGTCGGGGTTGAGCGCGAGGCCGTCGTAGCGGCGCGCCGCCCAATCGGCGCAGGCTTGGCGCAATTCGGGCAGCCCGGCCGAGAGTGGGTATTTTTCCAGCTCGCCCAAACTTGCGGTGAGCGCATCGGTAATCACTTTGGGCGTGGCGTGTTTCGGTTCGCCGATATGCAGCGGCACGGGTTTGACACCGGCGGGCGCTTCGATGCCTTGCATGGCTTCGCGCAGACGGGCAAACGGGTAGGGTTGGAGTTGGTCGAGTAAGGGATTCATGGTATGTATTCAAAAGGGGTAACAGGTGCTTATAGTCAGGAAACTTAACTTTTGCTACTGCGTTGGCTCGCCTAGCCGTACTGCGTGTACTGTCTGCGGCTCGCCGCCTTGTATTATAGTCGTTTCAATTTAGCTTGATACAGCGTTGCTGCGCCTTGCCGTACTATCTGTACTGTCTGCGGCTTGCTGCCTTGTCTCAAGCTAACGAAACGACTATAAAAATTAATTTTCCTGACTATATGTTAGCATTATTTGCCAAAAACGTGTGAAGGCCGTCTGAAAAGCTTTTCAGACGGCCTTGATGGTTTTGCAGGTTCAATTTAAGCCTGTTTCTGCAACGGCATCTCCAGCGGCATTTCGCCGCTGAGCAGGTAATGCACGGTTTCCTGCACGCTGCGCAGGGTTTTGCCGAAGGGCAGCGGGTCTTTGCCGCGGAAAAAGAGGCCTTTGTCCACTTCGCCGCGCCAGGCGGCAGCCAGCTTCAAGTCGATGCAGAACTGGCCGACTTTTTCGAGGCCATCGCGCAGGCCGCAGACGGAGAGGCAGTTGATGCCCTGGGTGCAGCGGCGTTGGTCGGCCTTGGCGTTGGCCTGCAACACGCTTTCGCGCTTCATGTAGCTTTCGAGAAACTTGGTTTTCACGCCGCGCGCGGGCAGGCCGGCCACCGACATGAATTCGACCACTTGCTCGGTGTCGGCACCGGCCAGCGTTTTCTTGAAGTTGATGTGGGCATCGCCTTCGTGGGTGACGGCAAAGGCGGTACCGATTTGCACGGCGGAAGCGCCCCAGTCTTTCAAGGCCGTCTGAATCTTTTGGAAGTTGGCCATACCGCCCGCCAACACCAGCGGGATTTTTTCGCCTTCGAGGCCGAGTTTTTTGAACACTTCGAAGGTTTCGTCAATCACGCGCTTGAATTCGAATTTGGCATCGTTAACGCCGTCTACCGTCATGGCGCCGAGGTGGCCTGCGGCATGGGCGGGATGCTCGATGACGATGGCGTCGGGCAGGATGCCTTTTTTCATCCAGCGTTTCAATACGATGTTGATGCCGCGTGATTCGGAGAGAATCGGCAGCAGCGCCACATCGGGGAAGCCTTCGGCCATTTCCGGCAAATCGAGCGGCAGACCCGCACCCATCACGATGGCGTCGGCACCGGATTCACAGGCTTGGCGTACCAAAGCTTGATGGTCTTTCACCGCTTTCATTACATTAACCGCAATCATGCCGCAGCCTTCCGAATCGGCCTTGGCTTTTTTGATTTCGCGGTCGAGCGCGATGCGGTTGAGCTTGTCGTATTTGGCTTCGGTGGGATTGATTTTCGATTCGGCCAGCAAGTCGTCGTGCAGGTGGCGCAAATCAACGCTGGCGATGGTGCCGACGCCGTTTTCACGGGCCACGGCGCTGGATAATCTGGATGCGGATACGCCTACGCCCATGCCGCCCTGCACAATCGGTATCAGCGATTTGCCGCGGATGATTAAAGGGTCGAAGTTGTGTTGCATGGTGGGAATTCCTTTTATGTGCCTTTATAGGTGTGTGTGAAGGAAGCATCGGAGGCTTCCCGTTTTGGTGTGTTTATTGTGGGTTTGTTATCTGTTGATAGGCATTATACTCTAAATGTGGGGGTGAATTAGAGTAGAACTACAGTTTTTATCACAACAAGTTGTAAAATTTGGTGTGGGTTTTATAATATTTTGGTGAAACAAATGCTTACATTGAAAATTTACTGTGGCATACAGACACAGGCCGTCTGAAAGCCATTGGTCGTGCTGCTCCCGGCAGTCAGGAAAGGGCGGTTTGCCAGCTCAATCCGGTATGCGATTCCACCTGGCTGACGGCTTCGTCGGCCAGATTGATGGCGGTGAGTTTGCCGCCCCAGAGCGCGCCGGTGTCGAGCGCAATCACGCCGCAATCGTTGAAAAAGCCCAGCGCCGACCAGTGGCCGAAGATGATTTTGTGGCTGAGGTTTTGGCGGTTGGGCGCTTCAAACCAGGCGCGTAGGCCGACGGACATGTCGGCGGGGCCCGCCTTGAAATCACAGTCGATTTCGTTGTCGTAAGTGAGCGCGCGCATGCGGGTGAAGGCGTTGGTAATCACGCGCAGGCGGTCGTAGCCTTCGAGCCCGTCGCGCCAGCCGCGCGGTTTGTTGCCATACATATGGGCGAAATATTCGCGTGCCTTGCCGCCGCGCAATTCGGCTTCCACTTCGCGCGCCAGTTTTTCGGCTTCAGCAACCGACCATTGCGGCAGCATGCCTGCGTGCACCATCACGTGATGCGGCCTGCGAATCAGCAGCGGCTGGGCGCGCAGCCAGTCGAGCATTTTGCGGCTGTCGGGATGGTTGAGCACCGGCGCGATGGTGTCGCCGCGCTTGATTTTGCCATAACCGTAGGACACGGCCAGCATGTGCAGGTCGTGGTTGCCGAGTACAATCTGCACGCTGCTTTCATGCTCAATAGCAAATTGCAGGCATTGCAGCGATTTGGGGCCGCGGTTGACGATGTCGCCGGTGAGCCAGAGGGTATCGGTGCCGTGATTGAAATTGATTTGGGCGAGCAGGGCTTCGAGCTCGTCGTAGCAGCCTTGCAAATCGCCGATTGCGTAGTGTGCCATGTGTTTTTTAATGTATGGAATGGTTTTCAGACGGCCTTGATATTAAAAGAGGCCGTCTGAAACAAAGATTAACTGTTCAACACCAATACTGCTTCGGCTTCCACCTGCACGCCTTTGGGCAGGCTGGCCACGCCGACGGCGGCGCGGGCGGGAAAGGGCTGGGAGAAGTATTCGGCCATCACTTCATTAAAAGTGGCGAAGTTGCCGAGGTCGGTCAGGTAGGCGTTTACTTTCACGATGTCGTCGAGCGAGCCGCCCGCCGCTTCGGCCACGGCGCGCAGGTTTTTGAATACCTGATGCGCTTCGGCACGGAAATCGCCGTCACCGACCACGGTCATGCCGGCCGGATCGAGCGGAATCTGACCGCTCATGTAAACGGTGTTGCCCGCGCGCACGGCTTGCGAATAAGCGCCGATGGCAGCGGGGGCGTTGTCGGTGTGGATGATGGTTTTGGCCATGACAAATTCCTTAGCGGGATGGTGTGGGGACGGGGTGATTATACGTGGAATCGGCGGCAAACGGGTATGGTTTCGGACGGGTTTCAGGCGGCATCCATATTGTAGGGTTCGCAGAATAGGCATGGCGGCGGATGGAGAAGTTTGCTTTTGGGGCAAATGTCGGATTCGAGAATCCGACCTACGGCGGTTTCAGGCGGCATCAGGCATGATTGGAGATTCGAACGTGGATACCGACCTGCGTCGGTATGACGGCGGTCGGCGTTTCAGACGGCATCGGCTTTATCCGATGCCGTCTGAACATCTATTCTTAACACAATCACAAAAAACACTGCAACAAATCATTCAAAAACCGCCTGCCTTGTTCAGACGGCCTGAATACGGTCGGGTCGGGGTCGAGCAAACTTTTTTTGCGGGCGGTTTCGATTTGCGCCATGATTTTGGCGGCGGGAATGCCGGTGCGCTCCTGCAACAGCGCGGCGGGTACGCCGTCGGTGAGGCGCAGGGCGTTCATCATGAATTCGAAGGCCAAATCTTCGGCGGCGACGGTGTGGCGTTCGATGGCGGTTTGCGGATTGCCCTGCATGGCGGCGAGGTAGTCGTTGGGATGGCGGCGGCGGGTGGTGCGCTCGATGTGGTCGTGGTAGGAGATTTTGCCGTGTGCGCCCGCGCCGATGCCGAGGTAGTCGCCGAATTGCCAGTAATTGAGGTTGTGGCGGCAGGCTTGGCCGGGCTTGGCGAAGGCGGAGGTTTCGTAGTGGGCGAAACCGGCGGCGGCCAATGCGCCGTGCACCGCGTCTTCGATGTCGAGCGCGGTGTCGTCGGGCGGCAGGTTGGGCGGCGGCGTGTGGCCGAAAGGCGTGTTCGGCTCCATGGTCAAATGGTAGGCGCTGATGTGGCTCACGCCGCTGGCAATCGCGGTTTTCACGTCTTGCAAGGCCGTCTGAACGCTTTGGCCGGGCAGGGCATACATCAAGTCGATGTTGACGCGCTCGAAAATCGCCAAGGCCGCATCAATCGCCAAACGCGCTTCGCCGCTGTTGTGGATGCGCCCCAAGGCTTGAAGCGCGGCATCGTCGAAACTCTGCACGCCGATGGACAGCCGCGTGACTCCCGCGTTTTTAAAGCCTTGGAATTTTTCGCGCTCAAAAGTGCCGGGATTGGCTTCGAGGGTGATTTCGGCTTCGGGTTGCAGCTTTACCAGCGAACGGATGCCGCCGAGCAGCCGGTCGATGGCGGCGGCGGAAAACACGCTCGGCGTGCCGCCGCCGATGAAGACGGTTTCCACCGGCCGCCCCCACACATTCGGCAATTCGCTCTGCAAATCGGTAAGCAGCGCATTGATATAAGCATTTTCATCGAGCGCGGACTTGATTTTGTGGGAATTGAAGTCGCAATACGGGCATTTCTGGATGCACCACGGAATGTGGACGTAAAGCGACAAGGGCGGCAGGGCGGTGAGTTTGCCTGCTTGCGGGAAGCTGATGGGGTTCATGATGCTTGCTTGGTTTTCGGGAAACATTGGAATGGGGTGCGTTCGGCCGAGGTGGCGTCGAATGTGGCGGATGGCACGGCTTTGACGGCCAGGGGCTCGTAGCGGTAAATGATGTTGCGGTTGTAGTAGCCATAGCCATCGGCGCTGTTGTTGTCGGCATTTTTCAGCAGATAAGCGTTGCGGGCTTTGTCAAAACGGTAGTCTTGTCTGTTGAAACGGCGTCGGCCTTCATCGTTCATGTCCACCCATAAATTGCCGTCTTCCACCGTGGCCGCCGCGTCAATCGGCAGCAGCGGCCAGTGGTTGGGGTTGCGGTAAGCGGGTGAGGCTTTGGCGGTTTGGGCGAGCGGAGCGGTCAGGTGACGCAGCCATTGTTGATTTTCAGGGCTCCAGTCATCCAGCGAGGCGAATTTTTGATAGGTCGTGTCGTAATCGTCTTGCGCGGTGCCAAAACCCCCGCGGATGAGCTCAAACTGCATGGGGCTCTGGTAAACGCCGTGATCGCGGATAATGATGTCGTTATATTGTTTAAAGTCAACATCGTATCGTACAGACGGCCAGGCAGATGTGAAGGGGCGCGGCTGAATGAATAACGAGAACGGCCGGGCATCGCTGCGCCACCAGGCAAAATCCGAGTCGGGGCATTCCTGGCGAAATTTGTCGAGGGCTGTGACGTTGGATGGAGATTGGCCGGCATAAATGAAAGCAAACGCGCCTTCAAAAGCGATGCGGCGGCCTGCTTTGATGTCCGGGTTGTGACGGCCGAATGCGCTGAAAGGCAAGGACGGATTGTAGGGCGTCAGCAGCAAGGATTGGTTTTGCTGCTGCCAACGGCCTATCTGGACATAGCCGAAGCCGACAGCGGCATAGCTGCCGTCTTTTTGCAGTATAATCGCGCCGCATCCGGTCGGCTCGCCGCAGGGGCGGGGGCGGTATTCGCCGGAAAGGTCGGCGGCATGAACGGTGGCGGTGAATAAAACGGCGGCGAGGAGCGCCGGAATAGCGGATGCGGGTATCATGGTCGGGTGGCTTTCTGCTGGCAGCTTATGGAAACGCGTTTGATTAAGGACGGCTGGCTTCAAGTCGGGTTTCAGACGGCCTGATGCGGGTTGGCATGGGTTTATGGCGTTTCCGTATCAAAAATAATGATTGCGCAGGCCGTCTGAAAACGTTCAGACGGCCTTTTGTTTTCAAGAAATCACTTTACGAATCCAACGGCTGAACCACAAGGGTTTCAGACACAGCAACAAACCGATGAGGGCGCGAATGATGTCGGCTGTCAGAGCGGACATCGCGAAAGCAAAAGAGCTGGCCATTTGCCAATAAACCAACCGGTAGAGGCCGACCAGCAGCGTACCCAGCGAGGTGGCCAATAGCCAGATGCCCATCAAGACCAGCGCGGCATTCAGCCACAGCATCGGATTTTGTGGCATCGGCTCCGGCGTGGCCAAGCGCTCGGGCAGCAACCAGGCGGCGATTTTGGGCGACAGCTTCCACAGCAAACCGAAAACGGCAACCCAAGCGACAGCGAGAATGGCAAACAGGGCGACATACTGCCAAAGCGCCCCATCGCTGTCGAAGCTTGGCGGCGCCACAAAGGCCGACAACAGCGCGCCAAGAAACTGAAGGGCGCTATAGAGCAACAGCAGGCGGATAACAATAAGGGTGAGTTGCTTGGGTGACATGGTTCAGACGGCCTTGTGCTTAATCTTGCGGATAGAGCAAGTCGATTTGCTGCTTCAGTTCAATCAAAGCCAAACCACGGTGGCTGATTTGGTTTTTTACCTCGGGCGCGAGTTCGGCAGCGGTGCAGCCTTGTTCGGGCAGATAAAAATGCGGGTCGTAGCCGAAGCCGCCGCTGCCTGCGGCTTCGGGTTGCCAACGGCCGCGCCAGATGCCTTCGGCGATGATGGGCTGCGGGTCGTTTTCATGCCGCACCAATACCAACACGCAAACGTAATACACGCTTGGATTGCTGTGTGAGGTGAGTTCGGCGGAGAGTTTGGCGTTGTTGGCCGTATCGGATTTGGGGTTTTCTCCGGCAAAACGGGCGGAATAAATGCCGGGCGCGCCGCCCAAGGCGACGGCGCAGATGCCGGAATCGTCGGCCAGCGCGGGTTTGCCGCTGTATTTGCTGGCGTGGCGGGCTTTGGCGATGGCGTTTTCGACAAAGGTGGCGTGCGGCTCGGGGCATTCGGGCACGTCGAAGTCTGACTGCGGCAATACCCGGATATTGCGTTCGGCAAACCAGCGCGAGAATTCTTTCAGTTTGCCCGCGTTGCTGCTGGCCAAAACGATTTCGTCAAACATGGCGGTTTCCTTGTGATGCGGCCAGACGCGCCTTGTCGCGCGCGGCTTCGCGGGCATACAGCGCGAGGCAGCCGATTTGGCCGAACACGGCGCCAAAGCCGAACAGGAAGCAGGCTATGGCGTATTGGCGGCTTTCGATGGAAAGCAGCCAGCTGCCCAGCAATATCAATGCCATAAATAAAAGCGTGAAAAGGGCAATGCCGACAAGATAGGTTTTGCGTTTGCTCATAAAATGAAAATCGGGCTGAAATAAGGGCTTGATTATAACGGCTATGGGAATGGTCGTCTGAAAAAATGTTGCGTGGGGCGGAGCAGGGCTGTAGGCCGTCTGAAATCGCAGCATAAAAACCTGGCCGTATATGCGGCAGGTCGGGCGGTCATGCCCGGTAATTTGTATGGGCCGCGAATATTTCAGACGGCCTGAGAATGTCGGTCATCACTGCCCGGTCTGTCGCGACTTAACGATACTGCTGTGCGGCCTGCGACCTGCTATTTTGCTGCGGTTTGATGTTGATTTCACTATAGCGGCTTCAAACGGCCTCTGTCGTAACCCGGCCGTCAACAAAACAGCCTCCGCGGGCGGAGGCTGTGAGAAGAGGCTGCGTTTTAGCGCAATTCGGTGTGCAGGCGGCCAAGCCAGGTAGAGGCGTCGCGGCCGGTGTAGGCGCTGCCGTCGCGGTTGAGCAGGGTGATGCGAGAGCCGCCGCTGACGGGTTCTGCGTACACAATCATTTCCGGTGCGGCCGTCGGTGCGGCTTCTGTTTTGCCTTTGCCGAAGATGCGTTTGAAGAAGCCCGGTTTTTTACCGTCGGTCACGGCTTGGCCTTCCTGCGGGGCAGGTTGCACCAGAAAGGCGTGGCGTTCGGTATTCTGGCCGAGCACGGTCAGACCGATGCGGTCGAGCGCCAGCGCGGTGCGGCGCCAGTTGCGGTCGTAGTCGCCGCTGACCACAATGCTGTTGCCCTCAAGGCGTGCCAGCTCGGCGCTGCCTGCGGGGCGGTTGGATTGGGCGGTTTTGGTCAGCTCGTTTTCAACCTGTTGGTTGTCTGCACCCAGATACTGCATGAAGCGGGCGAGGAAGGCGGCTTCCAGATTGGGGTCGTTGGGGCGCGGCTGCCACATGGTGGTGTCCTGATTTTTGTCGCCATACACTTCCTGCATGCCGCGGTGGCCGAAGAATACGTCGGTGGTGCCGTTTCTGCCCTGCTCGATGCGGGTGATGAACTTGTCGCGCTCGCTGGTGGAATAAATGCCGCCGAGGCCTACGCGCTCAAACATGCGGCGCAGGGTGTCTTGCGGGATTTTGGCGCGGTTTTCCGCCCATTCGGTTTCCATCTGGCCGATGGCGGGCTCTTCCGATTTGATTTCAAAGCCGTTTTCCTGCCAAAACACTTTCAAGAGTGGCCAGATTTCGGCAGGGGTTTTGCCGTCGACCACCAGCCAGCGCTGGCTGCCGTCGCGCTCCATGTGCACGCCTTTCACGCTTTGCAACACGGCCTGATTGGCGGGCTGTTGCACGGCTTGGGTGCGGTTGATGTCGCTGGCGCGCACGGCACCGGAGCCTGCGGGAATCTGATACAGATTGCCCTGGTTGGGGTTGGTGAGGTCGGGCGGCACTTCCAGGTTCACCACTTTGCGGTTTTGGGTCTGATAGTCGAGCAGCGGTTGCTCTTTATTGCTGGAACAGGCAGCCACGCTCATCAGGGCGATGGCTAATACAGCCGGTTTCATTGCATTTTTCATGGATGTTTCCTGTGGATTAAATCAGTTTGGCGGCGGCAAGCGCGCTGCGTACTTTGGCCTGGCCATCGGCGGAAAGTTCAATAATCGGCAAACGCACGTGGGCTTCGCATTGGCCGAGGTGTGCGGCGGCCCATTTGGGCGCGGCGGGGCTGGGCTCGCAAAACATCACGTCATAAAGCGGAATCAGCGTTGCATTGAGCCTGCGGGCGGCTTCGAGCCTGCCTGCCAGCGATTCGCGGCACATGTCGGCGAAGAGCTTGGGCGCAACGTTGGCCACGACGGAAATCACACCGTCGCCGCCGCAAAACATGAAGGCCATGCCGGTGGGGTCGTCGCCGGAATAAACGGCGAAGCCTGCGGGGGCGCGGTTGATGAGGTCGATTTCGCGGGCGATGTCGCCGCTGGCTTCTTTCACGCCGACGATATTGGGAATCTCGGCCAGGCGCAGGATGGTGTCGTTGCTCATGTTGACCACGGTGCGGCCGGGCACGTTATACACAATCATCGGAATCGACGTGGCTTCGGCGATGGCTTTGAAATGGCGGTAAATGCCTTCTTGCGAGGGCTTGTTGTAATAGGGGACGACCGAGAGGGTGTAATCCGCGCCCACGCGCTCGGCGGCGCGGGAAAGCTCGATGGCTTCGGCGGTGTTGTTGGCGCCGGTGCCTGCGATGACGGGCACGCGTTTGTTGACGTGTTTGACCGTAGTTTCGATGACGAGCATGTGTTCGTCAACCGATAAGGTGGCGCTCTCGCCGGTGGTGCCGACGGCGACGATGCCGTCGGTGCCGCTTTCGATGTGCCAATCAATGAGGGATTTGAGTTGCTCGAAATTCACGCTGCCGTCTTGATTCATCGGGGTAATCAGGGCGACCAGGCTGCCTTGTAACATGGTTGAACCTTTATTTGTCGGAACATTCGGAAAATTGCTGTGATTGTAGCCTACTTTACGGATTGTGTGAAATATTGGTTTCAGACGGCCTGCAAAGGTTTGCAAAGGTTTGGAGGCCGTCTGAAAGAATGTAGTCGAAGAAATGAGTTTCTGCTACGGCGTTGGCTCGCCTTGTCGTACTATCTGTACTGTCTGCGGCTCGCCGCCTTGTATCAGAATCTAATTTCTCCGACTATATGGCGGCCGGGTGTGGTTTCCGCGCGCGCCGGAATGAAAAAGCGGGCGTGAAAATTGAAGCGGCGGCCAAGATTGTATACAATTCGCGCTTACATTTTTTAGCATTCTCCCATTTTTCGATACAAGGAAAACGCATGACCATGCCCCCGAAAAGCGCCGAAGCCCCCGATTTGGTCTATCGACTCGAAGACAAACCGCCATTTATGAATGCATTGTTGAGCGCGATTACCCATCTTTTGGCGATTTTCGTGCCGATGATTACGCCCGCGCTGATTGTCGGCGGCGCGCTGCAACTGCCGGTGGAGATGACGGCTTATCTGGTGTCGATGGCGATGGTGGCTTCGGGCATCGGCACTTATTTGCAGGTGCACCGTTTCGGCCCGGTCGGCTCGGGGATGCTGTCGATTCAGTCGGTGAATTTTTCCTTCGTCACCGTGATGATTGCGCTGGGCACGGGCATGAAAGAGGGCGGCATGGATGAAAACGCGATGATTTCGACGCTGCTTGGCGTGTCGTTTGTCGGCGCGTTTTTGGTGTGCTTTTCCGCCTGGCTGTTGCCTTATCTGAAAAAAGTGATTACGCCGACGGTGAGCGGCGTGGTGGTGATGCTGATCGGCTTGAGCCTGATTCATGTCGGGATTACCGATTTCGGCGGCGGCTTCGGCGCGAAGGCAGACGGCACGTTCGGCTCGATGGAAAACCTCGGTTTGGCCGCGCTGGTGTTGCTGATTGTGTTGTTGTTCAACTGCATGAAAAACCCGCTGTTGCGCATGAGCGGCATCGCCGTCGGCCTGATTGTCGGCTATATCGTGGCATTATTTATGGGCAAAGTGGATTTCTCCGCGCTGGATAATCTGCCGCTGATTACCGTGCCCGTGCCGTTTAAATATGGTTTTGCGTTTGATTGGCATGCGTTTATCGTGGCCGGTGCGATTTATTTGTTGAGCGTGTTTGAAGCCGTGGGCGACCTTACCGCCACGGCGATGGTGTCCGACCAGCCGATTGAGGGCGAAGAATACACAGGCCGTCTGAAAGGCGGCGTGATGGCCGACGGTTTGGTGTCGGTGATTGCCACCGCGCTCGGTTCGCTGCCCTTGACCACCTTCGCGCAAAACAACGGCGTGATTCAAATGACCGGTGTGGCCTCGCGCCATGTCGGCAAATACATCGCCGCGATTCTGATTCTGCTCGGCCTGTTCCCCGTTATCGGCCGCGCCTTCACCACCATTCCCAGCCCGGTGCTCGGTGGCGCGATGGTGTTGATGTTCGGCCTGATTGCGATTGCGGGCGTACGCATTTTGGTGAGCAACGGCATCCGCCGCCGCGAAGCCGTGATTGCCGCCACTTCGGTCGGCATCGGCTTGGGCGTGGCGTTTGAGCCGGAAGTGTTTCAAAACCTGCCGGTGTTGTTTCAAAATTCGATTTCAGCCGGCGGCATCATGGCGGTGATTCTGAATCTGGTATTGCCGGAAGACAAAAGCGGCGGCACGGTTTATGTGAGCGGCGATTTGGAATGAGGCAGGTTGATTAAAAGGCCGTCTGAAAGAAAAGTTTCAGACGGCCTTTGGTTACTTTATATAAAGCAGTAGAATAGTATAGCCGTTCCAATTTAGTTTGATACAGCGTTACTGCGCCTTGCTGCCTTGTCTCAATCTAAATTGAAACGACTATATCAATTTTGTTTCATCTTTGCAGACGGCCTTGAAAATGAGTAACGATACCCCGCAATCCGCACCGAAAAACTACATTACGCCCGTCGGCTGGCAGGCGCTGAAAGACGAGCTTTATCAGTTGGTGCACAAAGAGCGCCCAGAAATCGTGCAGATTGTAAACTGGGCGGCGGGTAATGGTGACCGCAGCGAAAACGGCGATTATCTTTACGGCAAACGGCGCATGCGCGAAATCGACCGCCGTATCCGTTTTCTCACCAAGCGCTTGGAAGCGGCGGTGGTGGTTGACCCCGAAGCGCGTGAGCCGACCGATCAGGTGTTTTTCAGCGCCACGGTGGAATTGCTGCGCGGCGACGGCAGCGAGCAGACGGTGAAAATCGTCGGCGTGGATGAGATTGATACGGCGGCGAACAAGATTTCGTGGGTGTCGCCGCTGGCACGTTGCCTGATTAAAGCGCGCGAGGGCGACGAGGTGGTGCTCAACGGCCCCGACGGGCGCGAAACGATTGAGATTTTGTCGGTACAGTATATGAAAATTGATTGATGGATTTATAGTGCGATTGGTATCAAGAGGCCGTCTGAAAATTGTTTTCAGACGGCCTGCGACTTTTGCGAAAAAATAACCGTCGCACCCGCGCAGGCGGGTGCCCAGCCTGAAGCAAGGCTTCAGCTCAAACTTGCCAACCCTGAAAACACGCAAAATTATGATTCATAATAGATTTTTAGAATCAGAGAAACATGGACAGACAAGCAAAACTACGTTTTGCCCTAGGCACCCGCCTGCGCGGGTGCGACAGGCAGGGGAGTTTTGCAAAGGGCTCAGGCCGTCTGAACATGGTGTCGGGTTCAGACGGCCTTTCGGTTTGTTTGGCTGTTATGTTTGTATAGTCGAAGAAATAAGATTCTGCTACGGCGTTGGCTCGCCATCTGTACTGTCTGCGGCTCGCCGCCTTGTATCAGAATCTTATTTCTCCGACTATATTTTAAGATGCGGCGTTTTATATCAAGCAACCCGTCGCAGCCGGGTTGTTTGCTGAATCGGTATCAAACGCTCTTGTTGTTTTGGCTGGTCGGGCTGCTGCGGCAGCAGTATTGATACAAAAATGCGCAGGCAAATCCGCGCCGATATTCAGACGGCCGAATCCATCAACACCGCCGGTGTCAGCGCCGCCTTGAGCTTGGCATAAAAGCGGCCGTCGCTGTGTTTGACTTGAAACCACCAAAAACCGCCTTTTTTGTAGGACCAATACGTGCCGCCTTCCCAGTTTTCATTCAGCAGAAAGGCGCTCAATTCGCCGAGCCACGGCTGGTGGCCGACGATGACCACGGTGTCGTCGCTGCCGATGTGTTCAAGCAGCTGCGGCAGGCTGCGGGCGTCGATATCGGGATTGAGTGCGGGAAAAACCTGCATATGGCTGCCGAGACAGGCGGCGGTTTGGCGGCTGCGTTGGGCTTCGGATGCCCACAGCCGGTAGGGGGCGGGCAGGTGGCGTTGCAGCCAGGCGGCCATGATGCGGGCCTGGTCGTGGCCTTTGTTGGTCAGGGCACGCTCCAGGTCGGGCGGGCCGTATTCGGCTTCGGCGTGGCGCCAGAGGATCAGATTCATGTGGCATTCCTTTGGAAAACGCTAAAAATGTTTGCCTGATTATAGCGTGAAATTGCGGCAAAATTGTGATGGCATGAGCCGCTTTTGTGGTCGGGCAATGCGAATCTGTACAAGGCGGACCAATGTATGCGGCTTGCTGTTGCTTGGCTGTATGGATGCCGCTATGGCGTGCTTTTCAGACGGCCTATATAATGCGGCGCATGAATAAGCCTATATTTTGGCAGGATACGCTGCCTTCTCTCTATCGGGCGCAGGGTGCGCTGATGCAGGCGCCGTCGCTGACGGTGGCGCTGCGGGCGCTGGGTCGCGCTTTTTCGGTGCGTCTGCTGCATTTGGGTGCTTCCCCGGCCGAGCCTTTACTGGCGGACGGCATGGAAGCGGATGAGGCGGGCTGGTTTTCGCGCGATGTGTTGTTGTGTCTGGACGATGAACCGGTGGTGTGGGCGCGCAGCCAGTGTGCGGTGTCGGCCTGCGGCTGGCGCGATTTGCTCGACTGCGGCACGCGGCCTTTGGGCGAGCGCTTGTTTGACGGTTCGCTGCCGCTTGAGCGTTCGGCATTTGAATATGCGGCGCTGGACGGGCACACAAGGCTGGCGGGGTTTGACGGCGCGGCATTGGCGGCGCGGCGCTCGTTTTTCAGTCTGCACGGCGAGGATTTGGGCTTGGTGGAGTGTTTTTTGCCGAATCTGAAAAATTATCTGGCTCACTGTGACGGGTAAAACTATCATTTAATAAAAGCAAATGAAGGGGCAAACCTTCATAAAATTCGATTATAATTCGAGGCCGTCTGAAACGTTCAGACGGCCTCTGAATGTTATGAAAACAAAATAATTACACATGAATATCAAACGATTACTGCTTAAATTCCTGCCCCGTTATGTGGTGGGGCGGCTGTCGGTGTATGCGCGTCTGATGCGGATGGAAAAGCCCATCGGCACCTTTCTGCTGCTGTGGCCGACGTTTTGGGCATTGTGGATTGCCTCGAAAGGCATGCCCGATTTCACCATTCTGCTGGCGTTTACGCTCGGCACGTTTCTGATGCGCAGCGCCGGCTGCGTGGTCAACGATTTTGCCGACCGCGACATCGACGGTGCAGTGGCGCGTACCAGCAAGCGCCCGTTTGCGCAGGGCTTGGTCACCAAAAGCGAAGCCCTGTTGCTGCTGCTGATTTTGTGCCTGCTGGCGGCCTTGTGCCTGCTGCCGCTCAACCGCCTCACCTGGCTGATGAGCCTGCCCGCGCTGTTTTTGGCGGTGACTTATCCGTTTACCAAGCGCTTTTTCCCGCTGCCGCAGTTTTATCTGGGGCTGGCGTTTTCATTCGGCATTCCGATGGCGTTTGCCGCCGTGACCAATAGCGTGCCGCCGCTGGCCTGGCTGATTTTCGCCGCCAACGTGCTGTGGACGCTGGCTTACGACACCATCTATGCGATGGCCGACAAGGAAGACGATCTCAAAATCGGCATCAAAACCTCGGCGATTACGTTCGGCCATCATGATGTGTCGGCGGTGATGCTGTGCCATTTCTGGTTCACCGTGCTGATGGCGGTGCTTGGTTTTCAAATCGGCGCCAGCTGGCCTTACTGGCTGGTGTTGCCGCTGGTGGTGTATTGGCAGTGGCAGCAGTATCAAGTCATCAAAACACGCGACCGCTGGGCGTGTTTCCGCGTGTTTCTGGAAAACAACCGCATCGGCCTGGCCTGGTTTTTCGGCATCGTGGCACATTATATCTGGTTGGGCTGAGAATTTATCCCGTCCGGTTTTTTGCGGCGGGGTGGGAACTTTTCCGCTTATCCGCCGCGCATTTCAGACGGCCTTTTGCTGAGTGGTGTTTTTGTGTAATTAATTGATTAATATGGTTAATTATGGATTTTGCGGCATTGTCTGCAATGTAAAATGCGGCGGAAAGATTGAGATTCGGCACAACTGTCGGTACAATCTGCAGCTGTTTTGCTTACCCTCGTGAAGAGATATTTATGAGCCTGATCGGCGAGATTTTACCCCTGTCCCATATCTTGTTGGACTTGGAAGTCAGCAGTAAAAAACGTGTGTTCGAGCAGGCGGGTCTGCTGTTGGAAAACGAAGTCGGTTTGGCCAGAGCCGATGTGTTCGACTGCCTGTTTGCCCGCGAAAAACTCGGCACCACCGGCCTCGGCCAGGGCGTTGCCATTCCGCACGGCCGCCATGCCTCGGTGAAAAAAGCCGTCGGCGCGTTTATCCGCACTAAAGAGCCGGTGGCCTTCGATGCGCCCGACGGCAAGCCGGTGTCGCTGATTTTTGTGTTGTTGGTGCCGGAAAACGCCACCGGCGAGCATTTGGAAGTGCTGTCGAAACTTGCGGGCAAATTTTCCCAAAAAGCCGTGCGCGAAGCGCTGATGAGCGCTGCCTCGCCGGAAGATGTGCAGCGATTGCTAACCGAAGAGTAAAGCTTATGCCGAGCGTATCCGTCCGCCGCCTGTATCAAGACAACCAGCACAAACTGCAGCTTGCCTGGGCAGCAGGAACGGCAGGCGCCGACAACCGCATCGGCGTGGAGGC
Source organism: Neisseria sp. (assembly GCA_030538415.1). Lineage (GTDB taxonomy): Bacteria > Pseudomonadota > Gammaproteobacteria > Burkholderiales > Neisseriaceae > Neisseria. The sequence goes on along the minus strand of JAUNTY010000003.1, from coordinate 56,271 downwards.
CGACAAGCCCGTTTTGGCGCTGGTCGGCCATTTGAATTTTATCCACCCCAATCAGGTGCAGGTCTTGGGCGTGGCCGAGGTGGAATACCTCAAGCGCATGGAAGAGGGCGAAGCGGCCTACAGCTTCGAGCAGTTGTTTGATTTTCCGATGTCGCTGGTGATGGTGGCCAACGGCCTGCCGGTGTCGCCTGTTTTGCGCGATTATTGCCATACCCACAATGTGCCGCTGCTCACCTCCAAGCTCGAGAGCCCGTATCTGATGGATGTGTTGCGGATTTATCTGCAACGCACGCTGGCGGTGTCAACCGTCAAACACGGCGTGTTTCTCGATGTGTTTGAAATCGGCGTTTTGATTACCGGCCAGTCGGGCTTGGGCAAAAGCGAATTGGCGCTGGAGCTGATTTCGCGCGGCCACAGCCTCGTGGCCGATGATGCGGTGGAGCTTTACCGCACCGGCCCGGAAACGCTTGACGGCCGCTGCCCGCCGATGCTGCGCGATTTTCTCGAAGTGCGCGGTCTGGGTGTGTTGAACGTGCGCCATATTTTCGGTGAAACCTCCATCCGCCCGAAAAAAATCCTCCAGCTCATCATCAATCTGGTTGCGGCAGACGACGACTACATGAAGCAGCTCGACCGTCTGAGCATCCGCACCGAAACCGAATCCATCCTTAACGTCAACATCCGCTCGGTCACGCTGCCGGTGGCGGTGGGTCGAAACCTGGCCGTGTTGGTGGAAGCTGCGGTGCGCAACTACATCTTGCAGTTGCGCGGCAAAGACAGTACCAAGGAATTCCTCGAACGCCATCAAACCATGCTGAAAGAAGACGAGCTCAACCATGAAAATAGTGCTGATTAGCGGCCTTTCCGGCTCGGGCAAATCGGTTGCCCTCAAGCTTTTGGAAGACCTGGGCTATTACTGCGTCGACAACCTGCCCATTGACTTGCTGCCCTCGTTGGTGACCTACCACATCGAACAAAACGAAGTGGAAGAGCTGGGCGTGAGCGTAGACATCCGTTCGCGCATCGATCTGGATGTGGCCGAAGAACAAATCCTCGCCCTGCGCGCGCTGGGGCATGAAGTGGAAATCCTGTTTCTGGAAGCCGAAGAGAGCGTGTTGGTGCGCCGCTTTTCCGAAACCCGCCGCGGCCACCCGCTGTCCGGCCACAGCATGACGCTGCTCGAAAGCCTCTACAAAGAGCGCGAATGGCTCTCGCCGCTGCGCGAGCTGGCCTATTGCATCGACACTTCCAAAATGAATGCCCAGCAGCTGCGCTACAGCGTGCAGCAATGGCTCAAGCTCGAGCATAAGGGGCTGCTGGTGATACTCGAATCGTTCGGTTTCAAATACGGCGTGCCCACCAATGTCGATTTTATGTTTGACATGCGCAGCCTGCCCAACCCGTATTACGACCCCGAATTGCGCCCGTTTAACGGCATGGACAAGGAAATCCAGGATTACCTCGACGGCCAGCCGCTGGCGCAGGAAATGCTCGAAGACATCAGCGGCTTTCTTTCCCGCTGGCTGCCGCGCATGCAGGTGGAAAGCCGCAGTTACGTTACCGTAGGCATAGGCTGCACCGGCGGCCAGCACCGCTCGGTGTATATGGTGGAGCGCTTGGCCGAGCGGCTGGCCGGCAAATACGAATTGCTGGTGCGCCACCGCCAGGCGCAGAATTTGGCAGGGCGTTAACCAATTTTTCAGGCGGCCTTATATCTTATATATTGAGGCCGTCTGAAAAACTAAAAGCGCATGAAAACAATCTGCTATAATGTAACTTCATTATCAGGCAGCCTTTTACCGGCTGCCTGAGTACGTTAATAGTGGAATTTCTGGAAAAACGAACTTTGCAAGAGATTGCTATAGTACGACAAGGCAAGCCAACGCCGTAGCAGAAACTCATTTCTTCGACTATATGTTTGGAACAACCGACAATTACGTCATTGGCTTCACAAGCCCGCTACGCTACCCCGGCGCAGGCCGGAATCCTGCAACCATTGTTTGAGTAGCGTAACAGATTTGTGAAGCTAATGGCGGGGCCTGTGATGGTTTTTTATTCATGAATCATCACTATATGATGCTTCGTCTGGAGCTACTTTTTTCAGACGGCCTTTTATCCAGAAGAGACAAACATGGCAATCCAATGGTATCCCGGCCATATGCACAAGGCCAAAAAAGCCATTATCGAGCGGCTCAAAAGCGTGGACATGGTGATTGAAGTACTCGACGCGCGCCTGCCCGCATCAAGCGAAAACCCGTTGTTGGCCAAGCTTTCCGCCGACAAGCCCAAGCTGAAAATCCTCAACAAGCAGGATTTGGCCGACCCCGAACGCACCGCCGTGTGGCTGGCCGAATTCCAAAGCCGACCGCATACCAACGCCATCGCGCTCGATGCCTCCGACCGTAGCGCCGCCGCCAAGATGATTGAAGCCTGCCGCAAGCTGGTGCCGCACCGCAAAGGCATCGACAAACCCTTGCGCGTATTGATTTGCGGCATTCCCAACGTCGGCAAATCCACGCTGATTAACGGCATGCTCGGCAAAAAATCCGCCAAAACCGGCAATGAGCCCGGCATCACCAAAGCCGAACAGCGCCTGTTTCTGGCCGACGATTTCTGGCTTTACGACACGCCGGGTATGTTGTGGCCGAAAATCATCGTTGAAGAAAGCGGTTACAATCTGGCTGCCAGCGGCGCGGTCGGCCGCAATGCGCTGGATGAAGAAGTGGTGGCGCTGGAACTGCTCGACTATTTGCGCCGCCATTATTTGCCGCTGTTGCAAGAGCGTTACCAGGCCGACAAAGACGCCAGCAGCCATTGGCGCGACGACGAATGGCTGGAATGGATAGGCCGCAAACGCGGCGCACTCCTGCCCGGCGGTCGCATCAATTACCAAAAAGCTGCCGAAAACACCCTCACGGATTTCCGCGACGGCCAAATCGGCGCGATTACGCTGGAAACCCCGCACCAATGGGAAAACTGGCTGAAAAAAGCCCGTCAGAACGAAGCCGCCCTCAAAGCCGAGCGCGAAGCGAAAAAAGCCGCACGCAAAGGCTGAAATATTTCAGACGGCCTTGAATCGGTAAAACAGGCCGTCTGAAAGTTACTGGCAAAATAACTTGATTTGAAAAGTATGCAAACTCACAGTTTGCAGCCCTCTCCCAGTCCCCTCTCCCACGGGAGAGGGGACTGGGTTGCTGCTGAATCAGATGTTTATTATTGCTACAAACGTTTGTGTTTCAGTAGCTGATTCCCTCTCCCGTGAGAGAGGGTTAGGGAGAGGGCAACATGCTTCAGCACCTCCCATTTTAGAGGCCGTCTGAAACCCGAAAGCAAAACCACCATGAAAAAACTCATCCCCTTCATCATCCTGACTGCTTTGAGCGCCTGCGCCAACCTTTCAGACGGCCAAACCGTGCAGGTCTATCAATCCGACGGTTCGCGCCAATGCGAGGGTGCGGGCGTATCGCCTGAGGAAATGCAGCGCGAATTGGACGGCATCCGTGTTTATGCCGCCGAAAAAAGCCATTTGCAGGGCGTGGCGTTTCCGGCGGTGTGCGGCGGCGCGACGGGCAGCATCAATGTTTACACGATTGATGCGGCAGAGCAGGAAGAAGCCGCCAAGCGTGGTTTTAATCTATTGAACCAAAAAGCATTTTAAGTTTCAGACGGCCTCCGAACATCAAGGCCGTCTGAAAGCCGATAAAACATGAACGACAAACTTGCTCCCGATGCGCTGATTGAAGCCGCATTGATGACCCAAATCGAGCCTCTGAGCGAACGGGCGATGCGCGAACTGTGCGTGCCGCCCTTGTCTGCCGACAAGCTGATCGACGTGCTTTCGACCCTGAAAGCCCGTTGGCATAACCGTGCGCTGCAATTGGTGCACACCCACGAAGGCTGGCGTTTCCAAATCGACGCCCGCGCATTCGAGCGCCTCGGCAGTTTGCAGGAGCAGCGTGCGCCGCGCTATTCCCGCGCGGTGATGGAAACGCTGGCGATTATCGCCTATCAGCAGCCGGTGACGCGCGGCGACATCGAAGGCATACGCGGCGTGGCGGTTTCCAGCAATGTGATGCAGACCCTGCAAGACCGCGGCTGGATTGAAGTCATCGGCCACCGCGACACCGTCGGCCGCCCGGCTTTGTGGGCGACCACGGAAGGCTTTCTCACCGATTTGCAGTTGGGCGATTTGACCGAACTGCCGCCTTTGACCGAGCTTGGCGAGTTGGTGTTGCCCGAATTGATGGACACGCCACCGACGGGTGATGAAGAAGAGGTCACAGAAACGGAAGCAGAAGTAGAGATTGAAACAGAACAAGCCGATAATCAGCCATTGTTGAACTAAAGGCCGAGACCTTTGTAAAAAATAACCGTCGCACCCGCGCAGGCGGGTGCCCAGTCTGAAGCGCAGCTTCAGCTCAAACCTGCCAGGTTTGAAAATATACAACCCAATGATTCAAATTCGGTTTTTGGAATAATATAGTCGTTCCGTTAGTTTGATACAGCGTTGCTTCGCCTAGCCGTACTATAGTGGCTAAACTTAATATCTGCTACGGCGTTGCTGCACCTTGTCGTACTATCTGTACTGCCTGCGGCTTGCTGCCTTGTTTCAGTCTAAATTGAAACGACTATACAACTCAATGATTCAACTTGGGTTTTTGGAATAATCGAAATGGGCAGGCAAGCAAAGCCGCGCTTTGCACTAGGCACCCGCCTGCGCGGGCGCGACGGGCAGAAGAATTTTGCAAAGGTCTCAGTCATTGTTGAACTAAAGGCCGTCTGAAAACCAGTCGGCCAAACGGTAATGCCATGATTTCAGACGGCCTTTAGCATTTCGCGGGCAGAGCCCACGCTACGCAGCCGTAAAATGTATGGCCATTGAAGAAAAATCCGCGCCCGTTGGTAATTTTAATCCTGTCGCAATCTGCAGCCAGTAGCGTGGGCTTTGCCCACGTTGTTGGTGAAACTGTAATGTCTCGGTTTCAGACGGCCTTTAGCATTTCGCGGGCAGAGTCCACGCTATAGTCGAAGAAATTAGATTCTGCTACGGCGTTGGCTCGCCTTGTCGTACTATCTGTACTGCCTGCGGCTCGCCGCCTTGTATCAGAATCTAATTTCTTCGACTATACATGGCGGCCGCAGAGTCCGACTGCCTGACACCTTGTTACACAACCCTATTGGAATACCCCAATATTAACCCTGCCGCGACAAGCCGCAGAAGAACTGCCATGCAGTTAGGAGACCCTTATGAAAAAGCAACCCACCAGCAAGCGCGAATTCCGTGACGGCATCGCCAAAAAACCGGCCGCCAAGAAGCCTGCTGCTAAAAAATCACCCGGCAAGCGTTCGGACGGCCTGAAAAAAGTCAAACCTGAATTCGAGCAAAACGGCAAATACGGCAAAGCGGCCAAACCGTCTGCCGCGCCCGCAGGCAAACGCGGCGACAAAGCCGCTTCAGGCGAACAGGCCGCGCCGAAAAACCGCGCCAGCCGTGCCAAAAAGCTGATTGTGCGTGCGCCGAACCAGAAAATCCAGGAGCGTGTTCGCGATTTGAAAGACAAGCGCGTCGACAGCGAATACATCGAGCCGGAACGCCTGCAAAAAGTGTTGGCCGCTTCGGGCGTGGGTTCGCGCCGCGAGATGGAAGAATGGATTACCCAAGGCATGGTCAAGGTCAACGGCAAAGTCGCCCAACTCGGCGAAAAAGTCGCGCCGGGCGACCATGTGCAGGTAAAAGGGCAAAACATCAACCTCAAATGGGCCGACCGCCTGCCGCGCATCATCCTGTATTACAAACAAGAGGGCGAAATCGTCTCGCGCGACGACCCGCAAGGCCGCGTCAGCATTTTCGACCGCCTGCCGCAAGCGGCCAGCAGCCGCTGGGTCGCCATCGGCCGCCTCGATATCAATACCAGCGGCTTGCTGATTCTCACCACCTCGGGCGAGTTGGTGCAGCGTTTCGCCCACCCGAGCTTTGAAGTCGAGCGTGAATATGCCGTGCGCGTGTTGGGCGAAATGAGCACCGAACAAATGAAAATGCTCACCGAAGAAGGCGTGATGCTGGACGACGGCCTCGCCAAAGTCGAGCGCATCTACGGCCAAGGCGGCGAGGGCGCAAACAAATGGTATAACGTGGTCATCAAAGAAGGCCGCAACCGCGAAGTGCGCCGCATTTTCGAGAGCCTGGGCTTGACCGTGAGCCGCCTCGTGCGCGTCGGTTTTGGCCCGATTGGCCTGCCGAATCGCTTGAAACGCGGCCAATTTTACGAATTGAATCCTGCCGAAGTCGCCAATATCATGAAATGGGCGGATATGCTGCTGCCGGGCGACCGTCGCCGCCGTAAGACTGCGGATTAAGCGGATTAAGCAGCAAAAGCCGCAGGCCGTCTGAAACCCTGTTTCAGACGGCCTGCGGCTTTGAATGCATGAATATCATTGCTGTCTGCCCAGCGCGGCGCGGGCGGTGCGGCTGAGCAAGAGCACGGCCAGTATCATCACGCCCACCATCAGGGCATAGGCGTAGGGCGGCAGGCTGGCGGTGAGGCTGTGGCCGTCTGCAAGCTGGCTGAGGTCGTTGAGCAGGCTGCCCAGATAACCGTAGAGCAGCGCCCACGGCAATTCGCCAAGCAGGGTGGCGCTGAGGAAGGTGCGGGTTTTGACTTTGGCGGCACCGAGGGCGTAGCTGAGCGGGGCAAACGGTATCATGGACGAGAGACGCAGTAAAAACACCGTGCGCCAGCCCTGCGCCGACAAAGCCCGCTCCACTGTGGCCAGCAGGGGGTGGCGCAGCAGCCAGCGGCGCACGCGCACGTAAAAAGCGGTGCGGCCGAGGGCAAACGCGCTCCATGCCGACAGGGCGCTGGCGGCCATCACGGTCAGGCTGCCCCAAAAGGGGCCGAACAGAAAGCCCGCCGCCGCCATCAGCGGCGTGACCGGTACGCACAATAGGCTCAACACGAAAAACACCGCGCCAAACAGCAACATGCCGGATGCGCCCGCAAAAAGGGCGGCATCTGCCATATGGTTGAGCCAAGACCAGAAAATCTGCATGCTGAGAGTGCCTGTGTTGCCGGTTTGCCGGTATTCATTCTACATGTTTGGAAGGAATTCACACTTTAGCGCAATTGTTTGCTTACCGCCATGCCCGAGCCGATATAGTCGGAGAAATGAGTTTCTGCTATGGCGTTGGCTCGCCTTGTATCAGAAATTCATTTCTCCAACTATATTTCGGGGGGGCTGCCGTCTGAAACCCCTATAGAGGGAAAACTTAATTCCTACCACGACGTTGCTGCGCCTGGCCGTACTATCTGTACTGTCTGCGGCTTGCTGCCTTGTATTAGAGTAAGTTTTCCCTCTATAACGTGAGTTCGGGATAAGCAAATGAAATATCTTTTGATTTTCAGAAATGTATTTCTCCTTGAGGTAGGCAGAATCCGCAAGGATTCGTCATTCCCGCGCAGGCGGGAATCCAGTCGTCGAGTTTCAGAAACCTTGAAAACATTACGGAAATGTCAGGCTTCTGGATTCCCGCCTGCGCGGGAATGACGAAAATCTGGCGATTTTCTGTCTGTGGGGATGCGTAAATTTCTGAAAATAATAAGAATATCTTAAACGCTTATCCCGAATTCACGTTCTATATAAAAGGCCGTCTGAACGCACCGATGCGTTCAGACGGCCTTTTATAGCGGTTTTATGTTGTTTGACTGCAGCAGGCTTGTCAGCCCGCGCTGTCGACCAATACTAATTCCGCATCGCTTTTGGCGGTGATGCTGAGCAGGGTTTCGCCGTGGATGGCGGCGCCGTCGCGTTCGGCCAGCGCTACGCCGTTGACTTCTACTTCGCCTTGGGCAGGCACGAGATAGCCGTAGCGGCTGGCATCGGCAAAGCGGTATTGCAGCGTTTCACCGGCTTTGAGGGTGGCACCGGCCACGCGTGCATCGGTGCGGATGGGCAGGGCGCTGCCATCGGCCAGGTCGGCGTCGAGGCCGCTGGCCAGTATCACGAATTGCCCCGTGCGGTCACTTTTCGGAAACGGTTTGGTGCCCCAGGCAGGCGCATCGCCGCGGCGCTCGGGCAGAATCCAGATTTGGAAAATGCGCGTGGTTTCATTTTCAAGGTTGTATTCGGAATGGCGGATGCCTGTGCCCGCGCTCATCACTTGCACGTCGCCTGCTACGGTGCGTCCTTTATTGCCAAGGCTGTCTTGGTGCGAAATCGCGCCTTCGCGCACATAAGTGATGATTTCCATATCGGCATGCGGATGCGGCGGAAAGCCCTGGCCTGCGGCGATGGTGTCGTCGTTCCACACGCGCAGGTTGCCCCAGTGCATGCGCTCGGGGTCGTAATATTCGGCGAATGAGAAATGGTGTTTGGCATCAAGCCAGCCGTGGTTGGCGGCGCCGAGTTCGGCAAAAGGGCGGCGTTCGATCATGGTGTTTCCTTTGTGGATAAGCTGACGGTGTCCAGTATAGGCCGGAGCGTGGCAGCAATAAACGGGGAAGGCGGAATAGTATCATTTCCTGACAAGAAAGCTTGTGGTCGTCTGAACAGCAATCGGGCTTGCAGCGGCCTGTTTATTTGCAGGCGGATTTTGTGTATAAAGAAAAGTATATGGCAACCCTGAGGAGCCGTGATGAACAAACTGATGCTTTCCGTTGCCATTGCATTGTGCAGCCTGCCTGTTGCCGCACAGGATTTCAAAACCCTGCACCGTTTGGCGCCCGAATACCAAAGCATAGCGCCGAATTGGGCGGCCAGCATTGCCGATGATGCCGAAGTGGCGCGGCGAGAGGCGGGTTTCAGGCAGGCTGCCGAAGCCGCGCCGCAACCCGACCTGAAAATCACCGTACCTGCGGCGGCGCGCCAACCGGCGGTGGATTTGTATCTTTACCGCCCCAAAAATGCAACGGGCAGCCTGCCGGTGATTTATTTTATTCACGGTGGCGGCTACATCATGGGCAATGCACGCCAGAATAACGCCGCGCTGGCCGATTTGGCCGAACGTAACCGGGCGGCGGTGGTGAGCGTGGAATACCGGCTGGCCACCGAAGCGCCGTTTCCCGCCGATTTGAACGATGCCTACCACGGCCTCGGCCATGTGTTCCGCCACGCCGATGCGTTGGAGCTCGACAACAAACGCATCATTCTGATGGGCGAGAGCGCGGGCGGCGGGCTGGCGGCGCGGCTGGCGCTCTACACCCGCGACCGGGGCGAATTCAGCCCGGCGGGGCAGGTGTTGATTTATCCGATGCTCGATTACCGCACCGGCACCGCCCAATCGCCTTACCGCAACCCGTATGCCGGTGAATTTGTGTGGACGGCGGCTTCCAACCGCTTCGGCTGGGGCAAACTGCGCGGCGGCCAACGCATTTCCGAGCGGCAGATGGCGTATTTTTCACCCGCGCTGGCCAAAGACCTGAGCGGCCTGCCGCCAACCTTTATTGCCGTGGGCGACCTGGATTTGTTTGTCAACGAAGACATCGATTATGCCAACCGCCTGATTCAGGCCGGCGTGCCCACCGAGCTGCACGTGATACCGGGCGTGTTTCACGCTTTCGAGATGCTTGGCCCCGACTCGCCGCAAACCGCGCAATACCGCGAGCTGCGCCGCAATGCGATTCAGGGGATGCTGCGGGGAATGAAATATTGATCGCCGGATAATATGGAATCCTGCGGCGCTGCCTTCGTCTTGTGTGATTGCTATTGTTTGGCTGCACAATCACATCAGGCCGTCTGAAACCTTTCAGACGGCCTGATGCTTTTGCGATGCAGTAAAAGGTATGCCGAAAAGGCATGGGCTAGGCGGAGCATGTTCAGCCGCCGTGATGCGCCAGCAAGAAATCAATCAACACCCTGATGCGCTTGGCTTTCTGGCTGTTTTGCAGGTAATAGAGATACACGCCGGGATAGCTTTGCCAATAATCCGCCAACACCGGGACAAAATCGGCGCGGTCGGCGTATTGCTGCACCACCGGTTCAAACAGGCGGCCGATGCCGATACCCTGGCGCACCGCGTCGGCCATCACGCCGATGTCGTTGACCAATATCGGGCAGGGCATGTCCACTTCCAGCGCTTGGCCGTGGTTGTCGAGCGTCAGCGGCAGGATGCGGTTGGCGGTAATCAGGCGGTAGCCGATGAGCCGGTGTGCGGGCAGGTCAGCGGGGCTTTCGGGCAGGCCGTATTGGTCGCGATAAGCCTGCGACACATACAAGCCCTCTTTAAACGGCGCCATCAGTTGGCGCGCCACCATGCCTTCTTCCACGCGGTCGCCGAAGCGGATGCCCAAATCGAAGCCTTGTTCGAGAATATCGACCGTGCCGTCAAACACCGACACTTCCAGCCGGATTTCGGGATACTGGCGGCAGAATTCGGCCAGCAGCGGCTTCAGGATGCATTTGTAGGCAAACCGCGCCACGGTGATGCGCACGCTGCCGTGCGGCGTGTCGCCCAAATCCTGCACGCTCTCCACCGCATATTGCAGCGACTGCACCGCCTCGCCCGTTCGCGCCAGCAGCAACGCGCCCGCTTCGGTCAGCTCCAGCTTGCGCGTGGTGCGGTTAAACAGCGGCAGGCCGATGTGTTCTTCCAAAAGCTTCAGCGATTTGCTCACCGCAGGCGCGCCGATTTCGAGCTGGCGCGCCGCGCCGGAAATGCTGCCTTGCGCGGCGATGGTGTGAAATACGGTCAGTTGGCCGTAGATGGCGCTGTGCATGGATTCGTTCCTTTCGGGAAAATATCTTTGCACCCATCATAGGCTAAAAATAAGGCGCAAACCAGTTTATATTTATACCGTTTCCCAAATATAGTCGGAGAAATGAGCTTCTGATACAAGGCGGCGAGCCGCAGACAGTACAGATAGTACGGCAAGGCGAGCCAACGCCGTAGCAGAAGCTCATTTATTCGACTATATTTTGTGATTTTACAGACAGGAGCGGACTATGTTGAAAAAAGCAGGATTGCTGCTGGCGCTGGCTTTGGCGGCGCTGCCGGTTTTTGCCCACGACAAGGCGGGCGAACCTGAAAACGGCAGCGGTAAAATGATGATGCGCATGGCCGAAATCGAAATTTTCCCACAATACCGCGCCGAATATTATGCCATGCTGAAAGAAGAGGCGGCGGCTTCGATGAGAATCGAGCCGGGCGTGCTGGCGATTGTGCCGATGGCCGAGCAAAACGCGCCCGCCCAAATCCGCCTGCTGGAAATTTATGCTGACCAGGCCGCCTATGACGCCCATATCCGATCGCCGCACTTCCAGCACTACAAAACCGGCACCGCGCACATGGTGAAATCGCTGCAGCTGACCGACATGCAAAGCCTGGATGCCGAATCCCTGCCGCTGATTTTCCATAAAATAAAGGAGTAGTCTGAAATGACCAAACTGTTTTTGTCTGCCTTCGCCGCAGTGGCCGCAGCCGCCCTGCCGCTGGCCGCCCATGCCGCGCCCGCCGGTGCAGCCAAGGCAAGCCCCGCTTATTATGTGGCCGAATTCGAAGCCACCGACCGCGAGGCCATCCGCCCTTACAGCGCCGAAGTGGAAGATACCTTCCGCCCGTATAGCGGCCGCTATAGTCGGAGAAATTAAGCTTTACTACGGCGTTGGCTCGCCTTGTCGTACTGCCTGTACTGTCTGCGGCTCGCCGCCTTGTATTAAAACTTAATTTCTCCGACTATACATCGTGCGCGGCGGCGAAGCCGACGTGAAAGAAGGCTTCGGCGCGCAGGGGCGGCTGGTGATGATCAAGTTCGACAGCCTCGCCCAAGCGCAAGCCTGGTACAACTCGCCCGAATACCGCAAAATCATCCCCATCCGCCACCGCGCCGGCAATTCGCGCACTTACATTGTGGAAGGCCTGCCCGAATAAAGCAGAGGCCGTCTGAAAGCGTTTTCAGACGGCCTGATTGCTTCCTGTGCGGAAATGGTCTTTCTACCGGCAGCTGTCTTAAACCCATCAATCCAAACGCCTATACTGCGCCTGTTGACATTCAATTATTTCCAGAAAGCCCCATCATGAGCAAAATCCTCGTTATTTCCGGCCACCCCGATTTGCAGCAATCCACCGCCAACCGGGTGATTCTCGACACCTTGCAGCAAGGGTTGGGCGATGCGGCCGAAATCCGCCGCCTCGACGAATTGTATGCAAACCGCAAAATCGACGTGGCCGCCGAGCAGGCCGCTTTGGTGGCCGCCGATGTGGTGGTGTGGCAGTTTCCGCTGCACTGGTATGCGCTGCCCGCGCTGATGAAAGCCTATTTAGACGAAGTGTATCTGCACGGTTTTGCCTACGGCAGCGGCGGCACCGCGCTCAAGGGCAAAAAGCTGACTGTATCGCTGACCGCCGGCGCGCCCGCCGAACAATACCGCTATGGCGGTGCCATGAACCATCCGCTGGAAGCCTTTTTGCCGCCGCTGCAGCAAAGCGCGGTGCAATGCGGCATGGATTGGCAGCAGCCGGTGTGTTCGACCGGCATCATGTATGTGCCCGGCGTGAGCAGCGAGGCCGATTTGGCCGATGTGCAAAACAGGGCGCGCCTGCATGCCGAGCGGCTGATGGCGCAAATTCATCAATCGGTCTGACGGAGGCGGTATGGCACATTGGGCAAAATGGCTGGCAGGCGCGGCTTTATCCGCATGCAGACACCGGCGATGCAAAACAAGGGCGGTTTGAATATTCAGACGGCCTTTAAAAGCATTGTTCCGGCCTTATATTGATGGTTTCAAATTATCTTGCCGAAAACATCATGTACAGCTTCAAAAACGACTACGCCGAAGGCGCGCACCCCAATATTCTCAACCGCCTGCTCAGCAGCAATCTGGAGCAACACGAAGGCTACGGCGAAGATTTCTACAGCTGTGAAGCAAAAAGCCTGCTGAAAAAGCTGGTTGGCAACGATGATGCCGCCATCCATTTTCTCAGCGGCGGCACCCAAACCAACCGTCTCGCCACCACCGCTTTTCTGCGCCCGCACGAAGCCGTCATCGCCGCCGCCAGCGGCCACATTGCCACCCACGAAGCCGGTGCGATTGAAGCCAGCGGCCATAAAGTGATTGAAGTCGCAAGCGCCGACGGCAAACTCGACGTGGCCGACATCGCCGCCGTGCTGAAAGCGCACGAACTCGCGCCGCATATGGTCAAACCGCGGCTGGTCTATCTCTCCCAATCCACCGAAATCGGTTCGATTTATCATCTGGCCGAGCTGGAAGCCATCGCACAATATTGCCGCGCACACGATTTGCTGCTCTATATCGACGGCGCGCGCCTCGGCAGCGCGCTCACCGCCGCCGACAACGACGCCACCCTCGCCGACATCGCCCGCCTGGCCGATGCGTTTTATATCGGTGCCACCAAAAACGGCGGCCTGCTCGGCGAAGCAATGGTCATCGTCAACCCCGCGCTGCAAACCGATTTCGACTACATTGTCAAACAAAACGGCGCGCTGCTCTCCAAAGGCCGCCTGCTCGGCATCCAGTATTACGAATTGTTTTCAGACGGCCTCTACTTCGAGCTTGCCCGTCATGCAAACCGGATGGCCGCCAAAATCGTGGCGGCGGTTAAATCAAAAGGCTACGCCATGCTGACAGAATCCACCACCAATCAGGTGTTCCCGATTCTGCCTTATGCCGTGATTGAAAAACTGCAAGCCGATTTCAGCTTTTACGTGTGGCAGGAAACCGACGCCGACCACGCCGCCGTGCGCCTGATTACCTCGTGGGCGACCGAAGAGGCTGCGGTAGACAGGCTGATTGCCGCTTTGTAATATTTTTCAAAAAAGCAGGCTTATCCATCAAAGGCCGTCTGAAAAGGTTTTCAGACGGCCTTTTAGATGACACATAGACATGCTTATTATTTCCAAAAAGGAAATAATCTATACACTTTCACCTGTCTATCAGCCGTCATGCTTTCTCCCTATACTGCACCCATCAACCCACACAACAGGAGCAAACCATGAGCAACGCCGACAAACCCGTTTTATTCGTTGTCACCAGCCAGGCTGTCAAAGGCGACACCGGCATCCCCACCGGCTTCAATCTGGCCGAAGTCACCCACCCGCTGGAAAAGCTGCACGAAGCAGGCATCAAAGTGGAGTTCGCCTCCATCAAAGGCGGCGCGGCTCCGCTCGACGGCCTCGAAGACATGGACGACCCGGCCAACAAACATTACTGGGCCGATGCCGATTTCCGCCACGCCATTGAAAACACCCTCAAAATCGACGACATCGATCCCGCCCGCTACGCCGCGATTTTCTTCGCAGGCGGCCACGGCACCATGTGGGATTTCCCCGACAACGCCGCCGCGCAAAACGCCATCTGCTCGATTTACGAAGCAGGCGGCATTGTTTCCGCCGTGTGTCACGGCCCCGCTGCGCTGGTGAATGCCCGCCTTTCAGACGGCAGTTTGCTGGTTGCCGGTAAAGACGTGGCCGCGTTTACCGATGCGGAAGAGGAAGAAGTGCAGTCTACTAATGTGGTGCCGTTTTTGCTGGCTTCCACACTGGTCGAGCGCGGCGCACGCCACCATGCCGCCGCCAACTGGCATGACGAAGTGCAGGTTGACGGCCGCCTGATTACCGGCCAAAACCCGCAATCGGCCGCCAGCCTGGGCGTGGCATTGCGCGAAGCCTTGCAGAAATAAGCCCGGCGGCTTGAACCAAGCGCATGAACCGGCGTGCAGTATTGAAAAGCGGTTTGGCATTGATGCTTTTGCCTTATCTGGGCAAGCTTCACGCTAGGGCTTCCTGACACTTCGATTTACGGGTGCTTTTTGTCCCTGAAAACGCATCTGCTGCGTTAAAAAGCCTCGCAAGATGTCCAATCTTGCTACGTTTTTTGCCTTGCATCTGCATTTTCAGGAACAAAAATCCCCTCATAAACGAAGTATCAGAAAGCCCTAAGCCGTCAAAGGAAAACCACATGAAAATCATCACCCTCGAAGAGCACATGCTCTATCCCGCGCTGGCGCAGGCGGGCATGGCGGCCACTGCTGCTGCCGCGCCGTATCTGCGCGACTGGGGCAGCCGCGTCACCGACGGCGCAGACGTGGCCGACCACAGCCGCCCGCATGTGATTGCCGCGCAGGAGTCGATGCGGCTTTTGCAGGACATCGGTGCAGGCCGTCTGAAGCAGATGGACGACGCCGGTATCGACATGCAGGTGTTGTCGGTGGGCGGTGTGCCGCAAATGGCCGCCATGCCCGCCGCCGCCGCGCTGCACCGCGCCGCCAACGATGCGATGGCCGAAGCCGCCGCCCAACATCCCGGCCGCTTCGCCGCCTTTGCCACTTTGCCGTGGCAAGACCCTGAAGCCGCCGTGCGGGAGCTGGAGCGGGCGGTGAAAGAATTGGGCTTCAAAGGCGCATTGATCAACGGCCGCCCTGATGCCGGTTTTCTCGACCATCCGCGCTTTGATTCGCTGCTGGCCGCATTCGACGAATGGCAAGTGCCGCTGTATGTGCATCCCGGTTTGCCGGTGGAGGCCGTGCGCGAGGCGTATTACACAGGTTTCGATGCGGAAGTGAATGCGCGCTTGGCCATGTTTGGCTGGGGCTGGCACAACGAAGCGGGCATTCATGTGCTGCGGATGATGCTGGCGGGCTGTTTCGACCGCCATCCGAATCTGCAAGTCATCAGCGGCCATTGGGGCGAAATGCTGCCGTTTTACCTGCAACGCCTCGACGACAGCCTGCCGCAAGCCGCCACCGGGCTTAGCCGCAGCCTGATTCAAACCTACCGCGAGCATGTGTATGTCAGCCCCAGCGGCATGCTCACCCTGCCGCATTTTATGTTTGTCCGCGAATTGATGGGTAGCGAACGCATTCTGTATTCGATCGATTACCCGTATCAAAGCCTAGACGGGGCGCGAAGCTGGCTGGAAAACCTGCCCGTCAGCGCCGCCGAAAAAGCGCTGATCGCCCACCAAAACGCCGAGCGTTTATTGAAACTGTAAACCCCGTTCAGACGGCCTTTATAGTCGAATAAATGAGCTTCTGCTACGGCGTTGGCTCGCCTTGTCGTACTATCTGTACTGTCTGCGGCTCGCCGCCTTGTATCAGAATCTCATTTCTTCGACTATATCAATACAGGCCGTCTGAAAACCACATATCCATTGGAAAGGAAACATCATGTCAAACCCAACCCGTTCCGCCGTCAGCCCCGCCGATGTGGCCGCCGTATCGCCCACGCTGGCGGCCTTCACCGGCAGCGCCATCGTCAATAACCTGTGGCAGCGCGAAGGCCTGAGCACCCACGACCGCTGCGTGATTACCGTGGCCGCGCTGATTGCCCGTGCCCAAACCGCCGGCATGGCGCATTATTTCAACAAAGCGCTCGACAGCGGCGTCACTGCCGCAGAAATGTCGGAAATCGTGTTGCACATGGCGTTTTATTCCGGCTGGTCAAATGCCTTTAACGCTGTGATTATCCTGAAAGACATCTTCGCCGAACGCGGCATCAGCGAAAGCCAGCTGCCCGGATTGGCGCCGGAATTGCTGCCGCTGGCGCAAGCGCTGCCTGACAACGATTTCTTCATGGGCTTGATTGGGCAAAACATCGCTCCCTTCGCCCCCGGCCTCGCCGCATTCAGCACCGATTTGCTCTACCACCACGTATGGCAGCGCCCCGGCCTGAGCCTGCGCGACCGCAACCTCGTCAGCGTTACCGCCCTGATTGCCCAAGGTCTGCGCGATTTCCTCGGCGTGTACATGGCGCGCGGCATCCAACAAGGCATCACCCGCGAAGAAATGGGCGAAGTGATGACCCACTTGGCGTTTTACGCAGGCTGGCCGGTGGTGATTCCGAGCATCGCCGTGGTGCAGCAGGCTTACGACGCACAGTAATTCAGCCAGAGGCCGTCTGAAAGCCTTGCAGACGGCCTTGGCAATCTTTAAAAAACAACGGCCTGAAAGTGAAAAACTGCATCGCAAAGGCCGTCTGAATCCAAACAGGAGCAAAACATGAGCAACAATATTCAAAACAAAGTCGTGGTCATCACCGGCGCATCCAGTGGTCTGGGTGAAGCCACCGCCCGCCATCTGGCCGCTTTCGGCGCCAAATTGGTATTGGCCGCCCGCCGCGCCGACCGCCTGGAAAAGCTGGTGGCCGATATTCAGGCGCAGGGCGGCGAAGCCATTGCCGTAGCCACCGATGTGGCGGCGCACGCCGAAGTGGAAAACCTGGCCCGCGAAGCTGTTGCCCGATTCGGCCGCATCGATGTGTTGGTAAACAATGCAGGCATCATGCCGATGGCGCCGATGGCCAAATGCCGCGTAGACGAATGGGACAAAATGATTGACGTCAACATCAAAGGCGTGCTCTACGGCATCGCCGCCGTCCTGCCCGGCATGCAGGCGCAAAAAAGCGGCCACATCATCAACCTCTCGTCGGTGGCCGGTTTGAAAGTATCCGGTGGCGTGGGCACGGTATACAGCGCCACCAAATTCGCCGTGAAAACCATCAGCGAAGGCTTGCGCGGCGAAGTGGCGGGCGACAACATCCGCGTCACCACGCTTTACCCCGGCGCGGTGGAGAGCGAATTGAAACACGGCAGCAGCGACAAAGACGCCGCCGCCGCGATGGAAGCCTTTTATCAGGCTTACGAAATCCCCGCCGATTCCGTCGCCCGCGCCGTGGCTTATGCCATCGAGCAGCCGGAAGACGTGGCCGTGAACGAAATCACCATCCGTCCGACCCGACAAGAGTTTTAAACCTGCTTGCTGATAAGCCATAGAAAGGCCGTCTGAAACCCACTTTCAGACGGCTTTTTCTATAACTTGAAACCTCTGCAAAAAATAACCGTCGCACCCGCGCAGGCGGGTGCCCAGTGCAAAGCGCAGCTTTGCTTGTCTGCCCATCTGTGCAATTCTATAGTCGGAGAAACTCATTTCTTCGACTATACTCTTCGTTGAAATGTAGCCGTCTGAAACACTTTGTTAATCAAAAGTTTTTCAGACGGCTGTTTTTTGGCAAAACCGGGGGCGGGGCTATGGATTATTCGCACAAATAGTGGTATTTTCGTGGCAGGTTGGTTGCAATCATCAGCCCTTATCAGAAAAAAAGCACAGGAGAATTCAAGATGGCATACAGCTACACGCCCGCCGCCGGTCTGCAGGTGGACAATCATTTATACCAATTTGTCGAAAACGAAGTATTGGCCAAGCATCCGCAGGTTTCGTCCGCCGAATTCTGGCAGGGCTTCGCCGATTTGGTGCACAAATTCGCCCCGCTCAACCGCGATTTGCTGGAAAAGCGCGACCGCATCCAATTGCAAATCGACCAGTGGCACCGCAACAATCCCGGCCCGGTGACCGATTTGGCGGCCTACAAAACCTTCCTGAAAGAGCAGGAATATCTGGTTGACAGCCCGCTCGAATTCAAAATCGCCACCGCCAATGTCGACCGCGAGCTGGCCGAACAAGCCGGGCCGCAATTGGTGGTGCCGATTAACAACGCCCGCTATGCCTTGAATGCCGCCAACGCCCGCTGGGGCAGTTTGTATGACGCACTTTACGGCACCGATGCGATTGACCAAAGCGGCGATTTGGCACCGGGCAAGGGCTACAACCCCGTACGCGGCGATGCCGTGATTGCCTTTGCGCGCGACGTGCTCGACAGCAGCATTCCGCTGGCAAGCGGCAGCCACAAAGACGTGGTGGCCTATCAAGTGGCAGAAGGCCGTCTGAAAGCGCAATTGAAAAACGGCGGCAGCAGCGGCCTGGCCGCGCCCGAATTGTTCGTCGGCTACAACGGCAGCGAAGACGCGCCGACTTCATTATTGTTCCTGCACAACGGCCTGCACATCGACATCCTGATCGATAAAAACAGCCCCATCGGTGCGCAAGACCCCGCCGGCGTGAAAGACGTGATTCTCGAAGCCGCGCTCTCCACCATCATGGACTGCGAAGATTCCGTCACCGCTGTTGACGGCGAAGACAAAGCGCTGGTGTATGCCAACTGGCTCGGCCTGATGAACGGCACGCTGGCGGAAGAAGTGGAAAAAGGCGGCAAAACCTTCACCCGCGCCCTCAACCCCGACCGCGAATACACCCAACCCGACGGCAGCGGCGCATTCAAACTGCCCGGCCGCTCGCTCTTGTTTATCCGCAACGTCGGCCATCTGATGACCACGCCCGCCGTACTCGACCAAAACGGCAACGAAATCCCCGAAGGCATCCTCGACGGCGTGATGACCGCCTTGATTGCCCCGTTTGATTTGAACCGCAGCGAAAACAAAAACAGCCGCGCCGGTTCGGTTTACATTGTGAAACCGAAAATGCACGGCCCCGAAGAAGTGCGTTTCGCCAACGACTTGTTTGCCGCCATCGAAACCCTGACCAAGCTGCCCGCCAACACCCTCAAAATGGGCATCATGGACGAAGAGCGCCGCACCTCCGTCAACCTCGCCGCCTGTATTTACGAAGCCCGCGAGCGCGTGGTGTTCATCAACACCGGCTTCCTCGACCGCACCGGCGATGAAATGCACACCTCCATGCTGGCGGGCGCGATGATCCGCAAAGGCGACATGAAAGCCAGCAAATGGATTCAGGCGTATGAGTTGAGCAACGTCCAAGTCGGCTTGGAATGCGGCCTGCCCGGCAAAGCGCAAATCGGCAAAGGCATGTGGGCGATGCCCGATTTGATGGCCGAAATGCTCAAGCAGAAAATCGGCCACCCCAAATCCGGCGCGACCACCGCGTGGGTACCGTCGCCGACCGGCGCAACCCTGCACGCGCTGCATTACCATCAAGTGAACGTGTTCGACGTGCAAAAAGACCTGCTGGCGCAAGAGCCGAAAGCCTATCTCGACGACTTGCTCACCATCCCCGTCGCCGCCGATAGCAACTGGAGCGCGGAAGAGAAACAGCAAGAGCTCGACAACAACTGCCAAGGCATCCTCGGCTACGTCGTGCGCTGGGTAGAGCAGGGCGTGGGTTGCTCGAAAGTGCCCGACATCCACAACGTCGGCCTGATGGAAGACCGCGCCACCCTGCGCATCTCCAGCCAACACATCGCCAACTGGCTGCTGCACGGCGTGGTGAGCGAAGCCGAAGTGCGCGAAACGCTGGAGCGCATGGCGGGCGTGGTTGACCAACAAAACGCAGGCGATCCGTTCTACACCCCGATGGTCGGCCGCTTCGACAGCTCCCCTGCCTTCTTGGCCGCTTGCGATTTGGTATTCAAAGGCACGGCGCAACCGAGCGGCTACACCGAACCGCTGCTGCACCACTGGCGCCGCGTGGCGAAGTCGCAGTTTTGATTGGCAACGGTGAAGTATAGTCGGAGAAATGAGATTCTGATACAAGGCGAGCCAACGCCGTAGTAAAAACTCATTTCTTCGACTATAAATAAAAACAGGCCGTCTGAAACATAATTTCAGACGGCCTGAATTGACTTGCCAAACGGGCAAAAAAAAACGGGTCATAAAAATGACCCGTGAAGCTTTTCTGTTGAGGTACAACAAGAAAAGAAGGAAGCTTGTATAGTCGGAGAGTAAGTTTTACTACGGCGTTGCTGTGCTTGCCGTACTATCTGTACTGTCTGCGGCTCGCCGCCTTGTATTAAAACTTACTCTCCGACTATATTGTTCAATAGCCCAAGCGCTGGCAGACGGTGGAAACCAGACCGGCCTGGTTCAGCGTGTAAAAATGCAGGCTGGGCGCGCCTTCGCGCAGCAGGCGTTCGCACATTTCGGTGACCACATCCAGCGCCAGCGCCTTGATGGCGGCGGTGTCGTCGGCATACGATTGCAGTTTCAGCCGCAGCCAGCGCGGGATTTCGGCGCCGCAGGTGTCGGAAAAGCGCGCCAGTTTGGAAAAGCTGGCAATCGGCATGATGCCGGGAATAATCGGAATATCCACACCGCGCCCCTGCACATCGTCGACAAAGCGGAAGTAGGCGTCGGGATTGTAAAAATATTGTGTAATCGCCGAATCTGCGCCTGCTTTGGCCTTGCGCACGAAATTGTTGATGTCGTCTTCGGCGCTGCGCGCCTGCGGGTGGTATTCGGGGTAGGCGGCTACTTCCACGTGGAAATCGCTGCCGAATTCGCTTTTCACCAACGCCACCAGCTCGTTGGCATAGCGCAAACCGGCCATGCCTGCGCCGACGCCGGAAGGGATGTCGCCACGCAATGCCACCAGGTGGCGCACGCCCATTGCTTTGTATTCCTGCAAGAGCCCGATGATTTCTTCGGGCTGCATGCCAACGCAGGGCAGGTGCGGCGCGGCGGCCACGCCTTCGCTCAAAATATCTTCAATCGCCTGCATGGTGCCTTCTTTGGTGGAGCCGCCGGCGCCGGAGGTGCAGGAGAAGAATTCGGGGTTGTACTGGCTCAGTTGTTTCCGTGTAATCACCTGTTTGGCACGCCCTTCCGGCGTACGCGTGGGGAAAAATTCAAAACTGAGTTTTTTTTGGCTTTCGGTCATGATGCACCGCCTCTGCTTGATGGGTTCCGATGTTGTCAGGGTAGAGGGCTAAGCCTTATTAATCAAGCGTTTCGTCGGGGTTTCTGACTGAAAAATATTCTTTGCTGCATGAATCAAATTTATACGCTGTTTGCGTGTTTCGGCGGATTATAGCATGGCTGTATGTTGTGTGCATAGTTTACATGCATTCCGATTAAGACACTCGTTATATTTTTGTTAAAGTATATCACGGATGCGGAGAGGAAGCGGGTGAAATATCAAATATTGTGCATATTAAAATGCCGGCGCCGCGACAGGGAAATGCGGGCATGCAAAGCTGCAAATGCCGACAGGCTCACGTCTCTGCCTGTGTGTGCATATCAGGCGGATATCGGCTGCTTTTGCCGGAGCGGATGAAATCGGGACAGGTTGTTTCTATGGTATCATGGTGCCGTTGGCCGGAAGGCGGGTTGCGAGGCGGAGGAAGCTGCCTGTGCAGCCGCTTTGCCCGGCGGGTTGCCAAATCATCTGTTCCGGCACTGACCTGCCCAACCGCCACCGTTTTTTTACCGCTGCACGCCGGGCGGCCGCTGCTTTTGATAATCGGGCATCGGCGGCACAGGCGGCGTTTTTTATAGTCGAAGAAATGAGTTTCTGCTACAGCGTTGTTTCGCCTTGTCGTACTATCTGTACTGTCTGCGGCTCGCCGCCTTGTATCAGAATCTCATTGCTCCGACTATATTACTGCAAAGACCGCTCATGAAATGGCTGAAACGCTCCACCACCATCATTAAAACGATTTACCGCTACGGCCTCGCCGACATTTTTGCCGGGCATGTGCGCCCCGAATGGCTGCGTCTGTTGCTGCAGAAGCTGCCGCAAAGCCCGCAGAGCCACGAGGAGCCGCTGCCGGTGCGCCTGCGCTTGGCGCTGGAGAGCCTGGGGCCGATTTTTGTGAAGCTGGGGCAGGTACTCTCCACCCGCCCCGATATTCTGCCGCCGGAATATGCGCGGGAGCTGGCGAAGCTGCAAGATAAAGTGCCGCCGTTTCCCGGCACGGTTGCACGCATGCACATTGAGGCTTCGCTCGGGCATCCGATTGGTAAAGTGTATGCCGAATTTGACGAAGTGCCGGTGGCCAGCGCTTCGGTGGCGCAGGTGCACAAGGCGCGTTTACACAGCGGCGAAGCGGTGGCAGTAAAGGTGTTGCGCCCCGATTTGCTGCCGGTCATCGAGCAGGATTTGGCGCTGATGCGTTTCGGTGCCAAATGGATAGAGCGGCTGTTTGCCGACGGCAAGCGCCTGAAACCGCAGGAGGTGGTGGCAGAATTCGACAAATACCTGCACGACGAATTGGATTTGATGAAAGAAGCGGCCAACGCCAGCCAACTGCGCCGCAACTTTACCGACAGCAATATGCTGATTGTGCCGCAGGTATATTTCGATTATTGCAGTCGCGACGTGCTCACCATCGAATGGATGGACGGCACGCCGATTTCGGATGTGGAAAAATTGCGTTCAGACGGTATTGATTTGAAAAAGCTCGCCCGTTACGGCGTGGAAATTTTCTTCACCCAAGTGTTTAAAAACGGCTTTTTCCATGCCGATATGCACCCCGGCAATATCCTCGTCGCCGCCGACAACCGCTACATCGCGCTCGATTTCGGCATTGTCGGCAGCCTCACCGAATACGACAAACGCTATCTGGCGATTAATTTTCTCGCCTTTTTCAACCGCGATTACCACCGCGTCGCCACCGCTCACATCGAATCGGGCTGGGTGCCCGCCGACACCCGTGCCGAAGAGCTGGAAGCCGCCGTGCGCGCGGTGTGCGAGCCGATTTTCAACAAGCCCTTGTCGCAGATTTCGTTCGGCCTGGTGCTGATGCGCCTGTTTGAAACCAGCCGCCGTTTCAATGTAGAAATCCAGCCGCAGCTGGTGTTGCTGCAAAAAACCCTGCTCAACATCGAGGGCTTGGGCAGACAACTCGATCCCGATTTGGATTTGTGGGCAACGGCGAAGCCGTTTTTAGTCAGTTGGATGAACGAGCAGGTCGGCCCCAAAGCCCTGTTGCGCAATTTGAAAGAAGAAGCGCCCGATTGGGCGCAAATCCTGCCGAGCCTGCCGCGCAAGCTGAATATGCTGGTGGATGAAACGCGCCAGCAGGAAATGCGCGATGCCTACATTCATCTGGTGAAAATCCAGCAGCGGCAAAGTTTGTGGCTGGCGGTGATTGCGGTGGCGTTGGTGTTGATTTTGCTGTTTAAATAATCAGGAATAGAAAAAGGCCGTCTGAAAAACTTTTCAGACGGCCTTTGGTTTGCCTATATAGTCGGAGAAATTAGATTCTGATACAAGGCGAGCCAACGCCGTAGCAGAAACTAATTTCTTCGACTATAAAACTTAATCTGCTTTCTGCCAGGTTTGGATGAGCCACAAGGTGGAAGCCCCCAAATAACCGCGCACTTTCAAAGCGCTGCCGCCATTGGCCAGCTCGGCTTTGACGTTGTAGGTTGCGCCGTTTGCCGGGTCGTAGATTTTACCGCCTTCGTATCGGCCGCCTTTTTCTTTCAAGCCGGACAGCACGGTCAGGCCGATGAGCGGTTTGGCGGGTTGGCAGGCGCGGCATTCGTTTTTCACACCGTCTGCCAGCGAGACGATTTTGCCGCTGTACACACCGCCGTTTTGGCTGATTTGCAGTACCGCCTCGGGCTTACCGGTGAGGTCGCTGAAGGTGCGCCATTTGCCTTCGATACCTTGCGCGAAGGCCAGTGGGCTGAACAGCGCTACCAGTATCATTAATTTATTTATGTATTCTCCTTTTAACACAAGGATTTATTTTTCTTGTTGGCAAAGAATAACGAAAAACACGGATGAAGTGAATGGCTTGGCTGAAATTTAATTTATTTTAAAGTCAAATGATTATTTGGGGCAATGTTGCGGCGGCTTCAAGGCCGTCTGAAAGCCTGGCTGAATTGGATAGATGCGGCAACCCATCCGGCTTTTCAGACGGCCTTTGATTTGCCGGTGAAGCTCAGTCCGCTTTCTGCCAGGTTTGGGTGCGCCCCAGCGCCGACACGCCGAGATAACCGCGCACTTTCAGCGCCTGACCGCCGTTGGCTGTTTCGGCCTTGGCATTGTAGGTTTTGCCGCTTTTCGGGTCGTAAATCTTGCCACCCTCGTATTTGCCACCTTTTTCTTTCAGGCCGGTCAATATGGTCAGGCCGATGAGCGGTTTGGCGGGTTGGCAGGCCGGGCATTCGTTTTTCACGCCGTCTGCCAGCGAGACGATTTTGCCGCTGTAAGTGCCGCCGCTCTGGCTGATTTGCACCACCGCCTTGGGTTTGCCGGTTTCGTCGTCGATGGTGCGCCATTTGCCTTCGATGCCTTGTGCGAACGCGAGCGGGCTGGCGAGGGCGGCCAGGATGATTAATTTCTTCATGATTTCTCCTTTGTTATCCGCAGCTTGAGAGAGTGATGTGCGGTTGAAGCAGCATAATCAAAAACAAAGATTAGGTGAACTGCTCTAATGAAATTGTTTGAAAATCAATAAAGCATCCTGACGGTTTGAATCACTGAGACTTTTGTAAAATCCCCCTGTGCGGGTGCCCAGTCTGAATCGCAGATTCAGTTTCAGACGGCCTTGCAGTCAAATTTGCAGGCGTTTTGAAACATGGTCGCAAGCCGAGCCACAAGCAAAGCGGCGCTTTGCCCTAGGCTCCCGCCTGCGCGGGAGCGACAGGGCGGGGAAATTTTGCAAAGGCTTCCACCTATTTTCAGACGGCCTGAAAGCTTGGCTGCCCGCGCAGTCAGGCCGTAACCGTCATCGAATTATGCTATAATCGCCCGTTAGTCAATTTGCACGTTCAGGAAACCCATCATGAGCTTAAAATGCGGTATCGTCGGCCTGCCGAATGTCGGTAAATCCACGCTTTTCAACGCCTTGACCCAATCGGGCATCGAGGCGGCCAACTATCCTTTCTGCACCATCGAGCCCAATGTCGGCATCGTCGAAGTGCCCGATTCGCGCATGGATGCGTTGGCGAAAATCGTCAATCCGCAAAAAATGCAGCCCGCGATTGTGGAATTTGTCGATATCGCAGGCCTGGTGGCGGGCGCGAGCAAAGGCGAGGGCTTGGGCAACCAATTTTTGGCCAATATCCGCGAAACCGATGCGATTGTGAACGTGGTGCGCTGTTTTGACGACGACAACATCGTCCACGTCGCCGGCAAAGTCGATCCGATTGCCGACATCGAAACCATCGGCACCGAGCTGGCCTTGGCCGATTTGGCTTCGGTGGAAAAAGCCATCACCCGCGAAGGCAAACGGGCCAAGTCGGGCGACAAAGACGCGCAAAAACTGGTCGCCCTGTGCGAAAAACTGCTGCCGCACCTGAACGAAGGCAAACCCGTGCGCTCGTTCGGCCTTGATGCCGAAGAGCTGGCCTTGCTCAAACCGCTGTTTCTGCTCACCGCCAAACCCGCGATGTATGTCGGCAACGTGGCCGAAGACGGTTTTGAAAACAACCCCCACCTTGAGCGCCTGCAAGCATTGGCCGCCAAAGAAAACGCCCCCGTGGTCGCCGTTTGCGCTGCGATGGAAAGCGAAATCGCCGAGTTGGAAGACGAAGAAAAAGCCGAATTTTTGCAGGAAATGGGCTTGGAAGAGCCGGGCTTGAACCGCCTCATCCGCGCGGGCTACGATTTGCTCGGCCTGCAAACCTATTTCACCGCCGGTGTCAAAGAAGTGCGCGCCTGGACGATTCACAAAGGCGACAGCGCCCCCCGCGCCGCCGCCGCCATCCACACCGATTTCGAACGCGGCTTCATCCGCGCCCAAGTGATTGCTTATGACGATTTCGTCACCCTGGGCGGCGAAGCCAAGGCCAAGGAAGCGGGCAAGATGCGCGCCGAGGGCAAAGAATACATCGTGCAGGACGGCGATGTGATTCACTTCCTGTTTAACGTGTAAGCAGGCGCAGCAGGCACAAAAAAGCACGGCCGTATGATTGCGGCCGTGCTTTTGCATGATGGGCTGAGGCCTTTGCAAAATTCCCCCGGCAAGGGTTCGACGGTTGTTTTTTGCAAAGGCCTCGGGCTGTCGAGGCCGTCTGAAAAGAGGTTTTGCTAAACATACACTGTTGTCGGTAAAATACAACGCAGCGGCTGCCGCTTTCGGTAAAGCGGGATTAAAACTTTGCTAACCCGCCGCACTTTCCCCGCGCTTTGCGCTCATAATAGCCACATGCCGCACAAGGCCGTCTGAAACGGCGCGGCACTATCCAATAACTTGCAGGAGCACACCATGAAAGCATACAAACTGTTCGTTTCATTATTCGCCGCCACCGCCATGACCGCCGCCCCGCTGGCCATGGCCGACATGAGCCGCACCCAGGGCACCATCGTTGGCGCAGCCGTCGGCGGCGTAGCCGGCAGCGCCATCGGCGGCAATATGGAATCCACGCTGCTCGGCGCTGCTGCCGGTGGTCTGCTCGGCAACCTGATTGCCAAAAGCAACAGCAACTACACCCGCGAAGGCCGCTACAACAACCGCTATTACTACGGCGGCCGTGAATTTAAAAACCGTAAAGACTACGAAGCCTATCGCGAAGCTACCCGTCGCGGTATGTTGCGCGATAAAGAAGCACGCCGCTATCAGGAATACCGCAACTACCGCAACCAAAAAGTGAAAGCGCGCGGCAAAAGCGCTTATGGCCAGCAGCAGTGGAAAAACGGCAGAGGCCACGGCAAACAGCACATGGTGCGCGGTAACGGCCATCGTCATTAAACAGTTCAGTCTGTAATGGCAATAGAAATCGGGAATGATGCAATCATTCCCGATTTCTATTATATGCCTCTGCATATCGGGTTGGTATTCGTGTAAAATATACGGTCGGGAAACTTAATGCCTACCACGGTGTTGCTGGGTTTGTTTGTATTGACTGCGGATTGTTGCCTTGTATTCATCAGATATTGAGTTTTTGACGATAATTAATATTAACCCGTCGAAATAAAATTGATTTTTAAAAATGATTCGTTTGTCTTTTTTCTTTGGTTCGCTAATCTGGGGGCATTTCAAATATGCATGATCTTGCAATTGTTGTGACAACGGTGTGCAGGAAATCTTTATTGCGTGCAGTAAAATCGATATTTGAGCAGGATTTTCAAGGGCGCATTCAGATTCTGGTCGGGGTAGACAAAGATTTAAGCGGAAATGAGCAGAAATTACGAAAGCAATTGCAGCGGCAATGCCCGCCGAATCGTTCTTTATTTTGGCTTAGCCCGGGATACTCCACTTCCAAAAGGCATGGTGGCGTTCACCAATGCTCTTATGGCGGTTCGTTGCGCACGGTGTTGTCATTTTTGGCGGATTCTCCGTTGGTCATGTATCTGGATGATGACGATTGGCTGGCTCCTGAACATTGCCGCTTGGCAGTACAATCATTGCAAGGCCGGGCGTGGGCTTTTTCTTATTGCATTTATGCCGATGGAAATAAAAGCCAGGGATTGTGTGTAGATATGTTGGAAAGCGTCGGCCCCGGCAAAGGTATTTATGCCGAAAATTTTGGCGGGTTTGTAAGACCTTCCGGCTTGTTGTTGGACAAAACAAAAGTTTCGCATATCCTCCATTTGTGGGCCAACTCTCCCAATGAAAGCGGAGATGCCGAAGACCGTTTGATTTTTGAGCAATTGAAGCAAGAGCCCTTTGGTTTTACCGAAAAAGCAACCGTATTTTGCGCTTTGGATCCTGCAGACAGAATGCATCAGATGCGTGTAAACCATATTAGGGAGCATGGTAACGGTGCTGATTTTCTGTCTGTTGATAAGGTCGGTTCCGTGAGGGAACACAAATCGGCAGCCAGCATCCTGTGGCGCAGAATAAAATCCAAATACAAAAAAGCAAGATAATTTATTAATCATGAATGGAAGCTTTTAATGAAATCAGTGATTCAAGACCTGCAGGCGCGCGGCCTGATTGCGCAAACCACCGACATCGAAGCGCTCGATGCGCTGTTGGCCGAACAAAAAATCTCGCTCTATTGCGGTTTCGACCCGACAGCCGACAGCCTGCACATCGGCCACTTGCTGCCGGTGTTGGCTTTGCGCCGTTTCCAACTGGCGGGTCATACGCCGGTGGCTTTGGTGGGCGGCGCGACCGGTATGATCGGCGACCCGAGTTTCAAAGCGGTGGAGCGCAGTTTGAATACGCTCGATACCGTGAAAAACTGGGTGGAAAGCATCAAAGGCCAGTTGATGCCGTTTTTGAGCTTCGAGGGCGGCAATGCGGCGGTGATGGCGAACAACTACGACTGGTTCGGCGGCATGGGCTGCTTGGACTTTTTGCGCGACATCGGCAAGCATTTTTCGGTGAACGCGATGTTGGCGAAAGAATCGGTCAAGCAGCGCATCGAGCGCGATGATGTGGGCATTTCGTTTACCGAATTTGCCTACGCATTGCTGCAAGGCTACGACTTTGCCGAGCTGAACAAGCGCCACGGCGTGCAGCTGCAAATCGGCGGCTCCGACCAATGGGGCAACATCACTTGGGGCATCGACGCCACCCGCCGTCTGAATCAAAAGCAGGTGTTCGGCCTCACGCTGCCGCTGGTGACCAAATCCGACGGCACCAAATTCGGCAAAACCGAAGGCGGCGCGGTGTGGCTGAATGCCAAGAAAACCTCGCCGTATCAGTTTTACCAGTTCTGGCTGAAAGTGGCCGATGCCGATGTATATAAATTCCTGAAATACTTCACCTTCCTGAGCGTTTCGGAAATCGATGCGATTGAAGAAAAAGACAAAGCGAGCGGCGCGAAACCCGAAGCGCAGCGCATTCTGGCCGAAGAAATGACCCGCCTGATTCACGGCGAAGCGGCTTTGGAAGCGGCGCAACGCATCTCCGCCAGCCTGTTTGCCGAAGACCAGAGCAACCTCACCGAAGCCGACTTCGAGCAACTCGCGCTTGACGGTTTGCCCGCGTTTGAAGTATCAGGCCGTCTGAATGTGGTGGAAGCATTGATTGCGGCAAAACTCGCCTCTTCCAACAAAGAAGCGCGCGGTTTTGTGGGTAGCAAAGCCGTGGTGTTGAACGGCCAAATTGCCGAACCGAACAACCCCGAGCATGCGGCGGAAAAACCCGATGATGCTTATCTTTTGACCGATGCACACAAACGCTTCGGCAAATACACCATCGTGCGCCGCGGCAAACGCAACCATGCGCTGCTGGTGTGGGCGTAATCGCTAACGAATGATAAAGGCCGTCTGAACGCATTGTTTTCAGACGGCCTTGTTTTTAGAAAACATGGAATGAACCACTATATGTGTTGCTGACGGCGGAAATCAAACAGGTCGAAGCGCGGATGAACGAATTCGGCGGCCGGCCGTTTTACTGCTGCTCGGCATCGGCGGCGCGGATTTGGCGGCGGTGGCGGACGCGGATTTGTTTGCCGCCGCACCGCAGGCGGGCAATGTGATGCAGGGCTTGTTTTGGCTGGCGGGGAGGGTGTTGTCGGCTTGAGGCGGGCAGGATTTTGCTGTTTGCAGATGAAAAAAATGCTTTCAGGCGCAGGCTTTCTTGTTATGATAAAGCCTCAATATGAAACCCGCTGCATATACCAATAAGGAGGAAAAAACATGACTGATGCCAAAACAAACCGCATGCCCGACCCCGCGCAATTGATGGAGGCGGAAGAGTCCGCACTGGTGAGCCAGGAGCGTTGTGATGATTTTCTGGAGCGCCGTGCCGTGGCAGCCGAACAGGCTGAGGCCGAGGCTGAAGCCGCACCGCTGGCGGAGCAGGCGGCCATCCAACCACAGGTGGAAGTGAATACCGATGATATTTCCGAATGCCATGCGTTTACGCCTGCCGATGAAATGGAAGCGGAGGAGCGCGAATTGGTAATCGAAGATTCGGTGGACGATGTGCGCACCTATGCGCAGCAGCCTTTGAGCGATGAGGAAATCCGCGCCCGTGCGATTACGCAGCCTGAGCAGATTCATCCGAATCCGAAAGACGGCAGCCATTGCTGAGGGGCGGAGCAGGCCGAATAGTTGTTTCATGATTAATAAAATGGCCGTCTGAAAGCTTTCAGACGGCCATTTTATATGATTAAAGGCATGAATAATGCCGCCAATATTATATTTTTCCTGCTTAAATTGTCAACAATTTATATGTTGCTTCATCATATTTTTTGTTTTATTGTTAATTAAAATCATGTGTTTGTTATTTTCAAGTGTTAAGGTGATTGTCAAATAAAAAAGCTTGAGCTAGGATAGGCTGCATCGGGTCTGCTGCCCGGTGCCGGAGGCTGGCGCGTTCAGCCGATAAAAAATAAAAAGGATTGGGAGCGAAATATGAAACGAAACGCATTAAAACCGTTCGGCCTCGCCTGCATGGTGGCGCTGGGGCTCGCCGCTTGCGGCGGGGAATCGTCGAAACCCGCCGGCAGCGCCGCTTCCGGTGAAGCGCCTGCCGCTGTAAGCGGG
Organism: Neisseria sp.; assembly: GCA_030538415.1. Classification (GTDB taxonomy): domain Bacteria; phylum Pseudomonadota; class Gammaproteobacteria; order Burkholderiales; family Neisseriaceae; genus Neisseria. The sequence goes on along the minus strand of JAUNTY010000003.1, from coordinate 25,394 downwards.
CAGGGCACGCTGGAGAAAATCAAGTCGTCGGGCACCATTGTGTTGGGGCACCGCGATTCTTCGATTCCGTTTTCCTACATAGCCGACCAGCCCAACCAGCCGGTGGGCTATGCCCACGACTTGCAGTTGAAAGTGGTGGAAGCGGTGAAACAAGAGCTGAATATGCCCGACCTGAAGGTGCGCTACAACCTCGTCACCTCGCAAAACCGCATTCCGCTGGTGAGCAACGGCACGGTCGACATCGAATGCGGCTCCACCACCAACAACCTCGAGCGTCAGAAGCAGGTGGATTTCTCCAATGCCTTTTTTGAAATCGGCACCCGCCTGATGACGGCGAACGATTCCGGCATTCAAGGCTTTCCCGATCTGAAAGGCAAAACCGTGGTCACCACTGCGGGCACCACCTCCGAGCGCCTGCTCAAAGCCTATAACGACAAGGAAAAACTCGGCATGAACATCATCTCTGCCAAAGATCACGGCGAAGCGGCGCTGATGTTGTTCAACGGCCGCGCCCAGGCATTCATGATGGACGACATCTTGCTGGCGGGCGAGCGCGCCAAAACGGCGGAGCCCGACAAATGGGTGATTGTGGGCGAGCCGATGTCGTTTGAGCGCTACGGCTGCATGCTGCGCAAAGGCGACAGCGCATTCAAGACCGTGGTTGACGGCGCTCTGGATGCCACCTTCAAAAACACCGCCGAAATCGACGCCTTGTATAAAAAATGGTTTGAAAGCCCGATTCCGCCGAAAAACGTAAACCTCGACTTCCCGATGTCGGCGCAGGTGAAGGAAATCATCGCCAATCCGACCGACCAGGCAGTCGAATAAACGTTCAGACGGCCTGTGGATGAAGTGATGCGGCGGGCGCACGGCAGGAAGCGCCCGCCGCTTTATTGGATATGTATAGTCGGGGAAATGAGTTTCTGCTACGGCGTTGGCTCGCCTTGTCGTACTATTTGTACTGCCTGCGACTCGCCGCCTTGTACCAGAATCTACATCTCCGACTATATTGCGGTTTGTCAGGCCGTCTGAGGCCAATTCATAAAAATAACCCGACTGCAAATAACCTGAACTGCGCCAGCCCGTCTTGCGCAGTCAGGGGCAGAATGCCGTCAACCGGCGCATCAGGGGGCGCTGGCTGCGCTGTTTCAACTCCGCCGCCTTGCCCGCCTGCTTTATGAACCGGCATGAAAAACTACCCTGCAAAACCCGACAAAAGAGGTTGATAAAATGGGCTATTCCTGGAACTGGGGCGTGCTTTTCGACCCCACCGGCATCGGCAACGAAACCTATCTGGGCTGGATGGTTGCCGGTATCGGCTGGCTGTTTCTCATCGGCAGCATCGCCTGGGTCATCGCCATGATGCTGGGCACTGCGCTCGGCATCATGCGCACGTTGCCGTCAAAGCCGCTGCAAACCGTTGCTTCGGCTTATGTGAGCCTGTTTCGCAATGTGCCGCTGCTGATTCAGCTTTTCGTATGGTATTACGTGGTGCCCGGCTTTTTTCCCGAGGCTTTGAAACAATGGTGGTTTTTCGGGCTGACGCCGAACACCTCGGCGATGATTTCCGCCAGCGTCGGCCTGGGGCTGTTTACCGCCGCGCGGATTTGCGAGCAGGTGCGCACAGGCATCCAGTCGCTGCCCAAAGGGCAGAGCAATGCTGCTTATGCGCTGGGCTTCCGCACCGCCGAAGTTTACCGCCAGGTGTTGCTGCCGCAGGCTTTCCGCGTGATTCTGCCGCCGTTGAGCTCGGAGCTGACCAACTGCTTCAAAAATGCTTCGGTGGCGTCGCTGGTGGGCGTGGCCGAGTTAATCAGCCAAACCAAGACCATCGCTGAATACACGCAAAACAATTTTGAAATCTACACCTACGCGACCCTGATTTATCTGATCATCAACATGGCGCTGATTATGTTTATGAATTTTCTCGAACGCAGATTCCGCGTGCCGGGGTTGATGGCGGAGGAAAAATAATGGCTTTCGGTCTTTCAGAATTGCAGGCGGCCGCGCCGGGGCTGCTCGGCGGCATCACCACCACGCTGGAGATTGTGGCGATTGCGGTGGTCGGCGGCATGGTCATCGGCACCTTGCTGGCGCTGGCGCGGCTTTCTCCTTACAAGATTTTCTCGATACCGGCCAAGCTGTATGTGAATTTTTTCCGTTCGGTGCCGCTCTTGCTGGTGTTGATTTGGTTTTATTTCGCCGTGCCGATGATGTATCACTGGGCAACCGGCAAATACCTTACCATCAACGTGGCGTTTGCTTCCTGTGCGGTGGCGTTTATGGTGTTTGAGGCGGCTTATTTTTCGGAAGTGGTGCGCGCCGGTATCCAGTCGATTTCAAAAGGACAGGTCAATGCCGCCAAGGCGCTGGGCATGACTTACGGCCAAACCATGCGGCTGGTGGTTCTGCCGCAGGCTTTCCGCAAGATGCTGCCGCTGATTTTGCAGCAAAGTATTATTTTGTTTCAGGATACCACGCTGGTGTTTGCCATCGGCCTCGTTGACTTTTTCCGCGCCTCGTATGTGCGCGGCGACCTGATGGGCATGCTGACGCCGTATATCCTGTTTGCCGGCGCGGTGTATTTTGTGGTGAGCGCGATGGCCACTTTCGGTGTGAAACGATTGCAAAAAAGAATGCGGGTGTGAAATGATTGAAATTAAGAATGTCAACAAATGGTATGGCGACTTTCAGGTATTGAGCGGCTGCACGACCAGCATTGCCAAGGGCGAAGTGGTGGTGGTGTGCGGCCCGTCGGGCAGCGGCAAATCAACGCTGATTAAATGCGTCAACGGGCTGGAGCCTTTCCAGCAAGGCGAAATCATCGTCGACGGTACTTCGGTGGGCGACCCGAAAACCAATCTGCCCAAGTTGCGCAGCCGCGTCGGCATGGTGTTTCAGCATTTCGAGCTGTTTCCGCATCTGAGCATCACCGACAACCTCACCGTGGCGCAAATCAAGGTGCTCGGCCGCAGCAAGGATGAGGCGAAGAAAAAAGGGTTGGCCTATCTCGACCGGGTCGGCCTGGGCGCGCATGCGCACAAATTCCCCGCCGAATTGTCGGGCGGCCAACAACAGCGGGTAGCGATTGCGCGGGCGCTGAGCATGGATCCGGTGGCGATGCTGTTTGACGAACCCACTTCCGCGCTCGACCCGGAAATGATTCAGGAAGTGCTGGATGTGATGGTGGGGCTGGCCAAAGAAGGCATGACCATGATGTGCGTCACCCACGAAATGGGCTTTGCCAAGCAGGTGGCCGACAAGGTGGTTTTCATGGACGAAGGGCGGATTGTGGAAGATTGCAGCACTGCAGAATTTTTCGGCAGCCCGCGCAGCGAACGGGCGCAGCAATTTTTGTCGAAAATCCTCAACCATTAGAATATTTCATGGAAACACTTGGCATCAGGCCGTCTGAAACATACAATCGCTATTCAGACGGCCTGAGGCTTTTTGTGAAGCCGCTTGTTGCCGACAGATGAAAAGCGGTGCCGTCTTGTGAAAAAGAACGGCATGTTTGTCGCTTTGTGGCAGGTGGCGTTTCCGTTGGCGCTGGCTGTGTCGGCGGGCGGGCGCATCGGCGGGCAGGCGAAAGAGAAATATATCACGCCCCGGTGTAACGATAAAAAAGCGCATCTTATGCCGCCGGGCGGCGAGAGACGGGTGTGGCAAGGGAGTCGTGCCCATCGAATCGCTCGGGGGCGTCACCCGGATGCTGCCGGTGTTTTTTACAGCGGCGCTGCTTGTTGGTGCGGCGGTGAGGCCGGGCGAATTGAAAAGAGGCCGTCTGAAAAGCAGACGGCCAACACGAAGATTGAAAACCATTCATTATGCTGCCAAGTTTATTGTTGCTGATTTTCGGTAAATTGCAGGAATATGTCGGGCGCCATGCGCCGGTGTGGCCGTGGGCGCTCTCTTATGCGGTGTTTCTCGGCATTGCCGGTTTTATGGTGGTGGGCGGCGAAATGTCGCCGATTGCCGCTGCCGCGTTCGGCTTTTACTGTTGGGCTTACCTGATTTTGCTGCGCCGCTGGCACGGGGAGCGCAGCAAGTGGCTGGCCACTTACTGGTTTGGCGCATTGCTGCCGCTCGCGATTGTCATCGTTTCTTTTTTGGTGATGCAGAAGAGCGTGATGTGATGTGATGCTGACGACGGGAAAAGAAAAAAGGAATAGTGAAGTATGAAAGTAGCCATCGTGGATTACGGCATGGGCAACCTGCATTCGGTGTTGAAATCGGTGCAGGCGGCGCAAAAGCTGGCGGATGTGCCGGCTGAGATTGTGTTGACCGACCGCCCCGAAGAAGTGTTTGCCGCCGACAAGATTATTTTCCCCGGCCAGGGCGCGATGCCCGACTGCATGGGTGCGTTGCAGCAAAGCGGCCTCGGCGAAGCGGTGGCCGACGGCCTGAAAAACAAGCCGTTTTTCGGAATTTGCGTCGGCGCGCAATTGCTGTTCGACCACAGCGAAGAGGGCGACACGCCGGGCTTGGGCTGGTTTGAGGGCGAGGTGAAGCGCTTTGCCGCCAACCAGCGCGATGCCAACGGCGACAAGCTGAAAGTGCCGCATATGGGCTGGAACACCGTTCGCCAGACGCAGGCGCATCCTCTGTTTGACGGTATTGCCCAAGATACGCGCTTTTATTTCGTCCACAGCTATTATTTTGCCCCCGCCGATAAGCGTATCGTGCTCGGCAGCAGCGATTACCCGCATGAATTCGCCTGCATTGTCGGCAAAGACAATGTGTTCGCCACCCAGTTCCATACCGAAAAAAGCCATGACGGCGGATTATTGCTTTTACGTAATTTTTTGCGCTGGAACGGATAAATTGTGTAAAATACATCTGTGAATGTTGCAGACGGCCTTGCCGGGCTTCCTGGCAAGGCCGTCTGAAACTGTGTTTGACTTGAATCATGTCCGTTCATAAAAAATTAAGCTGACTGAGTTGGTTTGTCTGGCGCCAAGAGAATGATTTACCAAGGTTGAAGCACCGAGCCAATCGGCTCCGCCTTGTCGTTTGCTTTTATGAATGAATATAACAACCCTGTCAGGCCGTCTGAAAGCAGACGGCTGCAATTGGAAAATTTATGCTGCTGATTCCCGCAATCGATTTAAAAGAAGGCCAATGCGTGCGCCTGAAACAAGGCTTGATGGATCAGGCCACCGTGTTCTCCGACCAGCCCGCCGACATGGGGCTGCACTGGTTCAAACAAGGCGCGCGCCGCCTGCATCTGGTGGATCTTGACGGCGCATTCGCCGGCAAGCCGAAAAACCTCGATGCCATCAGCGGCATTCTGGCGGCGGTCGGCCAAGAGATTCCGGTGCAGTTGGGCGGCGGCATCCGCGATTTGACCACCATCGAAAAATACCTCGACTTGGGGCTGACCGATGTAATCATCGGCACCGCCGCAGTGAAAAACCCGCAATTCGTGCGCGAAGCCTGCAAAGAATTCGCCGGACACATCATCGTCGGCCTCGATGCCAAGGAAGGCATGGTGGCGATTGACGGCTGGGCAACGGTAACCGAGCATCATGTGATTGATTTGAGTAAACAATTTGAAGACGACGGTGTCAACAGCATCATCTATACCGACATCGGTCGCGACGGCATGATGAGCGGCGTCAACATCGAGGCCACGGTGAAACTGGCCGAAGCGGTGAAGATTCCGGTGATTGCTTCGGGCGGCCTCACCAACCTCGACGACATCCGCGCCTTGTGTGCGGTGGAAAAAAGCGGTGTGGCAGGCGCCATTACCGGCCGCGCCATTTATGAGGGCAGCATTGATTTTGCCGAAGCGCAGAAGTTGGCCGATTCTCTGGCGGCCTGATATAGTCGAAGAAATTAGCTTCTGCTACGGCGTTGGCTCGCCTTGTGTCAGAAGCTAATTTCTCCGACTATAGTCGGGCCAAGGCATAAGGAGCCGCTGCGTCATATTTCTCAGACCAGCCGTCTGAATCGGGTTTGCGCCCGAAAACCAGATTAATAAATTCAGACGGCCACATTCATTTAAGGGAATATTCATGCTTGAAGCATTTATATTGGGCTTTTGGGCAATTTGGGCGGGCGACCGCGAAATCTACGCCTTTACCGAAAGCCTCGGTTTCATGATTCTGGTGGTGCTGTTGCGCGCCGCCACCGCTTTCGAGCTGCCGCACATTGATTTGGTGTGGGGCGTGTCGATGGCGGTTTTGTGGGTTTATGTGGCCTGCGCGTTCTGGCTGGTCAACCGCGTGGCCAACAGCTTTATGGGCACTATGATGCTGGCCGCGTTGGCCGCCGTCGGTTATTTCTGGCTGTCGCAACACAGCGTCGGTTTGGCGGGCAGCTGGGTAAGCTGATTGCGGCAGCCGCGGCAGTGCAGTCGGGTTTATATGTTTCGACTGTATTTGGGGCGGGCTTGCCGTATCTGCATGCGTGATTCAAAGGTTTTTGGGCGCATCATTTTTTTTCTCGGCCGCCTTGTGCGGCCTCGTTTGTTTTTAGGGTGGATACCATCATGGCATTGGCAAAACGCATTATTCCCTGTTTGGACGTGGATAACGGCCGCGTGGTCAAAGGCGTCAATTTCGTCGGCCTGCGCGATGCAGGCAATCCGGTCGATGTCGCCAAGCGCTACAACGACGAAGGTGCCGACGAACTGACCTTCCTCGACATCACCGCCAGCAGCGACGATCGCGACACCATTTTGCACGTGATTGAAGAAGTCGCCTCGCAAGTGTTTATTCCACTCACCGTCGGCGGCGGCGTACGCAGCGTGGCCGATGTGCGCCGCCTGCTCAATGCGGGCGCCGACAAGGCCAGTATCAACACCGCCGCCGTCACCAATCCCGACTTGGTCAATGAAGCCAGCGGCTTTTTCGGCTCGCAGGCGATTGTGGTGGCGATTGATGCCAAGGCCGTCAATCCTGAAAACACGCGCTGGGAAGTGTTTACCCACGGCGGCCGCAAAGCCACCGGCATTGATGCGGTCGAATGGGCGCGCAATATGCAGGCGCGTGGCGCAGGCGAAATCCTGCTCACCAGCATGGACAGAGACGGCACCAAAATCGGCTTCAACCTGCCGCTCACCCGCGCCATCAGCGAAGCGGTGGATATTCCCGTGATTGCTTCGGGCGGTGTCGGCAACGTACAACACCTGATTGACGGCGTGAAAGAAGGTAAGGCCGATGCGGTGTTGGCGGCGAGCATTTTCCACTTCGGCGAAGTGCGCATCCATGAAGCGAAAGAAGCGATGCGGGCGGCGGGGATTGAAGTGCGGCTGTAAACGGATGGCCTTGCTTGAAAAGAAGATGGTAGCAATTTTGGCGGCAGTTGCCGATATTTCAGACGGCCTTTGCACTATACGGTTGATGGGCGCTTGCTTGTGTGAGCAGTTTTCGAAGCACTACCGACTATACCGGTCGGACGCGACTTTCGCGCGGGCAAGCAACTGATGTCGGGTTTAGGCCGTCTGAACAAAAATTATGGATTTAAACCTCACTCAATACCTCTTACTCGGCGCCCTCGGCCTGATTGCCGGTATCGTCAATATGATGGCGGGCGGCGGCTCCAACCTGATTTTGCCGGTGCTGATGATGTTCGGCGTGCCGGCCGATATTGCCAACGGCAGCAACCGCGTGGGCGTGTTGCTGCAGTCGGTGTCGGGGCTGTCGGGCTTTCGCAAGGCGGGCAGACTGCCGACGCGGGATTTGCCCGCCATTTTGCGGCCGACGCTGTTTGGCGGCCTGTGCGGCGCTCTAGTGGCCTCGTTTGCGCCGGTGGCGGTGTTGAAGCCGATGCTGCTGATGGCGATGCTGGCGGTGGCGGCGTTCACTTTTTTCAAGCCGGCGGCGCTGCTGCATCCGCCCGGCACGCAGCCGCTCGACGTGGCCGCGTCGCCCGGCTCCCGCACCGGTTTGTGGCTGATGGGGCTGTATGGCGGTTTTGTGCAGGCCGGGGCGGGGTTTGTGATGCTGCCGGTGCTGGCGGGCATGTTGCGCTATGACCTGGTGCGCGCCAATGCGCTGAAAGTATGTTGCACGCTCGGGTTTACCGCCGTATCGCTGGCGGTGTTTGTGTGGCGTGGCCAGGTGTGGTGGGATATCGGCCTCGTGCTGGCGGCGGGCAGCATCATCGGTGCGAAAATCGGTGTGAAAACCACCATCAGCCTGAAACCGGAAACCTTGCGCTGGATTCTGTTTGTGATGACGCTGGTGGCAGTGGGGGCGGCATTGTTGAGCTGAGGCCGTCTGAAAAAACCTTACAAGGAGTAGGGCGTGCAATTTGAAGAATACCGTCGATACGATGCCGTCGGTCTGGCCGCGTTGTTGAAAAAAGGCGAGGTCGGCGCCGATGAATTGCTGCAGGCTGCGTTAGCGCGGCTGGATGCGGTTAACCCGCGCTTGAACCTGCTGGCGCAAGACTGGCGCGGCAGAGCGGAGAAATGGCAGCCGCCTGCCGCAACATCGCCGCTGGCGGGCGTGCCGTTTTTGTTGAAAGACTTGCTGGCCGAATGGCGGGGCGTGCCCACGCTTTCCGGTACCGCGCTGATGCGTGAACATCTTCCGCCGCACAACAGCTATCTGGTGGATGCTTACGAGCAGGCGGGTTTGCGCATTTTCGGCAAAACCACCACGCCCGAATGGGGGCTGATGCCGTATACGGAATCGGCGTTTTACGGTGTGACCCGCAACCCGTGGGATGTGTCGCGCACATCGGGCGGCAGCAGCGGCGGCAGCGCGGCGGCGGTGGCCGCGGGCGTGGTGCCGATGGCGCACGGCGGCGACGGCGGCGGCTCCATCCGCATTCCGGCGCACAACTGCGGCCTGTTCGGCCTGAAGCCTTCGCGCGGGCGGGTTGATTCCGGCCCTTTGGTTCTGGATGCCTGGCAGGGCATGGTGTGCGAACACGTGCTGACCCGCAGCGTGCGCGACAGTGCGCTGATGCTGGATATCGCCGCGCAAACGCAACATCATTCGATTTACACCTGCCCGGCTGCGTCGTCGTTTTCAGACGGCCTCAAGCAACCTTCGGGCCGTCTGAACATCGCTTATTGGTCAAAGCCATGGTTGGGCGGCGAAATTGACGAAGCCACCCGCATCGCATTCGAACACAGCCTCAAGCTGTTGGCCGATGCGGGGCATACGCTGACCGAAGCCGCGCCCGGATTTGCCGATGCCGAAACCCTGGGGCGGGCGATGGTGGTGATTGTAGCCGGCGAAACCGCACACACGCGCATCCGTTACGAGCGTGCGTTCAAGCGCAAAATCAGCTATCGCGATGTGGAGCCCGCCACTTGGGCGCTGATGGCTTACGGTCAGCAAATCAGCGCCGCCGAGGCTTATTGGGCGCGCGAGCTGATGTTGGCGCAGGCGCGGGCGGCAGCAGCGTTTCATCGGCAATACGATGTGTTGGCAACGCCGGTATGCCCGCGCATCACGCCGATTACCGGCGAGCTTGCGCCGCCCGCCGACCAGCAGCGCATCAGCAGCCTGTTGCTCGGCAAAATGAATTTGGGCTGGCTGATGAAAAACAACCCGTTGATTGAAAAACAAAGCCGCCAGGCGCTCGAATACATCGGTTTTACCGCGCCCTTCAATATGAGCGGCCAGCCCGCCATGAGCGTGCCGCTTTACTGGCATGAAAACCGCCTGCCCGTCGGCACGCAGTTTGCCGCGGCGCACGGCAACGAGCAATTGCTGTTACAATTGGCCGCCGAGTTGGAACAAATCCAGCCGTGGGCGCAGAAAGCGCCGCCGCTTTAAAGGAACGATATGGAAACGCAAGCGCTGCTTGAAGGCGTAAAATTTGACGATAAAGGCTTGGTGTGCGCCATCGCGCAGGATGCCGCCACCTTGCGCGTGTTGATGGTGGCGTGGATGAACGCCGAAGCCCTGCAGCAAACTGCCGCCACCGGTTTTGCCCACTATTACAGCCGCTCGCGTCAGAAGCAGTGGATGAAGGGCGAAGAGTCGGGGCACACCCAGAAAGTGCACGAATTGCGCCTCGATTGCGACGGCGACGCGGTGGTGATGCTGATTGAGCAACACGGCGGCATCGCCTGCCACACCGGCCGCGAAAGCTGTTTCTACCGCGTCTGGCGCGACGGCGCATGGCAGACGGTTGACGCGGTGTTGAAAGACGAAAACGAAATTTACGGCCACGGCCACAGTTGAGGCCGTCTGAAAACGGAAATAAACATGAATGATGTATTGAGCCAAATTCAGGATGTCATCGACAGCCGCAAGGGCGCCGACCCGGAAAGCTCTTATGTGGCGCAGCTTTTGCACAAGGGCGAAGGCAAAATCCTCAAGAAAGTGATTGAAGAAGCGGGTGAAGTGCTGATGGCCTCGAAAGACGGCGGCGGCGAACATCTGGTTTACGAAGCCGCCGATTTGTGGTTTCACAGCATGGTGTTGCTGGCGCATCACGGCCTGCGCGTGGAAGACGTGGTGAATGAGCTGGCGCGGCGGCAGGGCTTGTCGGGCTTGGCGGAAAAAGCATCTCGGCAGGATGGGTGATTTTGTATTAGAATCACCCTTTAAAGAATATTCGGGCCGTCTGAAAGCCTGGGATGATGTTCAGACGGCTGTTTCTGAATTGAGGGAGCAAGCGATGAGCGATTGTATTTTTTGCAAGATTGGCCGTAAAGAAATTCCGGCGGGCGTGGTGTATGAAGACGACGACATGCTCTGCTTCAAAGACATCAACCCCGCCGCGCCGGTGCATCTCTTGCTGATTCCGAAAGTACATTTCGATTCGCTTGCCCATGCGGGGGCGGAACACGAAGCGCTGTTGGGCAAAATGATGTTGAAAGTGCCCGAGATTGCCGCAGCCAACGGCCTCACACACGGCTTCAAAACGCAAATCAATACCGGCAAGGGCGGCGGGCAGGAAGTGTTTCACCTGCATATCCACATTTTGGGGCGCCCGGCTTGAGATTGCCGCCAAACGGTTGTCGTGCTGTGACGGCATCACGGCCGGTTTCAGACGGCTTGTTGCCGGGTTGAAGTTTATTTATTCGTATCATAATTTAGCTTGAAGGAAAAAACATGGGTAGCTTTTCGATTTGGCATTGGCTGATTGTGTTGGTAATCGTGGTGTTGGTGTTCGGCACCAAAAAACTGCGCAACGTGGGCAAAGACCTCGGCGGCGCGGTGCACGATTTCAAGGAAGGCCTGAATGAAGGCAACGAAGCCGACAAGGCCAAAAAAGACGTGATCGAACACGAAAAAGACGACAACAAACCGGTCTGATGAATCATGTTTGATTTCAGTTTCGGCGAGCTGATGCTGGTGGGCGTGATTGCGCTGGTGGTGCTGGGACCCGAGCGGCTGCCCAAAGTGGCGCGCACGGCCGGACAGCTGGTGGGGCGCGTGCAGCGCATGGTCAGCAGCGTCAAAACCGAATTGAGCGCGCAGCTGGAGATGGACGAGCTCAAAAAAGCCAAGAGCGAATTCGAATCGGCGGCCACGCAGTTTCGCGATGAAATGCGCAGCGTGGGCGAAAGTGCGCAACACGAGGCGGATGAAATCGCCAAAGGGCTGGACGTGCCCGCATGGGAGCGCGTGCCCGAACAGCGCACGCCCGCCGATTTCGGTGTGGACGAGCTGGGCAGGCCGCTGCCGACGCAGGAAAGCGACAAAGACCGCGCCTGGCGCGACTATCTGATGCCGCCTGAAAAAGCATCTGTTCCAGCGGGCGCACACGGCTTTCAGACGGCTTCTTTGAAGAAGCAGGCCATGCAGCGCAAGCGCGACATGCGCCCGCGCCACCGCCCCAAACCGCAGCTGCGCGTGCGCAAGAAGTGAGTAAACGGTGTCTGAAGAATTGCAACAACCAACCCAACCGCTGGTAGAGCATCTGATTGAACTGCGCCGCCGTCTGGTGTGGATTATCGGCGGTATTTTGCTGTGTTTTCTGGCACTGATGCCGTTTGCGCAGAAACTTTACACGTTTGTGGCGCAACCGCTGATGGCAACGCTGCCGGAAAATACCAGCATGATTGCCACCGATGTCATCGCGCCGTTTTTCGTGCCGGTGAAGGTAACGCTGATGGCGGCGTTTCTGCTGTCGCTGCCCAACACGCTTTATCAGGTATGGGCGTTTGTCGCGCCCGCGCTCTATCAGAATGAAAAGCGGCTGGTGACGCCGCTGGTGCTTTCCAGCGTGATGCTGTTTTTCGTGGGCATGGCGTTTGCGTATTATCTGGTGTTTCCGGTGATATTCAAATTTCTGGCCGGGGTAACGCCCATCGGGGTGAACATGGCTACCGACATCGACAAATATCTGTCGTTTGTGCTCGGTATGTTTGTGGCTTTCGGGGCGACGTTTGAGGTGCCGGTGGTGGTGGTATTGCTCAACCGCATGGGCGTGGTCAGCCTGGAAAAGCTGCGGCAGGCGCGGCCTTATGTGATTGTGGGCGCGTTTGTGGTGGCTGCCGTCATCACGCCGCCGGATGTGATTTCGCAAGTGTTGCTGGCGGTGCCGCTGATTATTCTTTACGAGGCGGGCCTGTGGTTGTGCCGCTTTGTGAAGCCGGTGGAGAATGCAGCGCAAACCGCAGATGCGGCACACTCCGAATAACGTGTGATACAGGATTCTGGCCGGGCCGTCTGAAAGTGTTGCCATGCTTTCAGACGGCCTTGTGTCTGTTTGTTTATTTATAGTCGTTCCAATTTAGATTGATACAGCGTTGCTGCGCCTTGCCGTACTACCTGTACTGTCTGCGGATCGCCGCCTTGTGTCAGAATCTGATTTCTCCGACTATATTTCATCCGGATGGTTTTCAGACGGCCTTGTAGATATTTTCTGTAGATATTTTATGACAATGAATCAACAACATCGTGCACACTGGTCGCATACGGCGGCCATTGTCAGCCTTGTCGGTCTGATTGCCGTCAGCCTGGCTTGGGAATTGTGGCTGGCGCCGCTGCGCCCGGGCGGCTCGTGGCTGGCGCTGAAGGCCTTGCCCTTGTGCCTGCCGTTGGCCGGTATTCTGAAAGGCAGGGTTTATACGTTCCAATGGTCGTGCATGCTGGTGTTGGCTTATTTTGCCGAGGCGGTGATGCGGCTGTTTGATGCCGCGCTGGCGAGCCGCATGTGTGCGGCCGCATCGCTGCTGTTGAGCATGGTGTTTTTTGCGGCCTGTCTGGCCTATGTGAAGCAGCAGGGAAAGGCGGTGCGGCATGATTAAGCGTTTTATGGCCGCCCCTGCGCTTTCGCTTTCAGACGGCCGCGATACGGTGTGGACATGGCAGCTGTGGCCTTTGTGGTTTTGCTTTGTGCTCATCGGCGTGGTGCCGTTTGTATCGCTTTACCGCGTCGGCCCCTTGTCGAGCTTTTATCTGGAGGCGGGCTCTTTGGCCGGGGCGCTGCTGCTGTTGCTGCTGTCGGCGCTGGAAGGCCGTCTGAACGTGAAATTGCCGGCGGCCAGTATTTATCTGCTGGTGTTGGCGGTGTTCTGGTGGGTGCAGGCGCGGGTGATGGAAGTGACCTTCCCGGGCATGAACGACATGGTGGTGTGGACGTTTGTGATTCTGGCGCTGGCGGCGTGGGCTTGTCGCGGTTGGGTGGCGGCGTTCGGCCAGGACAGGGTGGTGGCGGTGCTGGCGTGGGCGCTGGTCATCGGCGCGCTGATTCAGGCGGCGGTGTCGCTGATGCAGTTTACCGGCTGGGCGGGTGCCGAGGCGTTTCGCGGCATCATTGCTTATCGCGGCCTGCGCGAGGTCAGCGGCCAGCTCGGCCAGCGCAATCATTTGGGACATTATCTGATGTGGGGTGCGCTGGCGGCCTCGTATCTGTGGGCGCAGCGGCGCATGCCGGGCTGGCTGGGGCTGCTGTTGGTGCTGATGCTGACAGCCGCATTGGGGCTGGTGAATTCGCGCACGATTTTTACTTATATTGTCGGTGTGGGTGTGTTGCTGCCGCTCTGGCGGCTGCGGGCAGGGCGGGATGCCAACCGCTTGTTGCTGCTGATGCTGCTGACGCTGGTGCTGACGATGGTGGTGCAGCTGGGCATCGGCCACCTGCTGGACTGGTTTGCGGGGGTGGAATACGACACGGCCTTGGCGCGGGCGGAAAACAGCAGTTTTGCCATGTCGGCGCGGGATATCGAATGGCGCAAGGCTTGGGCGGCCTTCAAACAAGCGCCTTGGTGGGGTTACGGCTGGGGCGGTTATGCGCTGCAGGGCTTCTTGACGAATCTCGAGCCCGGAAGCTACAGCCGCAACAACCTGAACGTGTTGTTCACCCATACCCATAATATTGTGTTGCAACTGCTGGTGGAGGTCGGCTTGGCGGGCACGCTGCTGGTGGCCGGCGGCTTTGCGGCCGCGGTATGGCGCATGCTGGTGCGCCCGGCCAATGCCGCTTCGTTGCTGCTGCTGGCGATGATGACGGTGTCGTTGTGTCACAGCATGCTGGAATACCCGCTCTGGTATATTTATTTTCTGACCCCGTTTATGCTGATGATGAGCCTTGCTCCGACGCGTGAAACCGATATGACCGGCGAGCCGGTGCATGCGCGCTGGCAAAACCGGGGTGGCGCGGTGTTGGCGCTGTTTCTGCTGGTCGGGCTTGGCCGTCTGGGCTGGGTGTATACGGAGCTGGTGCAGTTTGACCGCCAGAATAAAAACGATACGCCGGCGCAGGTTGCCGACAAGATTGCCGGTTTGGGCAAAATCGCCGCCACCGAGCCGATGCTGCGCTATTATGCCCTGCTGTCGCTGACCCGCCGCGCCGACCCCGCCGCGCCGAGCGTGTATCCGTGGGCGGAAGCTGCTGCCGAGCAGGCATTGACTTTCCGCCCCTATGCCAACGCCTATCAGGTGGGCATTTACCGCTACCGCCGCGGCGAGACGGCGGCTGCGGCCGAGTGGATGCAGAAGATGTATGAGTATTATCCCTATATGATGCCGTTTTATGCCGGTAAAATCCGCAGCAACAGCAGCCTGAAAGATTTATATCCGCAACTGCAGGCCGACTGCAAGGCGTTCGGCAGGCTGGAGACAGGCGCCAAGCCTTGTGACGCAGGCGCGCCGCAAACGCCGTAAAGCCGCGCCGTCTGAAATGTAAAGGCCTTTACGTTCATTGCAAAAAAGCGCAAAAGCCGAGAAATGCACGCTATCAATGTAGTCTGATTGCGTGTTAAGATTAGCTGGCTCGCCGAACACAGGCGGGCCACCACGACAAGACCACAAAAAGGATTAACGTATGAGTCGCGTATTATTGGTAGATGACGACGCTTTATTAACCGAGCTGCTGACCGAATACCTCACCGCCGAAGGCCTCGATGTGCACAGCGTGCCCGACGGCGAAGCTGGTGTGCAGGAAATCCTGACCGGCCAGTATGATGTTGTGGTATTGGATTCCATGATGCCGAAAATGAACGGTTTGGACGTATTGAAAAACGTGCGCACCCAAAGCACCGTGCCCGTCATCATGCTCACCGCCAAAGGCGATGACATCGACCGCATCATCGGCCTCGAAATGGGCGCCGACGATTATGTGCCCAAGCCCTGCACCCCGCGCGAACTGTTGGCGCGCATCAACGCCATTTTGCGCCGCGCCCAGCAGTCGGGCGAACAAAGCAGCAGCCCCAACAGCATTGCCGTCAGCAATGTCACCCTCTACCCGGCCAAGCGCCAGGCCACCATCGGTGAAGAACCGCTGGAGCTGACCAGCACCGAATTCAACCTGCTGGAAGTGCTGATGCGCCATGCCGGTCAGGTGGTGAGCAAGGAAACCCTTTCCATCGAGGCGCTCGACCGCAAACTGGCCAAATTCGACCGCAGCATCGACGTGCACATTTCCAGCATCCGCCACAAGCTCGGCGACGCTTCGCTGATTCAGACCGTACGCGGTTTGGGCTATCTGTTTGTGAAAAACTGAACCGAAGCCGTCTGAATGAAACTGTTCCAACGCATCTTCGCCACGTTTTGCGCAGTGATTATCTGCGCCATATTCGTGGCGAGTTTTTCTTTTTGGCTGGTGCAAAATACCATCGCCGAAAACCATTTCCAGCAGCAGCGTACGATTGAAACCACGCTGTTGGGCAGCATCATTTCCGCTTTCAACGTGCGCGGTGAGCAGGGCGCACGCGAAATTATGCGGGAATGGAAAGACAACCCGGTGGCCAATAATGTGTTTGTTATCACCGGTGACGACAAACAAGACATTCTTGACCGCAAAATTGCATCGAATCTGGTAGAAGGCGCGCGCAAATTCGCCTCCGAGCATCCCAATTCGCCGCTGGCGCATATCGAATACGACCGTTGGGGCGAAGAATATCTGTTTTTCATCCGCGGTTGGGACAACCAGCAAATCCAGCGGCCGCCCAGCCCTCTGTTTATTCCGGGCTTGCAACTGGCGCCGATTTGGCATGAATTCATCATTCTCACGTTTATCATTTTGGTGGGTTTGCTGCTGGCCTATATTCTGGCCAACAATATCACCAAACCGATACGCTTGCTGGGTGTGGGCATGAACCGCTTGGCAGCCGGTGATTTGGAAACCCGCATTTCGCAGCAGATGGACGACCGTGACGACGAGATTTCCCATTTGGCACAGCAATTCGACAAAATGGCGCAGCAGCTGCAAAAGCTCGTGGGTAAAGAGCGCCACTTGCTGCACCATGTATCGCACGAAATGCGTTCGCCGCTGGCGCGTATGCAGGCGATTGTGGGCTTGATTCAGGCGCAGCCGCAAAAGCAGGAGCAGTATGTGCAGCGGCTGGAGAGCGAGTTGACGCGTATGGATACGCTGGTGGGCGAGCTGCTCACCTTATCGCGCCTGGAAACCTCGAATATTCCGCTGGAAAAAGAAAACCTGAAGCTGATACCGTTTTTGAACCAGCTGGTGGAAGATTGCCAAACCATTGCCCAAACAAACAAGCAAAGCATATTGCTGCAAATCGATAAAGTGCCTGAAACGGCCAGATTGCTGGCCAATGAAAGCTATCTTTACCGCGCTTTAGACAATGTTATCCGCAATGCCATGAATTACAGCCCCGAGGGCAGCATTATCAAAGTGCGCTTGCATCAGGACAGCAGAAACTGGCTGATTGACATTACCGATAACGGCCCCGGCATAGACGAATCGCAACTGCCGCATATTTTCACGGCGTTTTACCGGGCCGACAGCAGCGCCCAAAAACCGGGTACCGGTTTGGGCTTGGCGATTACCAAGCATATCGTGGGGCAGCACGGCGGTAAAATCATTGCGGAAAACAGAAGATCCAACGGATTGCGCATGCGTTTTATTTTGCCGAAAAAGCAAAAAAGCGATAAAACCGCTAAAACTGCTAAAACCGGATAAGGTGAGAGATTCAGTAAAAAAAGGCCGTCTGAAAGATATGGGCAAACGCTGCGTTTGCCGGAATCTTTCAGACGGCCTCAATATTTGCACGGCGGTGCGGCCTGGGGCTATGCAAAAGCAGTTTGCTTTATTTCGGATAATCTGCTGAAAAGAGCAGTTTGCGTGTTGCAGTCAACCCGCTGAAACAAAAAAACGGCTTGCCCGCAACACGCAGGGCAAGCCGGATACATTGCTTTTATTGATTGGCGGAAATGGTTTGCTGCAATTGTGGCATCGGGCTGAAACCGCTTTGGGTGCGGCCGTTGGGGAATACAAGCGTGGGCGTGCCGGTGAAGCCCAGTTGTTCGCCCAAAGAAGTGGTTTCGGCAACCGGATTGTCGCAAGCTGCCGCTTGCGGCGGCAGTTTGCCTTGACGCATCCATTCAATCCAGGCGCTTGTGCGGTTGGGCTGGCACCAGATTTGTTCGGCTTTGCGCGCGGCATCGGGGTGCAGGCTGGCAATCGGCATCATGAAGCTGTAAATGGTGATGTCGGTCATTTTGGCGAATTCATGTTCCAAACGTTTGCAGAACGGGCAATCGGGGTCGGAGAATACGGCCACTTTCAATTTGCCGTTGCCGCGCACTTCTTTAATCGCCTGCTTCAGCGGCAGGGAAGAAAAATCGATTTTGTTCAATTCGGCAGAGCGCTCTTCAGTGAGGCTCTTGCGGCTGTTAATGTCAATCAAATCACCCACCAGCATGTAATCTGCTTTGGCGTCTACATAAACCACCTGATTGCCGCTGACCACCACTTCATATAAACCCGGAACCGGTGTGGTGCGTATGCTTTGCACTTTCACTTGCTGGCCTTCGTAGGCTTTTTCGAGCTTGGCAGTGAGCGTTTTGCTCAAATCGCCGCTGACCGCAGTGGCGGAAGAGGCGGCTTTTGCGGTAGCGGATGTGCCGGCGGTACCGGTGTTGCTGACCGGGGTTTGACCGCAGGCGGCCAGCGGAATCAGGGCGAGCGGCAATAAAGTATTAGCGAGACGTTTTTTCATCAAATATCTTTCATGAAGGCTGTGTGTAGGCACGTTTGTTGGTTTCAGACGGCATTATGCCGAAAACTGAACAGCCATGCCAAGTAAAATAGTATGGCACGGGGCCGGCCGGGCAGGCAATGCCTGCTTCGGGCTTGGCGCACACGCCACTTCGTGCCACAATGCGCACAATATGTGCGTATGCGGAGAATGAAGCCCATGACCCCGATTTTAGCCTTTGATATTGAAACCATTCCTGATGTGGCGGGCATCCGCCTGCTGCACGATTTGCCGCAAAGCGTATCCGATGCCGATGTGGTGGCGTTTGCCCAACAGAAACGGCGCGCGCAAACCGGCGGCGATTTTATGCAGCATCATCTGCATCAGGTAGTGGCGATTTCGTGCTGCATGCGCTGGGGGCAGGATAAAATCCACGTCGGCACCATAGGTGAAATCAACGACAGCGAAGAAACCATGATCGCCAAGTTTTTCGACTTGGTGGAAACCCATACGCCGCAGCTGGTGAGCTGGAACGGTGGCGGCTTCGATTTGCCGGTGTTGCATTACCGCGCGTTGATTCACGGCGTGACCGCCGCGCGTTATTGGGATATGGGCGAAGGCGATTTCGGTGACAGCCGCGATTTCAAATGGAACAACTACATCAGCCGCTACCACAACCGCCATTGCGATTTGATGGATTTGCTGGCGCTGTACCAGCCGCGCGCCAGCGTGCCGCTGGACGATATGGCC
This sequence comes from Neisseria sp., assembly GCA_030538415.1. GTDB lineage: Bacteria > Pseudomonadota > Gammaproteobacteria > Burkholderiales > Neisseriaceae > Neisseria. Next base: position 6,334 of record JAUNTY010000003.1, on the reverse strand, counting down.
AAGCTTTGCGGCTTTCCCGGCAAGCTCGGCATGGACGGCAGCAAAGTGTGGGAAGCCTATCATGCGGGCGATATCAAAGACATCCGCGATTATTGCGAAACCGACGCCGCCAATACTTATCTGATGTATCTGCGTTTCCGCCTGCTCGGCGGTGCGCTCGACGCCGACGAATACGAGCAGGAAATCAAACGCCTGAAGCATTATCTGCAAACACAGGCCGAAGAGAAACCGCATTGGGCGGAATTTGTGGCCGTTTGGCGTTAGCCTGAGAAAAGGCCGTCTGAAAGATTCGGTTTTACCCGAACAGGTTTTCAGACGGCATCTGCAATCATCACTTTATGGAACACATGAATCCCATTTCCCCACTCAAACAAATCACCCTGATCGGCGTCGGCCTGATCGGCGGCTCGTTTGTGCTCGATTTAAAGCGTTTGGGTTTGGTGGAAAAAGTGGTGGGCGTGGATTTGGATGCTGACAATCTGGCGCGCGCGCTGGAACGTAAGGTGATAGACGAAGCGTTTGAAACCGTGTGCGCAGAAAGTGTGCGCGGTGCCGATTTGGTGTTGATTGCCACGCCGGTGGCCACTTTGGCGCCGATTTGTCAGGCGTTGGCGCCGCTTTTGGATGCGCATACGCTGGTGAGCGATGTGGGCAGCACCAAGCAATCGGTGCTGGATGCCTTTCGCAGCCATCTGCCTGCACACTTTTCCCGTTGCGTGGCCGCGCATCCGATTGCCGGCTCCGACCGCCACGGCGCGCTGGCAGCGCAATTCGGCCTGTATCAGGATAAAAAACTGATTGCCTGCCCGCACGAGCAACAGGATTCAGACGGCCTGATGCGGCTCGAAAGCCTGTGGCAGGCCGTAGGCGCGCACAGCTACCGCATGAGCGCCGCCGAGCACGATGCCATTTTTGCCGCCGTATCGCATATGCCGCACATGCTGGCTTATGCTTATGTGCACCAAATCGCCAAGCATCCGCACGGGCAGACTTATCTGGATTTTGCCGCATCCGGTTTTCGCGATTTCACCCGCATCGCCTCCAGCCATCCGGCTATCTGGACCGATATCTGTCTGGCCAACAAACAAAGTTTGCAGACTCTGCTGACCGGCCAGCAACAGCAGCTGGCGTATTTGCAGGATTTGCTGCAAAACGGTGATGCCGATGCACTTTACCGCTATTTTGAAGAAGCACAGCAAGCGCGTGATGATTGGCAGGCGCGGCAGTAATCGGGCGGGGTTTTTGTGTTGCACCGCCGGATACAAAACAAAGCGTGGGTTTTTGATGTGGATAGTGCTGCGGTATTCAAGGTTTGAGGCCGTCTGAAAAGGTGTAGCGTGGGCTGCGCCCACGAATAGCAGACATCGTCTGTTTATCATCGCGAGCATAGCCCACGCTACTGCTTTTGCGTTTTATAAGTTTAGGCTGTCTGAAAAATATTGTGGCTTCAGACGGCATTTGATTCATCAAACAAGGGCAGGCCGCGCAGATTTGCCTTTGTTTTTGTTACCCAATCCGGCTTCGGCTGCGGTAGCGTGGGCTTCGCCCACGAATAATAGGCATCATCCGTTTATCATCGTGGGCATAGCCCACGCTACTGCTTTTGCGTTTTACAAAGTTTAGGCCGTCTGAAAAAGATTGTGACTTCAAACGGCATGTAATTCATCAAACAAGGGCAGGCCGCGCAGGTTTGCCTTTGTTTTTGTTACCCAATCCGGCTTCGGCTGCGGTAGCGTGGGCTTCG
>JAUNTY010000003.1:4398-4490 GCA_030538415.1 Neisseria sp. | reverse complement strand
CCCACGAATAGCGGCCATCATCTGTTTATCATCGTGGGCATAGCCCACGCTACTGCTTTTGCGTTTTATAAGTTTAGGCTGTCTGAAAAATA
>JAUNTY010000003.1:0-4298 GCA_030538415.1 Neisseria sp. | reverse complement strand
AAGTTTAGGCTGTCTGAAAAATATTGTGGCTTCAGACGGCATTTGATTCATCAAAGAAGGGCAGACCGCGCAGGTTTGCCTTTGTTTTTGTTACCCAGTCCGGTTTCGGCTGTGGTAGCGTGGGCTGCGCCCACGAATAGCGGTCATCATCTGTTTATCATCGCGGGCGTAGCCCACGCTACTGCTTTTGTGTTTGACAAAGTTCAGGCCGTCTGAAAAATATGTGGCTTCAGATGGCATGTAATCCATAAAACAAGGGCAAACCATGCAGGTTTGCCCTTGTTTTTGTTCAATCCAATATTTAGAAATTGTAGGAAACCTGCAAACGGTTTTGCAGAAATTCGTTGCTGTTGCCCTGCCGTTTCTGTACGCCGGCAAAATCGCTGATGCTCAATCCTTTCAGACGGCCTTGAAAACGGTAAGTGCCGAACACCAGATATTCGGTCATTTTGTTTTTGGCTTGTGCGGGGGAATTCGAGGCGCGTACATGTGTGAGGCGGCCGCCCATAAACAATTTGTCGTTTACCGGGCCGGTCAGCTCGGCGCTCCAGGCATTACCCGCACCCAAGTCCTGCGTGCTGGTGAAGAAAGGCTGGGCAAAAAACGGGCCGGACGAGGTGTTGTGCGCATAAGGTGTGGGCAGTGCGCCGTTGTTGTAAGCGTCGGCTTCTTTCAGCATATGGTTGTAAGCGATTTTCAGGTTGGTTTTGGCGCTGGGTTTCAGTTTCACCTGCACGCCCATGACTTTGCTGTCAACCTTGCCCAAATAAGCATCGCCGGTATTCTTGCCATACATGCCTTGCAGGCCGAATTCGGGCTGGCCTTTTACATCGCTCAGGCCGTAATCGGCTTCGCCGTAGTAGAGATTGAGCAAGTCGTCATAATGTTGCACCCACAATTGGCCTTTCAGATATTGGCTGCCGAACTGTACTTTTTTGGCGGCACCCAGCGCAATCATGCCGTCGGTGTTTTCGGTTAAGCCGGTGAACGCATCGTCTTTCAGGCGCGAGCCTTTGCTGAATTTGCTGGTACCGTAGCTTTTGAATTTATTCACTTTGGTGGCGCGGACGAAGTTATCGGCATCGCCGTATTGGATGTCCAAACCCTGATACAGATACGGCAGCACGCGGAAATTGCCGTAATCACCGACAAACGGCATATTGGCCAAGCGCTGGTTGCCGACGGTAACGGCCAGTTTTTCGTGTTGCCATTTGATATAAGCTTCACCGAGGCCGAAAGTGTCGTCGCCCAATTCGGCTACCGGGCTGGAGCCTTGGTCGAGGTTGTGCTGGCCTTCAATGCCGATGGCCGCCTGAAAGCCGTGATAAGGCGCGGTTTTATAAGTGGCATAGCCGCCGATGGCGGTGGCGTCTTGGCTGTTGCCGCTGAAATAAGCGTTGTTGAGCGAATAAGATTGGAAGCGCAGGCTGCCATCTATACTGCCGCAGCTGAAGGCTTCGCCGAGGTTGTCGGCGGTTTGGTCTTGGCAGGCTTCGCTGTGGGAAAGCGGCATGGCGAAAGCCAGCGAGCAGCAGGCACTGAGGCTGAGCAGGGTAAAGGTTTTCTGGATCATGGTGAGTCTTCCGCAGAGAATGGGTTGTGAAAATGCCTGAGCTGCTTTATGGATTCTGAAATGGTTGTGCGGCATCAAGGCAGTGAAATCAAGGTAGATTGTTGACAATTTATTTTAGATTGTCAACAATTTTATCTGGGTATTTGAGTGAATAGCTTTAAAGAGGGCGGATGGACACGCTTCACCAGTCAATCCAAGCGGGGGAGGGCATATGGTTGTCTGAAAATGAAACCGTATAGTTTGTATCTTCTTATATACACATTGATCCCTGTAAAGCAGAGTGATTTTGTCATCCAAAGTTAGTGGTCGGATGATACCAAACAGGCCGTCTGAAAGCGTTTCAGACGGCCTGTTTGGTATTCAATCTGCGTTTGCTTAACGGTTGGCGGCTTCCTGCAAACGGGCTTCGAAATTGCTCAAATCCACGCCTGCTTGTTGGGCGGCTGCCATCACTTCGGCTACGCCGGCGCCGTTGGCCAGCTGATTGTAGCCCCACAGCAGCGAGCAGCGGGTGCCGGTGCGGCAATAGGCCAATACGGGTGCGGGGGATTCGGCCAGCAGCTGCTGGAAGCGGGCGACGTCATCGGCGTTGATTTGAGGGGCGACCACAGGCTGTTGCACGCTGCGGGAAATGCCGGCATCGGCCAGCCATTGCTGTACTTGGCTGAATGCGGGCTGGCCTTCTTCTTCGCCGTCGGGGCGGTTGCAAATCACGCTTTGGATGCCGAGTTTGGCGGCTTCTTCGGCATCGGCTTGGGTGAGTTGGGGCGAAATATACAGATTGTCGGCGAGTTTCAAGATGCTCATGTTGATTCCTTTGGTTTGATTTGAACCGGCTTTCAGACGGCCTGATGATTGTTTGAGGCCGTCTGAAACACGATTCAGGATGGTTGCAGCCATTTTGCCATTAAATCGCGATTGGCGATTTTCAGCAAGGTGGTGTCGGCTTCGGCGGCTTGTACGGTGAGCTCGGTTTCGTGCAGCACGCCGTGGCGGAAGTAATGCAGTTGCACTTTATCACCACATTGAAACGCCTGCCATTGTTGGTCGAATGCGGTGCAGGCAAAGCCGTTGAGCGCAATGATGCGGTCTTGCGGGCACAGCGCGGCGTTTTCGGCGCTGCCGCCGTTGAAAACGTGGCTGAGGGTGATGCCCTCGGCGTTTTGTTTGTAGCGTGCACCGAAATCGGTGGCGGGAGCGGTGTCGGCAAATTCATCTACCAGCGCGCCGCCGTGGCTGCGGGCTTCGGCCTGCCATTGCAATTCGATGCCTGCGCCGGCCAAGCAGGGTTGCAGCGGCAAATCTTCGGTGGAATATAAGGCCGTCTGAAAGAAATCCTGTAAATTCAGGCCGGTGATTTCCTGGCAGCGTGTTTGCCAGGCCTGTTCGGGAATGCCGGCGCGGGTGTCGAGCCAATCGCGGTAGTGTTGCTGCATCACGCTGTCGAGGCTGTGCGTGCCGTGGCTTTTTTGGCGAATCAGCAAATCGAGGCAGAGGGCGGCCAGTGCGCCTTTTTGATAATAGCTTACGATGGCGTTGGGGCTGTTTTCGTCTTGTTTGTAGTATTTGTTCCAGGCGGTGAAGCTGGATTCGGCGAGGGTTTGTTTCAGACGGCCTTTGCCTTGCTGCACGCGGGTGAGGTTTTTGGCCAGCAGTTTCAAATAGGCTTCGGGTGTGATGACGCCGCTGCGCACTAAAAACAAATCGTCGTAATAAGAGGTGATGCCTTCGAATGCCCATAATTGCTCGGTATAGCTTTCGCTGTCGAGCTGATAGGGCACGAAAGCGGCGGGCTTGATGGATTTGACGTTCCAGGCGTGGAAGTATTCGTGGCTGAAGAGGCCGAGCAGCTGGGTGTAATCGTCGTTTGGCTCGCCCATGCCGTAGCCGGGCAGGCTGTTGCGGTCGGCCAGCAACGCGGTGCTGCTGAGGTGTTCGAGGCCGCCGTAAAGATTGTCGCCCACATGCAGCAGGAACAGATATTCCTGAAACGGTGCAGGGGATGGGAACATGGCCAGCTCGGCGGTGCAGATTTTTTGAATGTCGCGCACCAGCCGTTCGCGGTCGAAATCGGCATAGTGGCCGCTGAGGGCGATACGGTGCGGAATACCGGCGGCTTCAAATGTCAGCGTTTCGATGTTGCCCAATTCAACAGGATGGTCGATTAATTCGGCATAAGAGGCCGTCTGAAAAGTGTGTTCGCCGATGCGGGGCAGGGTAGTGGCGGTTTGCCAGTGTGCGGGCAGCTGCTCAAACTGTATCTGATGCGCTTGCTGTTCATATCCGGCCACATTTAAAAACAGGCAGGCGCCGTCGAAAAAACCGCGCTTTTCGGTCAGATAAGCGCCGCGCACGGATAAGTCGTAAGCATAAACGGTGTAGCGAATCTGCCACTCACCCGCTTGCGCTTCGGTTTGCCAGCGGTTTTTGCTGATTTGGGTAAGACGCGCGGCTTGGCCGTTGCACGAGGCTTCGATTCGGGTAATGTGGCGGGAAAAGTCGCGAATCAGATAACTGCCGGGCACCCAGTTGGGCAGGCTTAATTGTAAAGAAGTGTTTTGCCGGTGTTGCAACTGCAAACGGATTTGCCATTGGTGTTGTTTGGCTGAGGGAATGATGTTGTATTGAAGCATGATAAAACCTTTATTTGTTAAGTTTTGTATGCGCTTTGCAGGGTATTTGATTTGTGTCAAGAAACATTATGTAGCTACCCTATAATCTTACA
>JAUNTY010000052.1 GCA_030538415.1 Neisseria sp. | reverse complement strand
GAATGACGGAGCGGATGCTTTTGCGATGCAGCAAAAGGTATTTTGCAAAGGTCTCGGCCTGAGAACCTTGCAAAAAAGAACCGTCGCACCCGCGCAGGCGGGTGCCCAGTCTGAAGCAACGCTTCAGCTCAAACCTGCCATCCCTGAAAATAAACAACTTCATGATTCATCTTGAATTTTTATAATCAGGAAAATAAATAGGCAAACAAAGCTGCGCTTTGCACCAGGTGCCCGCCTACACAGGCGCGACGGTTGTTTATCTTGCAAAGGTCTCAACCCCCTCTTTTATAGCAAAATAAAATAAGAAATCTACTGCGTTAGCTGCGCCTTGCCGTACTATCTATCTGTACTGTCTGCGGCTTGCTGCTTTGTATCAAATATTAAGTTTTTCCACTATAGGCACCCGCCTGCGCAGGTGCGACGGTTACTTTTGCAAAAGTCTCAGTCTCTTGTATGGTTCGTTTTTTCAGGAATGCCACTATAGTCGGAGAGGCCGTCTGAAACACTTTGCCAAGCTCTGCGCAAGTGTTTCAGACGGCCTTGATATTCCCCACACCCATCATCGGTTTTCCCGTTTGACAGGCCGTCTGAAAGCAGACACACTAGCCGCTTTCCTTTTTCTTCAAACCGCCCTATGAACTGGCAACAACACCTGCAAACCGCCTTGGCGGCGCAACGCGACAAACAGGCTTACCGCCGCCGTATCCCCCGCCGCGCCGACACCGCCGCGCCCTGGCTTGAAAGCGGCGGCCGCCGTTACCTCAATTTTGCGGGCAACGATTACCTCGGCCTCAGCCGCGATGCAGCCGTGATTGCTGCCTGGCAACAAGCCTTGGCGCAATACGGCGCGGGCAGCGGCGGCTCGCCGCTGGTCACCGGCCATACTGATGCGCATGCAACACTGGAAGAACAGTTGGCCGACTGGCAGGGCTATGAGCGCGCGCTGCTGTTTCCCAGCGGTTTTGCCGCCAATCAGGCTTTGCTGCTTGGTTTGCTCGATAAAGATGCCGTGTTGCTGGCGGATAAATACTGCCACGCCTCGATGCAGGAAGCTGCCGCGCTCAGCCCCGCCCGCTACCGCCGTTTTGCCCACCAGCGCTATGATATGCTGGGGCAACAACTGGCCGAAGCGGCGGATAAACGCATTCTGGTTGCCAGTGAAGGCGTGTTCAGCATGGATGGCGACTGCGCCGACATAGGCCGTCTGAACGCGCTTTGCCGCGAATACGGTGCCTGGCTGCTGCTTGACGACGCCCACGGCATCGGCGTGCTCGGCGAAGAAGGCAAAGGCAGCGCCGCTGCTGCGGGGGTAAAACCCGATTTGCTGGTGCTCACATTTGGCAAGGCCGTCGGCGCGATGGGCGCGGCGGTTTTGTGCAGCCATACTGTGGCCGAATACCTCACCCAGTTTGCCCGCCACCTGGTTTACAGCACCGCCATACCGCCCGCCCAAGCCGCCGCGCTTTCCGCCGCCTTGATGAGAATCCGCGCGGGAGACGACTTGCGCGCGCGCCTGCAACAGAATATCCACACCTTTCAGACGACCTTGCAGCAATACGGCCTGCACCAGCGCCTGCTGCCTTCGTCAACGCCCATCCAGCCTTTTGTCTGCGGCAGCAATGAAGCCGCGCTGGCCGCCGCCGCCGCGTTGCGCGAGCGCGGGCTCTACGTGCCCGCCATCCGCCCGCCCACCGTGCCGCCGGGGCGTGCGCAGCTGCGCATCACGCTGAGCGCCGCACACGAAGAAGCGCATATCCTGCAGCTGGCAGAAGGGCTGCGCCATGCCGTCTGAACACAACAGGCAGCAGATTGCCCGCGCCTTCAGCCAGGCCGCCGCAAGCTACGATAATGCCGCCGCGCTGCAACGCCACACGGGCAACCGCCTGCTCGAATTATTGCAGGCCGGGCTTTCAGACGGCCTGCGCCACAAAAGCGTGCTCGATATCGGCGCGGGCAGCGGCTGGTTTTACCGCATGCTCAGTGAAGCCGGTGCCGAAGTGACCGCGCTGGATGTGGCCGAAGGCATGCTGCGCCATATCCGTGCCCGCCGACACACCGCATCCTGTGTGCTTGCCGATGCCGAAGCCCTGCCGTTGGCAGATGCCGCCACCGATATCTGCTTCAGCAACCTCGCCGTGCAATGGTGCGGCAGCCTGGCGCAGGCCGCCGCCGAAATGCAGCGCGTGACCCGCCCCGGCGGCTGCATTGCCGTCGCCACCGTCGGCGCAGGCAGTCTGTGGCAGCTGCAAAGCGCTTGGCAGGCCGCCGACGACGCGCCGCACGTCAACCGTTTTTTAAACGAAGCCGACATCCGCGCCGCCTTTTCCTGCTTCGACGACGTACGCATCCACACCGAAACCCACACCCTCAGATTTACCGACCTCAAAGCCCTGCTGCAGGCGCTGAAAAACATCGGCGCCAACCACGTGTCCGGCCGCCGCAGCGGCCTCACCGGTAAAACACGCTGGCAGCGCTTCAGCCTGGCCTACGAAGCCCTGCGCGATGAACACAATATGCTGCCGCTGGACTATCAAATTACCTACATCATTGCCGGTAAATAAAGCAAAAATGCCTCATCCCAATCCGCAGACAGGCGTGTAAAATACAACAAACTGCGGTAAAACCAGCGCCCAAGCCTTGCAAACACGAACTTTTGCCTCTATTCTGACATCCAACAAACGTGTGATTCCACACAAGCAACCAAGGAAACTGCAATGACCAAAACCAAAATCTTTGCCCTGCTCGCCGGTGCCGCCGCGCTGGCCTTCGGCGTCAACGCCTACGCAGCCAAAGAGATTAAAGTGGCCGCCAACAACACCTCATATTCCGCCGACGACGTGCAAAAACTCGCTGCCACCGCCGTGAGCATGGGCGTGAAAGAGCCGGTAAACCTCAACTTGGCCAGCGGCAACCTCACCGTATCCGGCAGCAGCGCCACCCGATGCGTATTCAAAGTCGGCAGCGGCAGCAAACCACAAATCCAGGGCGTAAGCTGCAAATAAGCGCCTTATTCAAACAAAAGGCCGTCTGAACCATAACGTTTCAGACGGCCTTTTATTTCAGCCGACAGGCAGGCATCCTGATTGACAGATTGATGCCGCATGTCGGTATGGTTGCATTTTCCAAACAACAGGTTTCAGACGGCATCATGACACTTTGCCGGATACGCCTCGGATACAGATGTGATCGACCTACATCAAACAGCCCGTAGATACCATTAAGGCAGTTTATCAGCCGCAAATTCAAATCTAATTTGGCTTTTGGGCTTGACGGGAGAGGCTGTATCTACGCTTGCTCGTTTTGAAGTTTAACCAGCTCTTCATCATAAATACATTTCATCACTTTTTTAATATTTAATGAATCATTTTGAATATCTGGGTGTGAGTTATTTTGAATCCAATAAATATCAACCACCTCCGTAGGCTCATACATCCCTCTTTTATGCAATTCCATACCATATTTATCCTCTTCCTTTAATTCCGCCAATAAATTTGAAGAGGCCGTTCTTGAATGCAAACTAGTAGTATCTCTGATGCTGATATAGCCGTCCACATGCAATTTATCCAATAATTTTTGATTTTCCATTTGCTCTCTCTAAAGCACATATGATGAAGCCACAACCCACTTCGTTCGCTACATCAAGCACCACAAGCAGGTCGGATTTTCTCACCCGACATTTTTCACATTACCGCAATCATTCAAAATATTAGAAACATTGAAAGTTTTGTCGGATACAAGTATCCAATCTACGTTTGCTAAAAAATGATTAAAATAATTTCCAGACTTTAGCATACTGCTTTTCTGAACCAGGCAGGCGAGATTTGTAAGAAATCTGAATGTCTATCGTTTCCAACTTTTTCATCAATGCCATATCCATGCAAAAATCATGAAACACTTTATTTTCTTCCGTTTCTTCTTTTATTGCAGAAGCAATAAAAATCAATGGCACCCCTTCTTTCCCTGCTAAACCCATGTCTTTATGTGGCATGGAAAATGAAAAACATGAAATTTCGAAGTTATTAAATCCGTTTTTTTGCAAAATATTTCTCCACTTCCCGGTATTTAATCTTGGGTTTATTTCTCCTGAAATTTCAACAGAATCTATAATGGCAAGTCCTTCGGCATAATTATGCACGAAAATTCCGTACCTTTTATTACCATCATCAAAATGTGTAATTATTCCCAAGTATGGATTATGTGCCTCTAATGCAGCATCTGCCTGTTGCCTAGAAGATGTATTGGCTGCCATTGATAAAATGATAGTTGCAACACCAACCACAGTGCTAAGCAGAATCGCGATATTTTCTTTTATCCATGCCATCATTCATATTTCTCCTACTGGTTAAAAAATGTTGAAGCTTGTCTGACAGAAATGTTTTCACTCCGCCCCAAACAACAAGCCTTCCTTAATCCCCCGAATCTTATCCCTTAACACCGCCGCTTCTTCAAACTGTAAATCCCTAGCCGCTTGCTGCATTTGTTTCTCCAACCGGGCAATCTCTTTAATCGCATCTTCTTCGGTATGAATCTCGCCGACTTTGACTTTGCCCTTGCCTTTTCCGCGACCTTTGCCGCTTTCTTCGTGGTACACGCCGTCGATAATGTCTTTCACCTGTTTTTTGATTTGCTGCGGTACGATGCCGTGTTCTTCGTTGAATTTAATCTGTTTTTCGCGGCGGCGTTCGGTTTCGTCGATGGCGGCGCGCATGGAATCGGTGATTTTGTCGGCGTAGAGGATGGCGAGGCCGTTTACGTTGCGGGCGGCGCGGCCGATGGTTTGGATGAGGCTGCGGTGGCTGCGCAAGAAGCCTTCTTTGTCGGCATCGAGAATCGCGACGAGGGAAACTTCGGGGATATCGAGGCCTTCGCGCAGGAGGTTGATGCCGACAAGTACGTCAAACAGGCCGAGGCGCAGGTCGCGGATGATTTCGACGCGCTCGACGGTGTCGATGTCGCTGTGCAGGTAGCGCACTTTGATGCCGAGTTCGCTGTAATAGTCGGTGAGCTGCTCGGCCATGCGTTTGGTGAGAGTGGTAACGAGAACGCGTTCGTTTTTTTGGATGCGGTCGTTGATTTCGCTGAGCAAATCATCCACTTGAGTGCCGACGGGGCGGATTTCGATGAGCGGATCGACAAGGCCGGTGGGGCGCACGACTTGTTCGACGATTTGCCCGGCGTGTTCTTCTTCGTATTTGGCGGGGGTGGCGGATACGAAGATGGTTTGCGGCATGATTTGCTCGAATTCGTGGAATTTGAGCGGGCGGTTGTCGCGCGCGGAGGGCAGGCGGAAGCCGTAATCGACGAGGTTTTGTTTGCGGGCGGCGTCGCCTTTGTACATGCCGCCGATTTGGGTCACGGTGACGTGGCTTTCGTCGATAAACATGATGGCGTTTTTCGGCAGGTAGTTCATCAGCGTGGGCGGCGGTTCGCCTTCTTTTTTGCCGGAAAAGTGGCGCGAGTAGTTTTCAATGCCTTTGCAGAAGCCCATCTCATACAGCATTTCCAAATCAAAACGGGTGCGCTGTTCGATGCGTTGGGTTTCGACGGGGCGGTTTTCTTGGGTGTAAAACGCCACGCGTTCGCGCAATTCTTCTTTGATGGATTCGCAGGCGCGCAAAACGGTGTCGCGCGGGGTTACATAATGGCTGGAGGGGAAAACGGTGTAGCGCCCTACCCGCTGGATGTTGCCGCCGGTGAGCGGATCGAAGAGGTCGAGGCGGTCGATTTCGTCGTCGAAGAGGCTGATGCGCAGGGCGACATCGGCGCTCTCGGCGGGGTAAACGTCGATCACATCGCCGCGTACGCGGAAGGAGCCGCGTTTGAAATCCATTTCGCCGCGGTCGTATTGCATGGAAACGAGGATGGAGATGATGTCGCGCTGGTCGATTTGGTCGCCCTCTTTAATCGACAACACCATTTGCTGGTATTCGGTCGGGTCGCCGATACCGTAAATGGCGGATACGGTGGCGACGATAATCACGTCGTCGCGGGTCATCAGGTTTTTGGTGGCGGAAAGGCGCATCTGCTCGATGTGTTCGTTGATCGCGGAATCTTTTTCGATAAACAGGTCACGGCTGGGCACATATGCTTCGGGTTGGTAGTAATCGTAGTAGGAAACAAAATATTCCACTGCGTTTTCAGGGAAAAATTCGCGCATTTCGGCGTAGAGCTGGGCGGCGAGGGTTTTGTTGTGCGCCATGATGATGGCGGGGCGGCCGCTTTGGGCAATCACATTGGCCATCGTATAAGTTTTGCCCGAGCCGGTTACACCAAGCAGGGTTTGATAGGAAAGGCCGTCTGAAAGCCCTTCGAGCAGGCCGGCGATGGCGCTGGGCTGGTCGCCTGCGGGCGGGAACGGCTGGTGGAGCTTGAAGGGGGAATCGGGGTATTGGATGATGTCCATGCTGCGGCTCTGTTTTGTGTGCGCTAAAAGGGGAATTATAGCAAATTGACGGCGGGCTTTCAGACGGCCTCGATGCTGCACGCACTCTTCCTGCGGCAAGCGGATATGTTGTTTAATTACATCCAATCGGCGCTTTTGTAGTCAATTTCCTACGCTTTTTGCCTGATTTTAGTGAAATACCGCAAATAAACGTAAAGCGACACACAAGGTATTCGGCAACATTCTTATCATTGGCAGCTGGTAATCGCTCATTTTGAGAGAATCCTTGAAAGGGTATACACAAATGAAAAAATATTTCGCCGAATTTTTCGGTACGTTTTGGCTGGTATTGGGCGGCTGCGGCAGCGCGGTATTGGCAGCGGCTTTCCCTGAGCTCGGCATCGGCTTTGCCGGTGTGGCGCTGGCTTTCGGTCTGACCGTATTGACCATGGCTTTTGCCGTCGGCCATATTTCAGGCGGCCACTTTAACCCGGCCGTGTCGCTCGGCCTGTTTGTCGGCGGTCGTTTCGACGGCAAAGACCTGCTCCCCTATATTGTTTCCCAAGTTATCGGCGCGATTGCCGCCGCTGCCGTGCTCTACTGCATCGCTTCGGGCAAAGCCGGTTTCGATGCCGCTGCTTCAGGCTTCGCCAGCAACGGCTACGGCGAGCATTCTCCCGGCGGCTACAGCCTCACTTCTGCCTTGATTATCGAAATCGTGATGACCGCCTTTTTCCTGATTGTCATCATGGGCGCCACCGACAAACGCGCACCGGCAGGCTTTGCGCCGATTGCCATCGGTTTGTGTCTGACCCTGATTCACCTGGTCACCATTCCGGTAACCAATACCTCAGTCAACCCCGCCCGCTCTACCGGCGTGGCCTTGTTCCAGGGCGGCTGGGCCATCGGCCAACTGTGGCTCTTCTGGGTGGCTCCGCTTATCGGCGGCGCTATCGGCGCAGCCATCTACCGCCATCTGTTGAGCGGCAACAACGATTAATCGCAAGCTTTGAGCGGCGATTACCCGAACAAAAATGCAGCCTGTTGCCGGGCTGCATTTTTGCCATGCAAATTACGCTATAATGCCGTCTGAAAAACCATCCGGAATTCAAACCATGAACACACTGCCGTTTCAAGCCGAAATCGCCGAGCGCATGCTCACAGGCACCGAAGGCGAAAGCATCCACCCCGAAGCCGTATTCGTACACACCGCCAACGGCTACTGGCTCGCCTGGCACGACGGCACCGCCGCCGTGCTCGCGCCCGACACCCCGCCCGATATCCCCTGCTTCTGGGTAGAAGGCGCACACAATCTGGAAGAGCTGGTGGCGATTGCCGAAAACGGCGAATTTGACGAAGTGGAAGAATTCGACGGCGACGACGAAGCCTGGCAGCAGGCGCTGGCCGGGCATGAGCACGAACACGACGAGCATTGCGGGTGCAAATCTTGATAAACAAAAAAGCCCTGAACCAAACCCTGCTGCTGGCCGCCGCAAGTTTCGGCCTGGGCGGCTGCGTGGTAGGCGCGGCGGTAGACCTGGCCGCCACCACCGTGTTGACCGCAGGCAAAATCGCGGTGAAAACCACCGGCGCAGTGGTCGATGCCGTGATTCCCGACAAGGATGACGACGACAAGAAAAATAAAAAGCAGCAAACCGGGGCGCAACAGCCCGCCGATCAAGGCCAATATCAGCCTGTCGGCGCCGCTTACCAGCCTGTTGCGCCCAATCCGCAGCCAAGCCAAAGTTATCCCCCGGCAAACCGTTTATCCGTAAAGTGAAGAAAGCAATGGCGGATATTGATGCTGTTGCATCACAAAGGCCGTCTGAACGTTTTCAGACGGCCTTTGTTTATGGTATCACATTTTTATAGTTTCTCTGTTGCATACGCCTCTTGCAGCCAAACTCGCAGCTTTTCCTCATCCAAAAACCAATGGCAAATCTCCTCGCCGCCGTGCAGCAACACCGGCACCAGCTCGTTGTATTCCGCTTCCAGTGCAGGATCGGCGTCAACATCCACGATTTCCAGCGTAAAACCGTATTGCTGCCGGTAAGGCTCCAGGGCATCGCGCATTTTATGGCAGAGGCTGCAATAATCGCGAAACATCAAAGTCAGGGTCAGGGGTTGCGTCATGTCGGGAAAGGCCGTCTGAAAACAGTGGCCATTATAAAACAAAAGCATCTATATGAGTTAGAGCCTCCGCATGCGGCCAACCTGCCACCCTTACAAATCGGCGCCAAAACGCAGTACAATAGCTCTTTGTGTCTACCACAGCGAAGCCTTCCATGAAAATCAGCACCCAGTTCGACGCCGGTTCGGTCATCGTCAACGACTTGAGCGACCCGCAAAACATCCGCCTCAGCCTGCGCCCCGACAACGCCGCCGACTTCAAACAATGGTTTTACTTCCGCCTGCAGGGCGCGGCCTATCAAAACTGCCTGATGCATTTCGACAACGCCGCCCAAGCCGCCTATCCCGAAGGCTGGGAAGATTACCAGGCCTGCGCCTCTTACGACCGCCAAAACTGGTTCCGCGTGCCCACCCGCTACGAAAACGGCGTGCTCAGCATCGAACACACGCCGCTGGCCAACAGCATTTACTACGCCTATTTCGAGCCTTATTCCAGCGAGCAACACCTCAATTTGCTCGGCGACGCGCAAGGTAGCGGCCTTTGCCAGATTGACGATTTGGGCAGCACCATCCAAGGCCGCGACATGAACCTGCTCACCATCGGCAACCAGGTCGAAAGCGACTTCAAAGTATGGGTCATCGCCCGCCAACACCCCGGCGAAACCATGGCCGAATGGTTTGTCGAAGGCCTGCTCGCCCGCCTGCTCGACCCGCAAGACCCGACCGCCCGCGCCCTGCTCGATCAGGCCACGTTTTACATCGTGCCGAATATGAACCCCGACGGCGCGGCGCTCGGCAACCTGCGCACCAACGCCGCCGGCGCCAACCTCAACCGCGAATGGCAGTCGCCCACCCTCGAGCGCAGCCCCGAAGTGTATTGCGTGCGCGAAAAAATGCTGGAAACCGGCGTCGATTTGTTTCTCGACATCCACGGCGACGAAGCGATTCCGTATGTGTTCGTGGCGGGCAGCGAAGGCGTGCCGAGTTACCATGAACGCACCGCCGCCCTCGAAACCCAATTCAAAGCCGCCCTGCAAGCCGCCAGCCCCGATTTTCAGGACGAACACGGCTATCCCAAAGACGCTCCCGGCCAAGCCAACCTCGGCATGGCCACCGCCTGGGTCGGCGAACAATTCGGCTGCCTCGCCTACACGCTGGAAATGCCGTTCAAAGACAACCTCAACATTCCCGACGACGATTTCGGCTGGAACGGCCAACGCTCGCTGCGGCTCGGCGAAGCCACCTTGTCGGCCGTGTTGAACACCCTGCCCGCTTTGCGCTAAACCACGTTTGAGGCCGTCTGAAAACCGTTTTTGGCTTGGTGACGGCAAGGACTTTACTTTCCGATACAGCAAACCTTACAGTTTGCCTCCACCCAGCCACACCTGAAAGCATCCGCTCGACAAACACATTCCCACCTGAAAAATCCGACTGGGAAAGCAAAACAACCAAACCATTAAAACCCTTTTCAGACGGCCTTGCCGTCCACTTTTGGAAACCCGCATGAATACCTTGAAAATCTACTGCGCCGGCGGCGATGTCTTCCTGCCAGAAACCGAACGCAACGCCGTATTCGCCCGCATGAAACAACAAGCCGCCGCGCTTTCAGACGGCCTGTTGCAAATCGAGCTGCTGATTCCCATCGACAACGAAATCGCGCTCGAAGCAGCGGCAGACAACAAAGCCAAACGCCGCAACGCGCTGGCCATCCGCCGCGCCAACGAAGCGATGATACGGCATTGCGACGCCGTGATTGCCAACCTGTCGCCGTTCCGCAGTCACGAACCCGACTGCGGCACCGCCTACGAATGCGGTTACGCCGCCGCGCTCGGCAAAACCGTGCTGGCCTATACTGACAACCCCGCCGAACAAACTGAAAAATACCGCAGTTTTGATTTCTTCCTGCCCGCTTCAGACGGCCGTTTCCGCTACACCGAAGTCGAAGATTTCGCCCTGCCGTTCAATCTGATGCTGTATGACGATGCTGCGCCGATATTCGCCGACTTTGCCGCCGCCCTCGATTATCTGGCCGCACCAAACCGCAAAGCCTGAGCAGCCGCTTATACCGGCGCTGAAGCGCCAAATACATCAGCTCCGCCTTGCCAGCCTGCTTTTTGCATAAGCGCGCCTTCCGCTTATGCCATTTTCAACCCGCCCGCTTATTTGGCCTGCTTTTTGAAACAAACATAACCGCATATCAATAAACACATTTCGATTATTTTTAACAAAAAAGCTGTAAATTTTCACCATAGCCCCCATGTGGTGCAACTGACAGACCAGAATTTTCCCGCATGCTCAAGATTACTCCCCGCAACCTGCATTCCGTTCTCAGCGAAAATATCGAAAGCCCCGACTTTGTGCGCCTGCTCGACGGCCTGGTGCATTTTCTGCGCAGAGGCGGCGCGCGCCATGCAGCCGAACGCTTCGACATGCTGCTGGACGCGCTGCAGCAAGACCCCGAATTATGCCGCGCCTTTGCCAACCGTTTTCACGCGTGGCTCTCGAAAGTGCACGTGTATCCGGCGCTGGTCGGTCTGGGCATTTTCTCGCGCAGCGGCTTCAGCCGTGAAATCGCCATCCGCGTTTACGAGCGCTTTATGCCCTCGTTTAAAGAGCTGAACAACCTCAAAGATGTGTTTCTGCACCTTTTCCGCACCAGCCGCGATGAAAAATGGCTGCAAACCCTGAGCCTGCGCCAATGGCTGAATCTTTACAACCTCCTGGACGGATGCACCGAACCCGACATTGCCCGCGCCGCCTCGCGCCAGATTACCCAGGCGCGCCTGCATGCGCTGGAAATGCTGGCGATATGGGTGGCCGCCGAAGAGCTGGAGCCAGACTTTCTGCGCATCGAGCCGCGGCTGATGGACGTGGATTCGCCTTTTGTGGCCTTGCAGCGCGAAATCGCCCTGTTGGTGGACCACTACCGCCTGCCCGGCCAAACCCGGGCTTTCGACACCGCCCATATCGAAGTGATGCTGGCGCAATGCCGCACCACGGTAGAGCGCCTGCGCCGCAAAGGCGCCGGTGCGGGCGCAGGCTCCTCCGTAAAAGTGGCGCACCTGCTCGAGCGCCTGTCGCAATCGCTCGACCGCCTCAAGCTGCTGCTCGACATCCAGGCCAGCAACGATGCCGCCCTTCCCCAACGCCAAACCATCGTCTTGATGGACTCGATGATTATGGCTGCCGTCGAGCAACACAGCACCAGCCTGTTGCGCCGCCGCAGCGTGAAAATGCTCGCCAAAAGCATCAGCGACAACACCAGCGATCACGGCGAACACTACATCACCCGCAACCGCAGCGAATACTGGGGCATGCTGCGCTCCGCCGTGGGCGGCGGCATCCTGATTGCCCTGATGGCGCTGAACAAAATCCACATCGGCAACATGGGCTTCGGCGAATTCACCACTTCCCTGCTCGGCGGCCTCAATTACGGCATCGGCTTCATGATTATCCACATGCTGCATTTCACCGTCGCCACCAAACAGCCCGCCATGACCGCCGCCAGCTTCGCCGAAGAAGTGGAACGCAACGACAAAGGCCGCGCCGTCGACAAAAAACTCGCCGATCTGCTGATTGACGTGGCCCGTTCGCAAACCGTAGCCGTGTTCGGCAACGTCAGCGTGGCCATCCTGCTGGCGGCGCTGATTGCCTGGGGGGTTGCCGGTCATACCGGCGCGCCGCTGCTGAGCGACGGCAACATCGCCTACCAGCTCAAATCGCTTCAGCCCTTCACCCAGCCCACGCTTTGGTATGCTGCGATTGCAGGCGTGTGGCTGTTTTGCTCGGGCATCATTTCCGGCTTTTTCGACAACCGCGCCGACTACCTCGACTTGCGCCGCCGCCTGACCGTGCAACCTCTGCTGAAAAAAATCATGCCCGCCGGGCTGCGCAGCCGTTTTGCCGACTATCTGCACGATCATTACGGCTCGCTGATGGGCAATTTCATCTTCGGCATGCTCTTGGGCATGACCGGCTGGGTGGGTCACCTGCTGCACCTGCCGCTCGACATCCGCCACGTCGCCTTCTCTTCCGCCAACCTCGGCTACACCGCCGTCAGCGGCCATTTGGGCTTTGCCGCCATCCTCACCGGCTTTGTCGGCGTGTTGCTCATCGGCCTGGTCAACCTGTGGGTCAGCTTCACGCTGGCGCTGCTGGTGGCACTGCGCTCGCGCGACGCCCGCATCGACAGCCTGCCCGACCTGCTCGCCAGCGTATGGCGGCAAATCAAGGCCAACCCGCTCAACCTGGTTTTCCCGCTCGAATCCCCCCTTCAAATAGTGAAAAACACCAAATCCGCCGTCAATAAAGACGCCAACGGCAAAGAATAGCTTTTTCGCAAGCAAGCCAACAAGGCCGAAAGCCTAAAGCAACGCAGCCCAACGAGCCGACGGCGGAAAATTTGTTTGCAAGGCCGTATCGCCATTTCGGCTGCACTGAATTTAAAGCGGCGGGCTGAAAAGTTTCCAAACGCCATTTCCGCATAGCGCAAACGGGAGCGGCCTGATGTCCGTTTTCCTATACAATAGCGGCTATCCCTTTCAGACGGCCTTATCATTAAATGATGCGTATTTATCTGGTTGGCGGCGCAGTCCGCGATGCTTTGTTGAACCTGCCGGTGGCCGACCGCGACTGGGTGGTGGTCGGCGCCGATACCGAAACCATGCTGGCCAAAGGTTTCCAGCCCGTCGGCAAAGATTTCCCCGTGTTTCTGCACCCGCAAAGCCACGAAGAATACGCCCTCGCCCGCACCGAGCGCAAAACCGCCAAAGGCTATGCCGGTTTCGCTTTTCACGCCGACAAGGGCGTCACCCTCGAACAAGATCTCACCCGCCGCGACCTCACCATCAACGCGATGGCGCAGGATGCAGACGGCCGGATTATCGACCCTTTCGGCGGGCAGCAAGACCTGCGCGACGGCATTCTGCGCCACGTGTCGCCCGCGTTTGCCGAAGACCCGGTGCGAATCTTGCGTACCGCCCGTTTCGCCGCCCGCTACGGCTTCCGCGTCGCCGACGAAACCATGCGGCTGATGCGGGAAATGGTGCAGGCCGGAGAGGCCGATGCCCTGGTGGCCGAACGCGTGTGGCAGGAGCTGGCCAAAGGGCTGATGGAACCGCAGCCGCGCATCATGATGGAAATCCTGCGCGAATGCGGCGCACTGCAAGTGTTGCTGCCCGAAGTCGACGCCCTTTTCGGCGTGCCCCAACGCGCCGACTACCACCCCGAAATCGACAGCGGCATCCACACGCTGATGGTGTTGCAGCGCGCCGCCGACATGCGCCTGAACCTGCCCGAGCGCTATGCCGCGCTGCTTCACGATTTGGGCAAGGCGCTCACCCCCGCTGCCATCCTGCCGCGCCACCACGGCCACGACCTCGCCGGTGTCGCGCCCGTACGTGCCGTCAACGCGCGCTGGCGCGTGCCCAAAAACTGCGCGGAGCTGGCCGAACTGGTGTGCCGCTGGCACATCATCTTCCACAGCGTTGCCGAACTGCGCCCGCAAACCGTGTTGGATACCTTGAAAAAAACCGACGCTTTCCGCCGTCCCGAACGCTTTCAGACGGCCTTGAACGTATGCGTGGCCGACGTGCAAGGCCGTCTGAACCATGAAAACGCACCCTACCCGCAACGCAAACACTGGCTCGGCCTGCTCGACGCCGCCAACAGCACCGACACCGCCGCCATCGCCGCCGCCCACCAACACACCCCCGCAAAAATCGCCGCCGCCATCGACAAGGCAAGGTTGGAAAAAATCAGCCCGCTGCAACAGGCCTACAAACGGCAACATGCCGCCGGCGGGCATTGACGCGGCGGCAAAGGCCGTCTGAAATGAAAGGCTGAACCTTTGCAAAAAACAACCGTCGCACCCGCGCAGGCGGGTGCGACAAACAGGGGAATTTTGCAAAAGTCCCAAGCCGTCTGAAACAAAAGGCCGTCTGAAAGCAGATTTATCTTCTGCTTTCAGACGGCCTTCTTCATCAAACCATCTTACTGCGCTGCCGTTCCTTGCGGCTTGCGTTTGCGCGGACGGCGTTTACGTTTGCGCTTGGGACGGCCTTCTTTCACTTCTTCATCCGCGCTCTCCGCATAACGCGCGCCCGAGCCGCCGCCGGTGCTCATTTCGTGGCGCTTGTCTTCATTAGCATGCTGGAAATCGGTCCACCATTGCACCAGCTCCGCATCCACTTCACCCAGCTGGCCGCGCAACACCAGAAAATCATAAGCGGCGCGAAAGCGCGGTTGCGCCAGCAGGCGGTGCGGGCGCGCGCCTTTGCGGTTGTCGAACTGCGGTTGCAATATCCAGATTTCGCGCATGGTGGCGGCAAAGCGTTGCGGCACGCCCCAGCCTTTTTCGATGTCGTCGCGCAATTCGACAATGGCGCTGTTGAGCGCAGGTGTCGGTTTTTGTCCGGCGCTGATGTTGCGTTGCCAGTAGCCGTTCAGTTGCGGCCACAAAATGGCGGCCAACACAAACCCCACCGACACCGATTTGTCGGCGCGCAGACGCTCGTCGGTGTTTTTCAGCGCCAGCGACACGATGTTGCGGCTGCCGTCATCGGCTTGTTGCAGCGCTGTCAGCAACGGGTGGATGCCGCCGGAAATTTTCAGTTTGTTGAGCTGCTGCAGGCATTGGCGCGAGTGGCCGGAAAACAGCAGCTTCATGATTTCGTCAAACAGACGCGCCACCGGCTCTTCTTTCAGACGGCCTGCATGCCGGGCAATCGGCTCCGCTGTGGCGGCATCGACCTCGAAACCGAGTTTGCCCGAAAGGCGCACCGCACGCAGTATCCGCACCGGGTCTTCCTGATAGCGCTCGGCCGGGTTGCCGATCATCACCAGCCTGCACGCGCGTATGGCGGCCACACCCTGATGGAAATCGACAATCTCCTGACGCACCGGGTCATAATACAGCGCATTGCAGGTGAAGTCGCGCCGTGCGGCGTCCTGCTCCATATTGCCGTAGGTATTGTCTTTCATGATACGGCCCTGCTCGTTTTGCTGCACGTTGCCGCCGCCGCGAAACGTGGTGACTTCGATGGTTTCCGGCCCGATCATCACATGCACAATCTGGAAGCGGCGGCCGATGATGCGGCTGCGGCGGAAAATCTTGCGCACTTCTTCCGGTGTGGCGCTGGTGGCCACATCAAAATCTTTCGGCTCCACGCCGAGCAGCAAATCGCGCACGGCACCGCCCACCACATAAGCTTCATAGCCTTCGTTGTGCAGGCGCCGCACCACTTTCTCGGCGGCAAAGCTGAGCATATCGGCGCGGATCTGGTGTTCGCTGAAAGAAACCACCTCTTTTTGCAGGCGCGGTTTGGCCGCTCTGCCGGGCAACACCTTGTGCAGAATTTTTTTCAACATCTTATAGCTCCAATTCGGAGGGCCGTCTGAAACACTGCGGTGCAGCCGGATAATATAGTCGGAGAAATGAGATTCTGATACAAGGCGGCGAGCCGCAGACAGTACAGATAGTACGGCTAGGTGCAGCAACGCTGTATCAAACTAAATTGAAATGACTATATATCCTGAAACCTTTGCACGGGCATCTGGAGGGGGCAAATGCCCGTGCAAAGGTTTCAGACGGCCTGAATAAACAGAAAAACAGCGCGTATTATACCCGAGCGCGCCGTTTGTGCGGCAGTTTGGCGCAAACCGGGCCAATATTGTCGGAAACCACCCGCACCGCCCGCACCCGGCCAGCGCCGCAAACGCGGCTTCAGAGAGCTGTTGAAACCCGAATTATCGGCTATAATAAGCGCCATTAACAGGAGAACACGATGTACGACTACCAATCCGACGCCACCAAATTCATCGACGAATATCTGGAAAAAAATCCCCAGGAAGCCGAGCAGCGCCTGAAAAACCGCGACATTTTGTGGGATGTGGAGCTGAACCCCGAAGAACAGGCCGGTTTCGAAGCCGCCGCGCTGCCCAAACCGCCCTATGCCTACCAGAGCGAATAAAGCTTCAGACGGCCTGCCGACCCGACATGACCACCACCATCCGCAACATCGACCCAGAGCTGACCGCTTACCTGCGCAGCATCGGCGAGC
Source organism: Neisseria sp. (assembly GCA_030538415.1). Taxonomy (GTDB): domain Bacteria; phylum Pseudomonadota; class Gammaproteobacteria; order Burkholderiales; family Neisseriaceae; genus Neisseria. The sequence continues at coordinate 3,562 of JAUNTY010000052.1, read as the reverse complement.
CGGAGCATCCCGCCCTGATCGCGCTGCGCCGCCGCACGGAAGGCCACCGCCTCGGCAAAATGGCCATCGCGCCCGAACAGGCCGCCCTGCTCGCCTGGCTGGCGCGGCTGATGCGGGCGGAGCGCTACCTTGAAGTGGGCGTGTTTACCGGCTACAGCAGCACTGCCGTTGCCTTGGCGCTACCGCCGCACGGCAGAGTGACCGCCTGCGACATCAATGTCAGCTTCACCGACATCGCCCGCGAAAGCTGGCAGGCAGCAGGCGTGGCCGACAAGATTACGCTCCATCTGCAGCCCGCCCTGCTCACGCTTGACGAGATGATTGACAACGGCGGAGCCGGAAGCTACGACATCGCCTTCATCGATGCCGACAAGCCGCCCACGCCGCAATATTACGAGCGCTGCCTCACCCTCGTGCGCAGCGGCGGCCTGATTGCCATCGACAACATATTACTCGGCGGCCGCGTGATGCAGCCCGCCGACAGCAGCAGCCCGCCGAGCCTGAGCATCCTGCAGGATTTCAATGCCGCGCTGCCGCAGGATGAGCGCATCGTGCCGATTACCCTGCCCGTGGGCGACGGCCTGACGCTGCTTTTGAAAAAATAACCCGCAGGATATCTTAATATGAACAACACCGCCCTGCCCGTTTTGGTTTCAATGCTTATGCTCGGCGCCTGCGCCGCCATCGAACCTGCCGCGCCGCCTCAAGCGCCCGCACCGGAGCCCGAGCCCGCCGTCACCGAATCAACAACCGCCATTCCCTATCCCACGCTTGACGCACAAAGCCAAATCGACACCCTCGGCCTGCAAATCGCCCGGCTGGAGCACCAGCTCGAAAGCCTGCAAACGCGCATCCAACAGCTCGAACGCCAACACGCGCCGTCTCCCGCACGCACTGCCGCACCGCCGCGCCAAATCATCACCGGCGGCAGCGCGCCCGCCTATGCGCCCTCTGCCGGTGTTGAAAGCGGCCGCTACAACCAGGCGCTGCAGCAATACCGCAGCGGCAACTACACCGCCGCCGTCGGCACCCTGCGCGGCGCAGACGGCGGCGGCAGCGGCAGCGAATCCGCCCGCAAAAGCATGTATCTGCTGCTGCAAAGCCACCAGCGCCTGGCCAACTGCGAATCGGTCATCAACATCGGCAACCGCTATGCCAACCGCTTCCGCAGCAGCGCCGAAGCACCTGAAGCCCTCTACAGCGTAGCGCAATGCCAACACAATATGCAGCAGCGCGACATCGCCCGCGACACCTGGCGCAAGCTGATTCAGACCTATCCCGACAGCCCCGCCGCCGCGCGGGCTTACCGGCAGCTGAATGCCCGCTAACCCGTTATATTTTGACTCCCCCGATTCGTCAAACACTCCAAACACACCCCAAACGCAAAGGAAAACCAAATGATTCAAGTCGGCATCATCATGGGCAGCAACAGCGACTGGCCGGTCATGCAGCAGGCCGCGCAATTTTTAGAGCAATTCGGCGTGGCCTACGAAGCGCGCGTGGTCTCCGCCCACCGCACCCCCGATTTGATGTTTGAATACGCCGAAAACGCGCGTGAACGCGGCATCAAGGCCATCATCGCCGGTGCGGGCGGCGCGGCGCACCTGCCCGGCATGGTGGCCGCCAAAACCACCGTGCCCGTGCTCGGCGTGCCCGTGCCGAGCAAATACCTGCGCGGCGAAGATTCGCTGTTGTCTATCGTGCAGATGCCCAAAGGCGTGCCCGTGGCCACTTTTGCCATCGGCGAGGCCGGCGCCGCCAATGCCGCCCTGTTTGCCATTGCCATGCTCGCCAACGAAAATCCGGAACTGGCGCAGAAGCTGGCCGATTTCCGCGCCAAACAGAAGCAAACCGTGTTGGCGATGGATTTGCCCGCCGCAGAATAGCCGCGTGTGCAGAGGCCGTCTGAAAGCCGCGATTGCTTTCAGACGGCCTCTTGCATAGCATAATTCCGGCATGTTTCCATAAACGCAGGCTATGACACGCATCGCATCGCTTGCCGCCACTTGCCAAACATACGGCAAATCACTAAAGTAAAGGCCGTCTGAACCACGCCGTGAGAAAACCATGTTTTTCGTATTGTCCCCCGCCAAAAACCTCAATGAAAAAGACCCCGCGCCGGTGTCGCAATACAGCCAGCCCGCGCTGCTGGACGAAGCCGAAAAGCTGATGGCGGAGCTGCGAGGGCTGGCGCCGCAGGATTTGGCCGCGCTGATGCACGTATCCGACAAAATCGCGCTGCTCAATGCCGAACGCAACGCCGCCTGGCACACCCCGTTTACCCCCGACAACGCCAAACAGGCGGTTTACCTGTTTAACGGCGACGTATACGAAGGCATAGATGCCGCGAGCCTGCCCGAGCAAGGCGTCAGCTACCTGCAAAACCACGTGCGCCTGCTCTCCGGCCTCTACGGCCTGTTGCGCCCGCTGGATCTGATGCAGCCCTACCGCCTTGAAATGGGTACGCCGTTTGCCAATTCGCGCGGCAAAAACCTCTACGAATTCTGGGGCGGCCGCATCACCGCAGCGCTCAACCAAACCCTCGCCGAAGCCGGCAGTGATACCCTAGTCAACCTCGCTTCGCAAGAATATTTCAAATCGGTCGACCCGAAAAAACTCAACGCCCGCCTGATTACACCGGTGTTCAAAGACGAGAAAAACGGCCAATACAAAATCATCAGCTTCTACGCCAAAAAAGCGCGCGGCCTGATGGTGCGCTATGCCGCCGACCGGCAGATTACCGATCCCGAAGCGCTGAAAAGCTTCGATTACGAAGGCTATGCGTTCAACGCAGCCGCTTCTTCGGCAAACGAATGGGTGTTTTTGCGCGCGGAGCAAAAGAAAATATAGTCGGAGATGTAGATTCTGATACAAGGCGGTGAGCCGCAGACAGTACAGATATAGCCGTTCCGTTAGTTTGATACAGCGTTGCTGCGCCTTGCCGTACTACCTGTACTGTCTACGGCTTGCTGCCTTGTCTCAATCTAACGGAACGACTATAGTACGACAAGGCGGGTCAACGCCATAGCAAAAACTCATTTCTTCGACTATAACGATTCCAATAAAAACAAGCCCCTAATTTCCACCATCGGCAAAGCACTTGGCAAATCAGGCAATTTGCGCTAATATGCCCGTCTTCAAGAAACGGAAGCGTGGCAGAGCGGTTTAATGCAACGGTCTTGAAAACCGTCGAGGGTTGATAGCCCTCCGTGAGTTCGAATCTCACCGCTTCCGCCAGTCTTGAAACCGTTTTAGGAGGTTTGGCAGAGCGGTTTAATGCAACGGTCTTGAAAACCGTCGAGGGTTGATAGCCCTCCGTGAGTTCGAATCTCACAGCCTCCGCCAGATTTGAAAGCCCGCTGATTTTTCAGCGGGCTTTCTGCTTTTGCAGCAAACACTTCAGCTCAAACTTACCCGCCCTGGAAATTCGCAACCGCGTGATTCATCTTAGGCTTTTATAGTGGAAAAACTTAATTTTTACTACCGTGTTGCTGTGCCTAGCCATACTATAGTAAATTCAAAATAAAATGATACAATTCTTACTTTTAGGCTAACCCATGGC
>JAUNTY010000101.1 GCA_030538415.1 Neisseria sp. | reverse complement strand
CGGCACGACGGCCGAAGCTGATGATGTCGAGCAGCGCATTGCCCATCAGGCGGTTGCGCCCGTGGATACCGCCGGTTACTTCGCCCGCACCGTAAAGGCCGCCCACGCTGGATTGGCCTTCGCCGTCAATCAGCATCCCGCCGTTTTGGTAATGCAGGGTCGGGTGGATAATCAGCGGCTCTTCGGCAGGATTGACGCCGCATTTGTACGCCACGTGCGCCAGTGATACCAAGCGCTTGAGCACATCAGGATCTTTTTCAATCAGGCGCGGGGTGTCGAGAAACACGCCTACCTGACCGTCGCGTACCACGCCGCGGCCTTCCTGGCATTCGCGCAAAATGGCCGCCGCCACCACATCGCGCGGCAGCAATTCATCAACAAAACGCTCACCCAAACCGTTGACCAGATGGGTGCCCGCCGAACGCACGGCTTCGGAAATCAGCGCACCCGCCAGATGCGGCGGGTAAGCCACGCCGGTAGGATGGTATTGGAAAGAATCCACATCACGCAGTTTCGCGCCCATGCGATAGGCCATCACAAGGCCGTCTGCAGTGGCGCCGTAATGATTGGAAGTGGCGAAACCCTGCAAATGCAGGCGGCCGCTGCCGCCGGTGGCCAACACCACGGATTTGGCGTGCACCATCACCAGCTTGCGGCGCTCCAGGTCATACAGCACTGCGCCCACGCAGCGGCCATGTTCGTCCGACAGCAATTCGATGGCTGGGCAGCGGTTGAGCTGGGTAATGCCGCGCTCCAGTTCCACCGCTTCACGCAACACGCGCATCATTTCGAGCCCGGTGAAATCGCGGTAACACAATACGCGCGGTGTGGTGGTGCCGCCCGCGCGTTTGCGCTGCAGACGGCCATTGTTGTCGGAGCCTGCGGCCAAGTCGAAATTCATGCCCAATCCAATCAGCCAGCGGATGGCGGAAGGGCCGTCGGTCACCATTTGCGCCACCAGCTCTTTGTTGGCAGCATTGTGGCCGCCTTTGAGCGTGTCGTCGAAATGGCGCTGCAGGCTGTCTTCTTCGCCTACCGCCGCCTGAATGCCGCCTTCGGCCATCACGGTATTGCTGTCGCCGATGCGCAGCTTGTTGGCCATAATCACGTCAGCACCCGTTTCAACCGCAGTCAGCGCCGCCGCAGCACCCGCACCGCCGCCGCCAATCACCAACACATCGGTATTCATCTGAATGGCACCGGCCAAATCAAAATCTTCAATCAGCGGACGGCTCAACAGCAAACGCGCCAAATCGGGATGACAAAATTCACCGGCATTGGCGCCCACAGGCAGTTTTACCCGTGCGGTGGGACCGTAATCGGGGTGGTAGCGGCTCAACAAATCTTCTTTGGCGGGTAAATCGGTGCGCATTTCCAGCGCAGAGTGGCGCAATGTTGCCAGCGCTTCGGCGTAAGCCACGCCCTTGATCTCATGTTCCATTATCGAGCCTCCCCAACTGCATTGATATCTACGGTCATCGCGCCGTTGTCGATTTCTTGCAGGCGGCGCATCAGGTCAATCGGGCGCAGCGTGCGCGCGGCTTTCATGCGGCGGGCAAACAAGCCCAAATGATTCGGGCGGATATTTTCCGGGCAGGCCAGCGTGCAGAGATTGCACATCACGCATTCGTCAAACGTGGCGGCAGCGGCCACAAAATCGCCTGCCACCACCTGCGCCACACCTTCCTGCACCTGCAAACCTTTCGGACAAGAGCGGTCGCAGCCGCTGCAATGGCGGCAATGCGCGGCTTCAGGGAAAATGCGTGCGGTATCGTCGAGCCAGTTCCAGCCGTCGCCCACTTCGTCGACATCGTAATAATGCACATGCTCAGGCATGAAATAATCGATAAAGCTCACCTGCATGCCCGGCTCGATTTTGGTTTCGCAGGCCAACGCGGTGGTGACGCTGCGCTCGCCTTCCTTGCGGATCAGGCAGCGGCAAGAGCCGCAAACACCCTGCCCCATGCAGCCTACATTGGCTGTAATCGCATTCCCTGCACGGGCATAGGCCTGAATGATGGAGGACTCCGGCGAGGCTGTTACTTCAAGCCCGTCGATGACCAATTTATATAATTCATCGCTCATAACTGGTTTCCTAAAACTATTTTGGTGTGGATTGGATTCATTTGCGGATGACATGTTGTTTTCACAGGCAACAGCCAAACGACTGTCACGAAATTTATTATTTAAAATCAACATCCAGCGATTGTTGGAATTTTATCAGAAATTACGCACCCATCCGTCAAAACAGCTTGGCAGAGGGAAGCTTTGCCAGATTTGTAAATTCATGCAAGAAATTATTGCAAGCCAATGATTTTTAAAACATAAATACCAATCATCAACATGAAAACGATATAAATTTCCATTCTTGAATAAAGGCCGTCTGAAAGGAATAACGCAAAAACTTCACTTTACTCCGATGATTTTAATATAAAAAACCACAATCATCTTCAAATTTGAATGATTTGTTGTTTAATTTCATAAAATGATACAAATTTAATCTGTATCAAATAAACATGATTATCCCGTATCCAAATCTGAAACAATTTTGTAACTTTGCAACTTAAAGAGCGGCAACGGTTTATACTGCCGACATCAGGCCGTCTGAAACAGCAATCCATTAAATAACAAAAATTTACACAACCCGTTTTTATACCCAAAGGAACCCACCATGACCGTCATCAAACAAGAAGACTTCGTCCAAAGCATCGCCGACGCCT
>JAUNTY010000100.1 GCA_030538415.1 Neisseria sp. | reverse complement strand
GATTCATGAATCATGGCCGGGTCGTGGCATTTGATGATGCCGTGGTAATCGGCCAGAAACAGAAAAGATTCGGTATCCGGCGCTTGCGCGGCGGCGATGGCCGGGCGGATGGCGCCGACATAATTGCCCAGATGCGGAATGCCGGTGGTGGTAACGCCGGTTAATACACGTTTTTTACTCATTATTTTCTTTCTGCTAATCAATAGAGGCCGTCTGAAACGGCCTGTAAACGAAATCTGTAATCGGCATTGATTATACATCAAACCCGCAGCTTTCAGACGGCCTTTCAAGCGGATTTGTGCCAACTTGCGCTCACCATTAACACTTTATCTTATTCATTTTATCCACAAGCAGATATTATATAATTCACAATATTTTCATCAAGATATGATTAAAGTTAAAATAATTGGAATAAAAACCCGCCCAACCGCCTTGACTTACCCACAGGCCGCCCCATATAGCTTTCATCCAAACTTATTCTCAGGAGTAAATCATGCGATTCGACAAACTCACCGCCAAATTCCAGCAAGCCCTGCAAACGGCGCAAAGCCTGGCCTTGGCGCAAGACAGCGGCTATCTCGAAGCCGGCCACGTATTGAAAGCCCTGCTCGACGACCAAAACAGCGGCATGTCTGCCCTGTTGGTGAAAGCAGGCGGCAACGTCGCCCAAATCAAGCGCGAGTTGCAGCAATTATTAGACGGCTTGCCCAAAGTATCCGGCCAGGGCGGCGAAATCCTGCCCTCGCGCGAGCTGCAAAACGCGCTCAACCTGATGGACAAAGCCGCAACCAAACGCGGCGATGCCTACATTGCCAGCGAATTATTCCTGCTCGGCCTGATTCAGGAAAACGGCGCCGCCGGTAAAATCCTCAAAAGCAACGGCGTGACCGAAAAACAACTCAACGCCGCCATCGATGATGTGCGCGGCGGCGAAACGGTGAACGACCCCAACGCCGAAGACCAACGCGAGGCTCTCGCCAAATACACCACCGACCTGACCGAACGCGCCCGCGAAGGCAAGCTCGACCCGGTTATCGGCCGCGACGACGAAATCCGCCGCGCTATTCAGGTATTGCAACGCCGCACCAAAAACAACCCCGTTTTAATCGGCGAACCCGGTGTCGGCAAAACCGCCATCGTCGAAGGCCTGGCACAACGCATCGTTGACGGCGAAGTGCCCGAAAGCCTGCGCAACAAACGCCTGTTGGTGCTGGATTTGGCCGCGTTGATTGCCGGGGCGAAATACCGTGGCGAATTTGAAGAACGCCTGAAGGCCGTCTTAAACGATTTGGCCAAAGACGACGGTCAAACGCTGATTTTCATCGACGAAATCCACACCCTCGTCGGCGCGGGCAAAGCAGACGGCGCGATGGACGCGGGCAATATGCTCAAACCCGCTTTGGCGCGCGGCGAGCTTCACTGCATCGGCGCCACCACTTTAGATGAATACCGCCAATACATCGAAAAAGACGCCGCGCTGGAGCGCCGTTTCCAAAAAGTGTTGGTTGACGAGCCGAGCGTGGAAGACACCATCGCCATCTTGCGCGGCCTGCAGGAGCGCTATGAAATCCACCACGGTATCGACATCACCGACCCCGCGATTGTCGCCGCCGCCGAATTGAGCGACCGCTACATCACCGACCGCTTCCTGCCCGACAAAGCGATTGATTTGATTGACGAAGCCGCCAGCCGCATCAAAATGGAGCTGGATTCCAAACCCGAACAGATGGACAAACTCGACCGCCGCATCATCCAATTACGCATGGAAAAAATGCACGTTGAAAAAGAAAGCGACGAGGCCAGTAAAAAGCGTTTGGAGCTCATCGACGAAGAAATCGCCGGGCTGCAAAAAGAATACGCCGATTTGGACGAAATCTGGAAAGCCGAAAAAGCCTCTTCTTCCGGTACCGCCGACATCAAAAAACAAATTGATGAAATTAAAGTCAAAATCGAACAGGCCAAACGCCAAGGCGACTTTGCCCGTGCATCCGAATTGGAATACGGCGAATTGCCCAAGCTTGGCCAGCAGCTTGAAGCCGCCGAAAAAAGCGGCGACAAAAAGCAGGCCAACAAGCTCTTCCGCACCGAAGTGGGCGCAGACGAAGTGGCCGAAATCGTGTCGCGCATCACCGGCATTCCCGTGGCCAAAATGATGGAAGGCGAGCGCGAAAAACTGTTGAAAATGGAAGACGTATTGCACGCCCGCGTGGTCGGCCAAAACGAAGCCGTGCGCGCCGTATCCGACGCCATCCGCCGCTCGCGCTCCGGCCTCGCCGACCCCAACAAACCCTACGGCAGCTTCCTGTTCCTCGGCCCGACCGGTGTCGGCAAAACCGAATTGTGCAAAACGCTGGCGAGCTTTTTGTTTGACAGCGAAGACCACCTCATCCGCATCGATATGTCGGAATACATGGAAAAACACGCCGTCGCCCGCTTAATCGGCGCGCCGCCGGGCTATGTCGGCTACGAAGAAGGCGGCTACCTCACCGAACAAGTGCGCCGCAAGCCGTATAGCGTGATTTTGCTCGACGAAGTGGAAAAAGCCCACCCCGACGTATTCAACATCTTGCTGCAAGTGCTTGACGACGGCCGCCTCACCGACGGCCAAGGCCGCACGGTCGATTTCAAAAACACCGTGATTGTGATGACTTCCAACATCGGCAGCCACCACATTCAGGAAATGGGCGTGGCCGATTACGAAGCGGTGAAAGAAGTGGTGATGGACGACGTGAAAG
>JAUNTY010000051.1 GCA_030538415.1 Neisseria sp. | reverse complement strand
CACTGGGCACCCGCCTGCGCGGGTGCGACGGGCAGGGGAATTTTGCAAAGGTCTCGGCCTTTAAAACAGTATTTGCACACACGGTATTTACATTTCTCTCCAACCGCCGCCCAAAGCCTTATATAATCCCACCGTCATCTGCGCACGGGCAAGCTGCGATTGGGTGAGATTGTCGGCCATTTCCTGTTCGCTCAATTGCGCGCGCAGGGCTTCGTCCAGGGTTTTGCTGCCGTAGCGGAACAGTTTTTGCGCGTCTGCCGCTTGTTTGGCGGCTTGGGCATAGGCGCTAGCCAGCAAACCGTTTTGGCGGCTGAGCGCGGTTTGCGCCTGATAGGCGTTGTCCACTTCGCCGAGCGCTTTCAGAATGGTTTGGTCGTATTGCAGCAGCGCGGTTTGCAGGCGGGCGTCGCTGGCGGCGATATTGGCCTGGATGCGGCCGTTGGTGAATATGGGCAACTGGATGCCGACGCTCAACAGGCTGCCCCAGCCTTTCAACGCGGGCGCATCGCTGTCGATTTCAATGCGGCCGCCCTGCCCCATAAAATTGATGGTGAAGCGCGGCAGCAAATCGGCTTTGGCGCTGGCGAGCTTGGCGGCATAGGCGTTGACCTGCGCGGCATGTGCGCGGATGTCGGGGCGGCGCTCCAGCATCCCTTGCGGCGTTTGGCCTTGCGGCGCGGCCGGTTGCGCGGCCAAGGCATCCACACGGCTTTCAGGCAGCGTGAAACTTTGCGGCGTTTGGCCGGTGAGCACGGCAATACTGCGCACGGCAGCATCGTATTCCGATTGGAGCGTGCTTTGCTTGGCGCGCACGGCGGCAAGTTTGCTGCCCACTTCATCCACTTCGTAGCGGGTCACATCACCGGCGCGGAAACGCCCGTTTACATATTGCGCCAGCCGCTGCATGGTGGCGATACTGCGCGAGGCCGTCTGAAGTCGTTTTTGCGCGGCGCGGGCGCTGAAATACTGCTCCGCAATCTCGCCCGCCACCAGCATTTGCGCACCATACACCTGCTCCTGCATCCCCAGCGCGGCATAGCGGGCGGCATCGGCATCGCTGCGCTTGGCGCCGAAAATATCCGGCTCCCATGAAGCGGACACGCCGCCCGTCAGACTATTGCCTTTGATGTCTTGGCGGCTGTCAGCCATGCCTGCGGTTTGCGGAAACTGGCTCAACAAGGCGCGGGTATTGTCGCTCAACGGATTATCCATCTCGCCGCGCACCACGCCCGCTGAGCCGCTCAAACCCACCTGCGGCCCCAAATCGGCGCGCGCCATGCGGCTGGTGGCGCGGGCTTCGTTCAGACGGCTGACGGCAATCTGCACATCGTGGCTTTGCTGCAAACCCTGCTCAATCAGGCTGCTGAGTACGGGGTCATGCCAATTCTGCCACCAGCGCCCGATTTCGGCACTGCCCCGCGCCGCTTCGGCCTGGCTGAATTGCTGCGGCACGTCGATGCGGCTGTCGAGCGGCACGGTGGTGTTTTGGCAGGCAGACAAAGCCAACGCGGCCAACAGGCTTGCGGACAACGTATTGAATCTGGTTTTCATAATTTTCCTTTCAGACGGCCTCACAACAATCCAACGGATTAGCGTATTTTCGCGGGCAAAGCCCACGCTGCAACAACTGCTTGTATCCGACCTACCCCGTGGATTGGCGTTTTCGTGGGCAAAGCCCACGCTACCACTGCCATTATTTTTCAGACGACCCAGGGCTTTCTGGCAATGTATATATCATTAGATTTTTTGTGATAAAAGTGCAGATGCAAGGCGAAAAGCACAGCAAGGTTGGACACCTTGCGAGCATTTTCAACGCAGCAGATGTGCTTTTAGCGCGAAAAATATGATGACATATACATTACCAGGAAGCCCTAGCCCTGCTGCTCCAACATCTTTTTAAAACGGAACAGCGCAAAGCCCAAAAACAGCGCGCCGATAAGCGCCATCGCCACCAACTGCGGCCACACAATCTCCACCCCCGCGCCGCGAAACAATACATTTTGGGCAAACTGGGCAAATTGGGTCGATGGCCAATATTCGCTGATGCCTTGCGCGGTGTCAGGCATATTGCTGCGCGGCGCACCCGAGCCGGAAAAAAGCAGCATCACCATAAACACCGGCAGCATCAAGAGCCCGAATTGCGGCATGGTGGGGGCGATGGTGGCGAGCATGATGCCGAGCGCGGCGATGGAAAACAGGTAAACCGCCACGCCCGCGGCATACAGCGGCATCGATCCGGCAATCGGCACGCCGATAATCTTGTGCACCACAAACCACATCGACAGCTGCGAGGCGGCCAAAATCACCAACCCGTTGGCCAGCACTTTGGCCATCATGATTTCCACCGCGCTCACCGGCATCACCAGCAGATGCTCCATTGTGCCGCGCTCGCGCTCGCGAATCACCGCCGCGCCCACCAACACCAGCGACAACAGCGTAATCATATTGCCCACTTCCATCACCGGCATATACCATTCACTCATGCTGTTGGGATTGAATTCGATGTTGATCACCGGATTCACCGGCATCATCGCCGCCGCGTTTTGCTGTTGCAGAAAATCCGCGATTTGGCGCTGGAAAATCTGCGTGATGTAGGCCGAGCCCACGCCCGCCTGGGTCATGGTGGTGGCGTCAATCAGCAATTGCACCTCGGGGCTGCGCCCGGCCAGCACGTCACGCTCGAAATCAGGCGGAATATCGAGCACGAAAATATAATCACCCGCATCCATCGCCTTATCCACCTCTTCGCGCGCAATTTCCACCGGCGGCTTGAAATACGGCGCCTGCAGGGCATCGCGGATTTGGTACGACAAAGCCGAGCGGTCGCCGTCCATCACCGCCACGGTGGCGTTTTTCACATCACTGCTCACGCCTTTGGCCACCGAATAAATCGACGCGGAAAACACAAACACAATCATCAGCACCAGCATCGGGTCGCCGAAGAGGCTGCGCAATTCCTTCACCGCCAAATGCCAGATATTCGCCCATGTCCGCATCTCAACGCTCCTGCTTTTTCAACAACAGGCAGGCCGCCAGCAGCAACACCAGCGCGCTCGCCGCCAACACCGCAAATTCCGCCTGCAGGCTCGCCAATCCCAGCCCTTTGGTAAACGTACCCACGCTCACGCGCAGATACCACGAAGCGGGAAACAGCGTGCCTGTCCAATACGCAGCGCCGGTCATGGTGGAAATCGGATACAGAAAGCCCGAATAATTCACCGTCGGCACCAGCGTGATGATGGCGGTGACGAAAATCGCCGCCACCTGCGAGCGCACGAAGCTCGACACCAACAGGCCGATGCCAGTCGAAGCCCACACCAGCAGCAAAGTGCCCAGCGAAAGCGCGGCAAACGAGCCTTTCAGCGGCACTTGAAACCAGAATATCATCATCAGCAACAAAGCCAGATAGTTCACCAGCCCCACCGCGAGATACGGCAGCTGCTTGCCGAGCAGATACTGCGGCACGCTGGCGGGCGAGGCGTAAAGATTGGCAATCGAGCCGATTTCGCGCTCGCGCACCACGCCGATGGCGGTCATCATCGCCGGAATCAGCATCAGCACCATCATCATGATGCCCGGCGCCACCGCATACATGCTCTTGAAATCCTGGTTGTACATAAAACGCGCCTCCACCGCCGCCGGTGCCTGCAAGGAAACGGGCAGACCGCTGGCGCGAATCTGGTCTTGCGCATACATCGCCATAATCCCGCCGACATAGGCTTGAATATTCTCAGCATTAAAAGGCGCCGAACCATCAATATAAAACCCCACTTCCGGCTTGTTGCCGCGCAGCAAATCGCGGCCGAAACCCGGCGGAATCTCCACCACCATCTGCGTGGCGGCGCTTTTCAAGGCATAGTCAATCTCCGCCTCCGAAGCCAACGGCGCTTGTTCGACAAAATAACGCGAACCGCTGAAATAAGTCACCAACTCACGGCTCTGCGCACTCTGGTCGCGGTCGAGCACGGCAAAACGCAGGTTTTGCACGTCAAACGAAATGCTCCAGCTCAAGGCCGCCATCAAAATCACCGGCCCCAACACCGCGAAAAACAGGCGGATGCGGTCGCGCAGCAATTCCTTGCCTTCGCGCATGGCAAACGTGGCCACGGTGGCGAACCAGTATTTGAGGGAATCGGTGTTTTGCAGCGCATCGGGCGCCGCGGTTTCAGACGGCCTGTTGGCGGTGTTCGTATTGTTGAGGCCGTCTGAAACCGTTGTCGCCTCTACAACCGCCTCCCTCTCCCGCGGGAGAGGGCTGGGGTGAGGGCGATTCGCGTTCACGCGAATTTTGTCAACCTCCTCAATAGCCGTATTATTTTCAAGCACTTCCGACGGCCTTTGAACCGCATCCGTATCTCCAACGCTGCCTGAAAGCATCCCACCTTGTTTGAGGCCGTCTGAAACCGCCTGCTGGTCGCCGCGCACCACCCGCGCCGCCTGTTCGGCCACGCTTTCGCTATGTGCTCCAGCGCCTGCCGCTGCCGTTTGCGTTTCAGACGGCCTCTGCTCGGCTTTCTCGTCTTCCAGCAAATACTGCACAAATGCCTCTTCCAAATCCGGCGCGTGTTGCCGCGCCGTCAGCTCCGCAGGCGTGCCCACGGCCAACACGCGGCCTCGGTGCATAAACGAAATGCGGTCGCAGCGCTCGGCTTCGTTCATAAAATGGGTGGAAACGAAAATGGTGATGCGGTCTTGGCGCGAGAGCTTGAGCAGATGCCGCCAAAACATATCCCGCGCCGCCGGATCGACGCCGGAAGTCGGCTCGTCCAGAATCAACACTTCGGGGTGGTGCAGGCAGGCCGCCGCCAGTTGCAGCCGCTGGCGCATACCGAGCGAAAGCGCGGCGGGAGCGGTGTCGGCCACTTCCTGCAAATCAAACTGCTGCAAGGCTTCATTGACCGCCGCCCTGCCCGCCGCGCCTTCGATTTGGTACAACTGCGCGTGCAATTGCAGATTCTGGCGCACGCTCAATTCCTCATACAGCGAAAACGCCTGCGACATATAACCCACGCGCATCCGCACGCCCATGCCGCCCGCATCAATCGGTTTGCCGAGCAATTGCGCCGTGCCTTCCGTGGCTTCAATCAGACCGGTGAGCATTTTCATGGTGGTGGATTTGCCGCAGCCGTTGGAGCCGAGAAAGCCGAAAATCTCGCCTTTCTGAATGGTAAAGCTGACATGATCGACGGCGGTAAAATCGCCGAAACGCTTGGTCAGCCCGTGCGCCTCCATCGCCGGCGGCGCATCGGCTTGCGCCACAAACGGCGTCATCGCCAACCCGCCCGTGCCTTGGCGTTTTTCTTCCGGCAGCATGGCGATATAAGCTTCTTCCAGCGTGGCCGCGCCGTATTGCCGCATCACCTCGCGGGTGGACGCATTCGCCAGCAAACGCCCGTCGTCCATCGCCAGCAGATGCTCGAAACGCTCGGCTTCTTCGATATAAGCGGTGGCCACAATCACCGTCATGCCCTTGATTTCCTGGCGTAATTCGTCCACCAGCGCCCAAAACTGGCGGCGCGACAGCGGATCGACGCCGGTGGTCGGCTCGTCGAGAATCAGCAAATCGGGATTGTGTACCAAAGCGCAGCAAAGGCTCAGCTTCTGCTTCATGCCGCCTGAAAGTTTGCCCGCCGCGCGGTCGGGAAACGGCGCGAGGCCGGTGGCATCAAGCAGGCGTTGAATCCGCGCCTTGCGTTCGGCCGCATTCAGGCCGAACAAGCGCGCATGGAAATCGATGTTTTCATACACCGACAAAGTGGGGTAAAGATTGCGCCCCAAACCCTGCGGCATAAAGGCGATGCGGTGCGAGAGTTTATTGCGCGCCTGCTTGTCGGCCATATCGCCGCCGAGCACGCCTACCCGCCCGCTTTGAATGATTTTCACCCCGGCAATCAGCGACAACAACGTCGATTTGCCCACGCCGTCGGGGCCGATCAAACCCACCGTCGCCCCCGCAGGCAGCGTAAACGACACCTCGCGCAGGGCTTCGGTTTTGCCGTAGCGGTGGGACAATTGGCTGACGCTTACGGCAGCGTTTTGAATCGGATTTGTCGGCATCTCGGTAATCTTTCAGACGGCCTCGGGTTAACAATACAATCAATCAATTTGCCGCAGCAATCCAACGGCAATCCTGCGGCCTGCCAGGCAGACCATTTTCATGCAAACAAATCAAACACTTAAATTAACAAACGCATGATACAATCATCACTCTGCCTGTCGGAAAGGAGGTGTGTCATGCGTTTGCCCATCGGCTCAATCATTATTCTGGTTTGCGGCCTCACCGCTTTGGTTCCCGGCCTGCTGGTACTGCTCGGCCTCGGCTCGTGGGTACACGAACTGCTCGACCAGCCCATCGGCGGCTGGGCATTGCTCGGCATCGGCATGTGCTGCGTACTGGCGGCGGTTTTTCCTATCGTTGCCACCTACCTCACCCGCAAGGAACAGGGCAAAACACCATTTGACGAAGCGGATAACTGAGCGGAGGCTGCCGCAACATACTTGTCCTGCGAACAAGTTTCCAATGCATAGCGTGGGCTTTGCCCACAAAACCGCACTCAAACAAGCCACTCTTGATTGACGAAATGCGCGAAACCGGCGTTCGCGGGCAAAGCCCACGCTACGGGGAGCTGCGAACCAGCGTCGGATACGAGTGTCCTGCCTGCCCGCTTTTTCAGACGGCCTTAAATCCGCACCGCTAAAAACAAGCCTTTGCCGATATCGACCGTGCTGCATTGAAATTCTTTATCCGCCTCCACCAGCGCCAAAAATTCGGCCGTTTCTTCGGCGTGCGACAATACATTGTCTACCGCCAACAGGCTGCCGGGCTTCACCAGAATTCTCTGCAAATGCGGCCAGTAATCAACGTATTGACCGCGGTCGGCATCGAGCAGCACCACATCGTAATATTTCTGGTAATCGCGCAAAAATCCGCCCGCGTCGCACACTTCCAGCCGCACCTGGTTATCCAGTTTGGTTTCGCGCAAATGCTGTTTGGCGGCTTTTTTGCGCTCCTTGTCAATCTCCAGCGAGCGCACCGCGCCGCCGTGGTCGCGTACGGCATCGGCCAGCCACAGGGTGGCATAGCCGTTGCCCGTGCCGATTTCCAATACTTTTTTCGCCTGTTTCGCGCGCACCAGTAAGGCCAGTAGCGCGGCGCTGTCGGGATGCAGGTTGCGCCGGCGTTTGCCGTGTTCGGTCTCGGCTTCGTCGTGGGCGCGGCCGGTTTCATACATCGTTTGCAGGTATTGCTTCAACTTGGCTTTCATGTCGGTTTATCCTAGGTGGTTTCAGACGGCCTGATTATGGCGGATAAAGCCGTCTGAAAAGATGACAGTTTGCATTATTATTTTCGAATCAAAAGATTAAACCGTTTTTCTCACTGCGGCAGTTTCACCGCCAAATCCTGCGGCCAAGCCGTGCCGCTGTTGCTGCGCACATAGCCGTTGCCGGTGAGGCCGCCTTTGAGCAGGCGGTTGTATTGTTGCGCGGTTTCAGACGGCACTTTCAGTTTCACTTTAAACACCAGCTTTTCGCGCTCGCTTTGGGTTTCCACCGCTTTGGGGGTGAATTGGGCATCGGTGGCGATAAAGCTGACCTGCGCCGGCCACACCGCATCCATGCCGTCGAGCACGATCCGCGCTTCGTCGCCCACTTTCAGGCCGCTGATTTGAGTGGTGGGCAGGAAAATATTCATCGAAGCATCGGCAGGATCGAGCAGGCTCACCACTTTGCTGCCCGCGCCGATCACGCTGCCGACTTCGGCGATTTTGTATTCCACCCGCCCGGCAATCGGCGCACGGATGGCCATGTCGTCATTCATCGAAGCCGCGCCGTCGATTTGCGCCTGCGCGGCGGCCACGGCGGCTTGCGCTTCTGCGCGGGCGGCGCGGGCGGCATTGACCGAGGCGGCGGCGCTGTCGCGGGCGGCGCGGCGTTTGCTCACTTCGCTGTCGGACACCAGATCATCGCGCTTGAGCTGTTGCGCGTTAGCGAAATCCAGCTGCGCCACTTTTTGCTGCTGCTCATACGCTTTGATTTCGGCATCGGCACGCGCCACTGCTTCTTCGGCACGCTTTTTCTGCGCCCGCGCACCGTCGAGCTGGCTGGCGCTGGTGTCGGACGACAATTCCGCCAATACGTCGCCCTCAGCCACCTCGCTGCCCTCATCCACCAACACCGCTTTCACCCGGCCTGCATACAGGCTGGCCACATCAAGCCGGTTGAGTTCCAGACGACCGTTGGAAAAAGCAATGCCCTCAGGCAAAGCATGGCTGTTTTGCTGCTGATACAGATACCAACCGCCACCGGCCAATGCGGCCAAAATCAAGACTGCCAAGGTTTTTTTCATGTTCGTTCCTGCGCTTGTAAAAAGGAATCGGCTTGCGGAAACAGCGCCGCCAACGCCCAATCGATGCGCTGCCCTATCGCCGCATCGCTGATGATTTCAGGGATGTGTTCGCCAAACCCCGACGGCAACACGCCCATCTCGTGCATGCGCATGCCGATAACCATCGGCGCGCCGATGGCGCCGGTAAGATAGGCCAGCCGGTGCGCCAGTTCGGCTTCGTCCCCCGCCTCGCAGCGGTTGAGCAACACCGTCAGCCGCTGGTGCTGCACGCTGAAATGGCGCTGCCAGAATGCTTTGATTACCGCCGCACCTTCGCCGCTGTCGGCAAACGCCCGCTGCACCCAGGCCAGATTGTCGCGCAGACACAGCGCCAACCGCAGCAACACCTCGCGCAGGCATTGAAACGGGTTGTCGGCGCCGATGTTGTCGAGATTCAAGCGGCCGAACGTATGACGGTGGTGCGTTTCCAGCAGCTCCGCCACAAACGCATCCTTGTTGTCGAACAAATGGTGGAACATCCCCGCGCTCACCCCCGCTTCCGCCGCCAGCACGCGCACGGAAAGCCTGCCGTAGCCGTATTGCGGATAGAGCTTGAGCCCGGCGGCGATGAGTTGGGATCGGGTGGATTCGGACATTTTCAGGCCGTCTGAAAGATATTGGACAGGTGTCCAATATAGCGGAAGTATTTTCACTTGGCAAGCGGCAAAGGTTCATGTTTATCCGAAAAACAAAGTTAAGACAGCAGGCATATTTATACACATTTATAAAACATTTATAAACGCATAAAAGAACCTAACGCATTGGTTCGTCCTGCCATATCCGGCTGAAACAACTTGCGCTTCATATCATACGGCGTTGCTGCGCCTTACATGTATAGTCACTCCGTTAGTTTGATACAGCGCTGCTACGCCTTGCCGTACTAACTGCACTGTCTGCGGCTTGCTGCCTTGTCTCAATCTAAATTGAAACGACTATAAACGCGTTACTTGTTACATAACAAAACCGCTTTCAGACGGCCTGTATCGTCACAGGCCGTCTGAAAGCGGTCGGTAAAACCAAATTAAACCATCTCTGCCAAATCCGTTTCAGGCTTGGCAGCTGCCTTTTTAAAACGGAACGTATTGGGTCGGGTTGACCGGCTTGCCGTTTTGGCGCACTTCAAAATGCAGCTGGGTGCGTGAGGCATCGCTGTTGCCCATGCGGGCGATGGTTTGGCCGCGTTTGACGGTTTGGCCTTCTTTCACCAGCAGGCTTTGGTTATTGCCGTAAGCGGTCAGAAAGGTGGAATTATGCTGCACAATCACAAGATTGCCGTAGCCGCGCAAACCCGAGCCTGCATACACCACTTTGCCGTCGGCAGCGGAAACCACGGCCTGGCCGGGCGTGCCGACGATTTCGACGCCTTTATTGTTGCCGCCGAACTGGGTGGCGATATTGCCGGCGGTCGGACGCTGCCAGGTAATACCGGCCACGCTGCGGGTGGCGCCCGACACGGTCGGCGTGGTGGCAGGTGTAGCGGTAGGTGCGGATGTAGTGGTTGCAGCCGATGCTGCGGGCGCGGTGTAGCCTGCCGGTTTCACGCGCAATACCTGGCCGACGCCGATGTTGTTGTCGACCAGATTATTCCAGGCGCGCAGGTTGTCTTGGGTGATGTTGTAGCGTCTGGCAACGTTGTAAACCGTGTCGCCGCGCACGACGGTGTGCGTGGCGGCATTAATGTCAACCGGCGCATTGGACGGAATATAAGTGCCGGAAGAGGTGCCGGCGGCAGGCGGCGGGGTGTAGGGAGCGGGCTCGGCACCGGCCGCATTCGGGTCGTAAGGCGTGGCGCCATACGGGTTGCTTTGGTCGGCCGTGGTCGTGGTGGCGGCGCCCGTAGTGCCTGCAACGACCGGCGCGGCGGGCTGCTGGAACCACGAACAAGCGCCCAGCATCAAAACAAGGGCGGCCGAACCGGTGCGGAATGCGGTTTGTTTCAACATATTGTTACCTTCTGTCTGGTTTTCATTTGGAATTGGGGCATATCATAATCAAACTATGCCCTGCTCTCAAGTCTTTAGCGTTTTTTTACGGTGTGTCGGAGCCGCTCACCAAGGGCACGAAATTGGCTTCCTGCACGCAGGTTTCCCGATAGCCTTGGGCGGTTTTCTCAATCAGCCACAAATATTGGCGTCCGCCTTCGTCAAGCGGCAGCACCATGCGTCCGCCGACGGCCAGCTGCTGCAGCAACGCCAGTGGGATTTCGGAGGGCGCGGCGGTGACGAGAATGCCGTCAAACGGGGCAACTTCCGGCAAGCCGAGATAGCCGTCGCCGCAGACGGTGCGCGCCCGTGCCAACAGCCCGGCGGCGCGCAGATGCTTCTTGGCGCGCTCGTGCAGCGGGCGCAGGCGCTCAATCGAATAGATTTCCGGCAAACCCAAGGCCAGCAACACGGCAGTCTGATAACCGCAGCCGGTGCCGATTTCCAGCACCTTGCGCATGCTTTGTGGGTGATTGCCCAATAATAGTTCCGTCATTCTCCCGACGGTGTAAGGCTGGGAAATGGTCTGCCCCAGCCCCAGCGGCAGCGACATTTCATCATACGCACGCGTGCGCAGCGCTTCCTCCACAAACAAATGGCGCGGCACGGCGGCCATTGCCTGCAAAACGGTTTCGCCGATGCCCATTTGCGCCAGCCGCGCCACCATGCGCTGGCGGCGGTTTTCAAAACCTGTCCAATGCGCCTGCATTACGGCATCACTCCCTGCCAGAATTCGGCCACCCTGCCCATGGCATCAAAATTGGTCAGGTCGATTTGCAGCGGCGTTACAGTGATAAACCCTGCTTCGCATTCGGCAAAATCGGTGCCCTGCTCGCGGTCGGAAACATCGCCCGCCGGGCCTATCCAATAAACCGAATCGCCGCGCGGATTGCTGGCGGGTACCACGCTTTGCTCGTGATGGCGGCGGCCCAGACGGGTGATTTTGCAGCCCTGGATATCCTCGGGCGCCACCGCCGGAATGTTCACATTCCAGAGCATGGCCTGCCGCGGCGGGTTTTTCAGCAAAAATTCCAGCATAATCCAGGCCGCGCGCTCGGCGGTTTCCCAATAGCGGCCGCTGAAATCGTTGAGCGAAAAAGCCACGGCGGGGATGCCGAGCAGATAAGCTTCGGTGGCGGCGGCCACGGTGCCGGAATAAAGCGTGTCGTCGCCCATATTGGCACCGTTGTTGATGCCGGAAAGCACTAGGTCGGGCTTGAACTCGGGCAGCGCGTACAAGCCCAGATGGATGCAGTCGGTCGGTGTGCCGCTGACATAATAAAAGCCGTTTTCGGCTTGGCGGATATGCAGCGGGCGGTCAAGCGTGAGCGAATTGCTCACGCCGCTGCGGTCGCGCTCGGGCGCCACCACGCGCACATTGGCAAACTCCCCCGCCACCCGCGCCAGAATGGCAATGCCCTGCGCCAGATAACCGTCGTCGTTACAAATCAGTATGTTCATCGTTTACCTTTCAGACGGCCTATTGTACCGATTGCAGCGGGAGATTGTCTATTTTGCCGTGGTTTGCGGCTAGAGGTGTTTGAGGCCGTCTGAAAAGAAAAACACCGCATCACACGGTGTTTTCTTTCAGACGGCCTATGGCTTTCTGATAATTCAGAATTACTCAGATTTTTTGTGATAAAAGTGCAGATGCAAGGCGAAAAGCACAGCAAGGTTGGACACCTTGCGAGCATTTTCAACGCAGCAGATGTGCTTTTTAGCGCGAAAAAAATGATGATAAATGAATTGTCAGGAAGCCATAGAGCTTACTGCCCTGCTTTCAAGCCCTGCCACAGGCGCACATTCAGTTTCACCGCATCGGGCGATTTGGGCAGAATCACAAAGCTCTTCGCTTTCACTTCGTCGCTCGGGAAAATCGAGTTGTCTTCGCCGTAAGCCGGATCCATCAACTTGCGCGCGGGCTGGCTGGCCGGGGCATAGGTGACGAAATCGCCGTTTTTGGCCGCCACTTCGGGTGTGAGCGTGTAGTTGATGTATTTGTGGGCATTGGCGACGTTTTGCGCATCTTTCGGAATCATGAAGGAATCAATCCAGATGCCCACGCCGGTTTTCGGGGTCAACACTTCCAGATTCACACCGTTGCCCGCATCTTTGGCGCGGTTTTTGGCGATGTTCAAATCACCGCCGTAGCCCACCGCCACGCAGAGATTGCCCGCCGCCATGTCGTCGATATAGCCTGAAGAACTGAAGCGTTTCACGTCGCCGCGCACTTTTTTCATCATGTCCACCGCCGCTTTCAAATCATCCGGCGCTTCGCTGTTCGGATTTTTACCGATGTAGTTCAGCGCCAGCGGAATCTGTTCGGTGGGGCTGTCGAGAAAGCTGATGCCGCAAGATTTCAGCTTGGCGGTGTATTCGGGGTTGAACACCAGATCCCATTCGTTTTCCGGCAGCTGGTCGGTGCCCAAAGCCCTGGCGACCTGGTCTTTGTTGATGCCGACGGTATTGATGCCCCAGAAATACGGCACGGCGTATTTGTTGCTCGGGTCGACCTGTGCCATCATGGTCAGCAATTCGGGATCGATATTGCCATAATTGGGAATCTGGCTTTTGTCGATTTCCTGATAAGCCCCCGCCTGAATCTGGCGGCCGACGTTGGCAATCGAGGGCGCCACCAAATCGTAGCCCGATTTGCCGGTCAACACTTTCGCTTCCAGCGTTTCATTGCTGTCGTAATAATCGTAGCGCACCTTCACGCCGGTGCTTTTTTCAAACTCGGTCACGGTTGCCGGATCGACATAATCCGACCAGTTGTAAATATTCAGGTTGCCCGAAGCCGAAGGCGCGGCCGCATCCTGCCCTGAGGCGGCTTTTTGTTCGACCTGGCTGCCGGAGCCGCCCGATCCGCCGCAAGCCGCCAGAAAAAGACTTGCCAGCGCAGAAATCAATAGTGTTTTTTTCATGTTGTTTTCCTTCTTGTTTTTCTTGCAAGAAATCCCTGAGAATACCGCCAACCATTTCGGCTTGCGGCCAAGGATTCTTGACACATAACCGTTGCAGCGGCAACAGCCGGAAACAGGCATTGCCTCAGGCGCATTAAACGGCAAAAATCTTGCAGATGCAATACTTTATCGCGTAAAAACAAACATTATTTAACATGTTTTGCCATAGGCTTTTCATCACAAAACGATTTTATTTTTTTCAGACGGCCGCAAATTTGTCAAACACCCCGTATTTATGGGAAAATCCCAAGATTAAATTTTCTGTTTACAGGGCGACACTATGCTGGACCGAGAAGGATATCGCCCCAATGTCGGTATCATCCTGACCAACGAGCGCAACGAGGTATTTTGGGGCAAACGTGTGCGCGAGCATTCGTGGCAGTTTCCGCAAGGCGGCATCAAGCCGGGTGAAAGCCCCGAAACCGCGATGTACCGCGAATTGCTGGAAGAAGTCGGCCTCTTGCCGCATCACGTCAAGATTTTAGGCCGCACGCGCGACTGGCTGCGCTACGACGTGCCCACCCATTGGGTACGGCGCGAATGGCGCGGTTCTTACCGCGGCCAAAAGCAGATCTGGTATCTTTTGCGCCTCGTCGGGCGCGAAAGCGACGTGCATCTGCGCGCCACCAGCCACCCCGAATTCGACGGCTGGCGCTGGCACCGATATTGGGCACCGATAGACGAAGTCATCGATTTCAAACGCGGCGTTTACGAAGGCGCGCTGCAAGAGCTTTCCCGCTTTTTGCGCGGTTTGGAATCTTGGGAAGAATTCAATCTTCAACGTTTGGGCGAAGATTGAATCATTAAGCAAAACGCTTTCAGACGGCCTCTGGAAGCGTTTTTACTGCCGCGCAATACGCCGGCTGATTCAAGGCCGTCTGAAACCCCCAATACATGGTAAAATCCCGCCCGAATCTTTTTATATCCGCCAATCGAAACACCTCATGACCACACCCACCCAATACAGCGAATCCAGCATCACCGTCCTCAAAGGCTTAGAGCCGGTCAAAGAACGGCCGGGGATGTACACCCGCACCGAAAGCCCGACCCACATCTGTCAGGAAGTCATCGACAATGCCGCCGACGAAGCCTTGGGCGGTTTTGCCGACCGCATCGATGTTGCCATCCACGACGACGGCTCGCTGTCGGTGGCGGACAACGGCCGCGGCATTCCGGTCGGCCTGCATCCGCTGGAAGGCATTCCGGTGGTGGAACTCGTGTTCACCCAGCTTCACGCGGGCGGCAAGTTCAACAAAAAAGACGGCGGCGCTTATTCCTTTTCCGGCGGTTTGCACGGCGTCGGCGTGTCGGTCACCAACGCGCTTTCCACGCGGCTGGAAGTAACCGTCAAGCGTGAGGGCAAAATCCACCGCATCGTGTTTGCGGGCGGCGATGTCATCGAGCCTTTGGCCGAAATCGGCAAATGCGCCGTGCGCGACAGCGGCACCGAAGTACGCGTGTGGCCCGACGGCAAATATTTCGAATCGCCGAATTACAGCATTGCCGAATTGGAGCGGCTCTTGCGCGCCAAGGCCGTGTTGCTGCCCGGCATCACCGTTTCCCTCACCCGCCCGATCAAAGGCCAGCCCGAGCCGCTTTGCCAAAGCTGGCATTACCCCGACGGCTTGAAAGGCTATCTCGACAACCTGATTAGCGAAGCGCAGGAAGCCGTGCCGATTTTCGCCTCGGAAAACTATGTTTCAGACGGCCACGACGGCGATTTCAGCGTCGGCGAAGGCGCGGCTTTTGCGCTGACCTGGCTGGAAGAAGGCAATTGCGCCAACGAAAGCTACGTCAACCTCATCCCCACCCCGCTCGGCGGCACCCACGAAGCCGGTTTGAAACAAGCCGTTTTCAATGCCGTCAACAACTTCATCACCCACCACAATTTATTGCCGCGCGGCGTGAAAGTGCAGAGCGATGATGTGTTCGGCAAAGTCGCGTTCGTCTTGAGCGCGCGCGTACTCGACCCGCAATTCCAGGGCCAAACCAAAGACAAACTCACCAACCGCGACGCCTTGAAGCTGGTGGCCGCCGTTTCGGGCGACCCGCTCGAATTGTGGCTCAACCAAAACGTCGACGCGGGCAAAAAAATCGCCGAACTCGCCATCAAACAAGCGCAGGCGCGGATGCGTTCGGTGAAGAAAATCGAAAAGAAAAAAGGCAGCGGCGTGGCCGTCTTGCCCGGCAAGCTCACCGATTGTGAAAGCGAAGACATCCGCGAAAACGAATTGTTTTTGGTAGAGGGCGACTCGGCTGGCGGCTCGGCCAAACTCGCCCGCGACAAAGCCACCCAAGCCATCCTGCCCTTGCGCGGCAAAGTGCTCAACAGCTTTGAAACCCACCGCGACCAGCTCTTCGGCAACGCCGAAATCCACGACATTTCCGTCGCCATCGGCGTTGATCCGCACGGCAAAAACGACAGCCCCGACCTTTCCGGCCTGCGCTACGGCAAAATCGCCATTCTTTCCGATGCCGACGTCGATGGCTCGCACATCCAAGTCTTGCTGCTCACCCTCTTTTACACCCATTTCCCGAAACTGGTTTCAGACGGCCACATCTACGTTGCCCAACCGCCGCTGTTCCGTGTAGATGTCAACGCACAAGGCAAAAGCAAACCCGCCCGCAAACTCTACGCCCTCGACCAAAACGAGCTCGACAGCATTTTGGAGCGGCTGCAAAAAGAAAACGTGCGCGAATCGGCCTATTCCATCAGCCGCTTCAAAGGCCTGGGCGAGATGAACCCCGACCAGCTCAAAGACACCACCATGCACCCCGACACCCGCCGCCTGTTGCAAGTGCAGATTCCCGACAGCGACCACGAAGCAACGCAAAACATCTTCGTCAAACTGATGGGCAAAGGCGAAGCCGCCAGCCGCCGCGCCTGGATGGAAGCCGAGGGCGACACGGCGGAAGTCGACATCTGATGCAGACGGCCTCAAAGCCGCCGGATGCTGCACATCATCATAAAGCAACGACAAAATGATGTTTCAACACCACAGCATAAACATCACGCGGCAACCAATGTGCGGCAATGGTTTTGCAATACCGTAAAAACTTGATTATCATCCCAATGACGTATCGATTGTGCACAACCCATGCGTCATCACGGCACCGCCCGGCCACAACACCAATAAATATAGTCGGAGAAATGAGATTCTGATACAAGGCGGCGGACCAACGCCGTAGCAGAAACTCATTTCTCCGACTATACAACAGGCCGTCTGAAACCCCGCGCAGACATTGCTTCACTTCAGACGGCCTTTTCCAAACATAAAAGGAATACTCATGAGCCAGCCTAAAATCACCGTCGTCGGCAGCATCAACATGGATTTGGTTACCTGCTCGCCGCGCTTTCCCAAAGCAGGCGAAACCCTGTTGGGCGACGGCTTCAACCGTTTTACGGGCGGCAAAGGCGCCAATCAGGCCGTGGCCGCCGCCCGCCTCGGCGCAAACGTGGCGATGATAGGCGCAGTCGGCGACGACGGCTTCGGCTACGAATTACTCACCAATCTGGAACATGAAGGCGTCAACACCGACCGCATCCGCACCCTGCCCGACCAGCCCACCGGCATCGCCAACATCACTGTTGCCGAAAGCGACAACCACATCATCGTGGTCTCCGGTGCCAACTTCGGCATCACACCCGCCGACATCAGTGCCGAAGAAGACAGCATCGCCCGGGCCGACATCATCCTCTGCCAGCTCGAAATCCCGATGGATTGTGTCTTGACCGCAGCCAGGCTCGCCCGAAAACACGACAAGCCGTTTATCCTCAATCCCGCCCCGGCGCAAAAACTGCCCGCCGAACTGCTCGCCCTCACCACCCTGCTCACGCCCAACGCCCACGAGCTCGCCGTCAGCCTCGGCATGCCGGAAAACACCCCCGTCGAAACGCTGATTGCCCAGTCGCCCTGCCCGGTGTTGATGACACGCGGCAGCGAAGGCGCCGTCTACAACGATGAAAACGGCACGCTGCACCACCAGCCCGGTTTCCGGGTCAGCCCCGTCGACACCACCGGCGCCGGCGACACCTTCAACGGCGCGTTGGCAGTTTTCTGGCAGCAAGGCATGGCAGCAGCAGCCAAACGCGCCAATGCCGCCGCCGCGCTGTCGGTTACCAAGCCCGGCGCCCAAGGCGGCATGCCCAAAACAGACGAATTGGAGGCGTTTTTAAACAGCCTCTGAGCCAAGCCGGCCGGAAATTTCAAGCCGCTGGATGCCGGATTCTGTTCGATGTAACCGAGCTGTTTTTTTGAATGGTCAAACCTTCTGCTGCAAATCGGGCAGAAATGCCCGACTCCCGCCTCAGGAAAGCTTTCAGACGGCCTGAGACCTTTGCAAAATACCTTTTGCTGCATCGCAAAAGCATCAGCCCCGTCATTCCGGCGCAGGCCGGAATCCATCGCTCCCCATGAAAATCCATTTGAAATCAAATAACGGAATCTTGGAGAAATGGATTCCGGCCTGCGCCGGAATGACGGATATAGTGGAAAAACTTAATATTTGATACAAGGCAGCAAACCGCAGACAGTACAGATAGTACGGCAAGGTGCAGCAACGCCGTAGCAGATATTAAGTTTTTTCACTATACAATGGATATTTTCAAGGAAAAAGGTATTTTGCAAAGGCCTCGGCCTCGAATTATCGGGCATCACTGCCCAACCTGCAGCCATGATGACAGAATAGGCATTTTACACCCATCAAAAAAACCGAACCACCGCATGCACGGCCGATTCGGTTTTTTAATGACGGCTTTTGGTCTCAATGTTTTTGATGCTGCATCGGCATGGTGCTTTGCGCCGGTGTTTTCACTTCTACGGTGATGGTTTTCGGCTTGGCATTTTTGAAATTCAACGTCAGCGGGAATTTCTGGCCTTCTGTCAGCGGCGCTTTCAAGCCCATCAGCATGATGTGGTAGCTGCCGGGTTTCAGTTCTATTTTCCGGTTTTTCGGCAGCGGTAAACCACCTTCCACTTCGCGCATGCGCATCACGCCGTTGTCGTTGATGTGGTTGTGGATTTCCACTTTGGCCGCTACCGGTGCAGAGCCGCCCAACAAAATATCGTCGGTCTTGTTTTCATTTTCAATCTGCATAAACACGCCGCCCATGCTCATGCCTTCGACGGTGGTGCGCGCCCAGGCATTGTCAATATCAATTCCGGCAGCGGCAGCCGTGTGGCAGACTCCGGCAAGCAACAGGGCAGTCATCAGTTTCTTCATAATTTATTCCTTTTAAATGATTGTTATAAGACATGCTTTTTATACGCTTAAAGGCCGTCTGAAACCTTGATGCAGATTAAGGAAAACCATATTGCACCCTATGTTTTCAGACGGCCTGATGCTTTGCTCGGCAGCCGCCGTACGCTTTGCTGCAAAATCGGCCTTGCTTGATACCCGAGTAATTCAGAAGCATTTTAAAAAATATTCAGGCCGTATTCGCGCCAGAGCGACATCAACCACAACAGCGCCAGCAGCACCAGCGCCAGCGTTTGTGCGGCCGAGCCTGCGTCTTTGGCGCGTTTGGCCAATTCGTTTTTGGCGGTTGAGGTATGATCTACCGCGGCTTCGATGGCGGTGTTGATCAGCTCCACAATCAGCGAAACAAATGAGGCAGTTACCAGCATCATGCGTGAGGCGGGGCCGAAATCGAGAACAAAAGCCAATATAATCAAAATGCCGTTGAGCCACACCAGCTGGCGGAAGGCGCTTTCGTAATGATAAGCGGCGCGAAAGCCGTCGCGCGAATAGCCTGCGGCGTTGATGATGCGGCGCAGGCCGCGTTTGCCTTTTACCTGATGGGCGTAAGGTTGGTTTTGCATATTGTATTCAGTCTCCGATGATGGCCATCACCCACAGCAGCGCCAGCATGGCCAACGTAATGTATTGCGCTGCCGAGCCGACATCTTTGGCTTTTTTCGCCAGCTCGTGCATGTCTTCCGACGTGTGGTCTACCGCCGCTTCGATACCGGTGTTGAGCAGCTCGATAACCAGCGACATAAACGAAGCGAGCACCAGCACCATTTTCACGCCGGTGCTCATTCCGGCAAGCAACAGACACACCATCAGCGCGCTGTGCAGCCAGACAAGCTGGCGGAAGCCTTGTTCCTGCCAGGCAAAGCGCACGCCGTCGGCGGAATAGCCGAGCGCCCTGACGATGCGCCCCAATCCCCGGCCGCCTTTCATGCGGCTGGCGTAGCTCGGCGGCTTGCGCCTGCGTTCAGACGGCCTCAAGCTCTGACCCGGGCGGCCACGGCATCGGCAAACATGGCGGCGACATCAAAATCTTTCTGCTTCATGATTTCTTGGAAGCCGGTGGGGCTGGTCACGTTGACTTCGGTGAGGTAGTCGCCGATGACGTCCAGCCCGGCCAGCAGAATGCCGCGGCGCTTCAATTCAGGCGCCAGCGTTTCGGCGATTTCACGGTCGCGCGCGCTCAGCTCCTGCGCCACGCCGCGTCCGCCCGCCGCAAGGTTGCCGCGCGTTTCGCCCTCTTGCGGGATGCGCGCCAATGCGTAAGGCACCACTTCGCCGTCAATCACCAGCACACGTTTGTCGCCGTGCACGATTTCGGGAATATAACGCTGCGCCATGATGGTGCGGGTGTCCATCTGCATCAGGGTTTCGAGGATGCTGCCGATGTTGGCGTCATGCTCGGTGAGACGGAAAATACCCATGCCGCCCATGCCGTCGAGCGGCTTCACGATGATGTCGCCATGTTCACGCAAAAAGGCGCGCACATCGCTGCTGAGGGTGGTGACCAGTGTCGGCGCGGTAAACCGACTGAAATTCAGAATCGCCAGTTTTTCGTTGAAATCGCGCATGGCCTGGCCGCTGTTGAACACTTTCGCACCCTGTTGCTCCGCCAGCGTCAGCAATTGGGTGGCATAAAGATACTGCATGTCAAACGGCGGATCGGTGCGCATGATGACGGCATCAAAATCCGCCAGCGCCGCCAAGGCGCTTTCTGCGGCCTTGAACCATTGCTTGTCATGGGTATCTTTCGCGCCGCCGAAATCAAATGCTGCCGCGCGGGCAACCACTTTGCCGCCCTGCACCGACAATCCGCTGCTCAGGGTGTGCGAAAGCCGCCAGCCGCGCCCGGCCATTTCGCGCATCATGGCGTAGGTGGTGTCTTTATAGGTTTTAAACGTGGCCATCGGGTCGGCAATAAACAACACTTTCATGGTGAATCCTTAGGTGGTAACGGCGTCATCATACCTTGCTTTAAGGCCGTCTGAAAGCTTGCCGCCATTATCGCCCGACAATGTTAAAGGAAGCTTAAGGCCGCGCCGGAATCCCGGCAGGCCGCATGGCATGAAAATGGCCGTCTGAAGGTTCGAACAAGCGCTCAGACGGCCATCCTGGCCGATATAGTGGAAAATACTAAATGCTGGAATCATAATCATACAAACACCCATCCGAGTGCGCCAAACTGCAGCAAATACCTGCCCGCCAACATCAAGGCCGTCTGAAAAAGCTTTTCAGACGGCCTGAGACCTTTGCAAAAAATAACCGTCGCACCCGCGCAGGCGGATGCCTAGTCTGAAGCACAGCTTCAGTTTGAACCCGACAGTTCTGTAAATTAGCAAGATTTTGATTTATATTGTATTTTAAAATT
>JAUNTY010000002.1 GCA_030538415.1 Neisseria sp. | reverse complement strand
ACGGAGCGGATGCTTTTGCGATGCAGCAGAAGGTATTTTGCAAAGGTCTCGGCCTGGTCATGCAGCAAGGCCGTCTGAAACCGGCGTGCTTCACCCCGGGCGGATGCAAGTTTGCAGCGGCATTCAAGCCAGCAGGGCCACCAAGACTGCTTTGATGGTGTGCATGCGGTTTTCGGCTTGGTCGAAGACGATGGAGGCTTCGCTTTCAAACACATCTTCGGTCACTTCCACGCCGTCCAGCCCGAAAGTTTGATAAATCCATTCGCCGACTTTGGTTTCGCGGTTGTGGAAGGCGGGCAGGCAGTGCATGAATTTGACTTGGGGGTTGCCGGATGCGGCCATCAATTCGGGGGTAACACGGTAGGGGCGCAGTAAATCGATACGCTCCTGCCAGGCGGCTTCGGGTTCGCCCATGCTGACCCAAACGTCGGTGTGGATGAAGTCTGCGCCTGCTGCGGCTTCTTGGGGGTTGTCGGTGAGCAGTACGCGCGCGCCGCTTTGTTCGGCGAGTTGGCGGGCTTTGGCAATCAGGTTTTCAGACGGCCACAAATGCTTGGGCGCGCCGATGCGCACGTCCATGCCGAGCAATGCGCCGATGAGCAGCAGCGAGTTGCCCATGTTGGAACGGGCGTCGCCGAGGTAGGCGTAGGCGGTTTCGGTAAGGGCTTTGTTGCTGTGTTCGCGCATGGTGAGGACGTCGGCGAGCATTTGGGTGGGGTGGAATTCGTCGGTGAGACCGTTGAATACGGGTACGCCTGCGTATTCGGCCAGCTCTTCGACGATGGCTTGGCCGAAGCCGCGGTATTCGATGCCGTCGTACATTCTGCCGAGCACGCGGGCGGTGTCTTTGATGCTTTCTTTGTGGCCGATTTGACTGCCGGTCGGTTCGAGATAGGTAACGCCCGCACCTTGATCCATGGCGGCGACTTCAAAGGCGCAGCGGGTGCGGGTGGAGGTTTTCTCGAAAATCAGGGCGATATTCTTGCCGCACAGTTTTTGCACTTCGCGACCTGCTTTTTTGGCGGCTTTGAGTTCGGCCGACAAGTCGAGCAGGTAGTGGATTTCGGCGGGGGTGAAGTCGAGCAGTTTGAGGAAATGGCGGTTTTTCAGGTTCATGATGGTTTCGCTTTCTGGTTTCCGGTTTCTTTTTTCAGACGGCTTACAATTTTTAATCGGGTAGGTTTGGGATAAGCAAATGAAATAACTTTTGACTTTCAGAAATGTAGTTCCCTGAGGCAGGCAGAATCCGTAAGGATTCGTCATTCCCGCGCAGGCGGGAATCCAGTCGTCGGGTTTCAGAAACCTTGAAAACATTGCGGAAATGTCAGGCTTCTGGATTCCCGCCTGCGCGGGAATGACGAAAATCTGGCGATTTCCTGTCTGTAGGGTATATACGCTTCTGAAAATAATCAAAATATCTTAAACACTTATCCCGAACGCGCGTTCAATCAGGCCGGCTGGCGAACGGCGTGTTTGCTTAGGCCGTTGCATTCGTACGGTTACGCCGCAAAAAGCGCGGCTAACCGTGCCTACGTTCGTTTTTCAGACGGCTTGTTTGGGGCAACCGTGGAGAGGCAAACCTTGCGGTTTGCTGCCCTCTCTCCCGTATCAAGTACGGGGCAGGCTCTAACCCTCTCCTCATCCCCTGCTAGGACAAGCGGGAGAGGGAATTTAAAGTTGCAGGCCGTCTGAAAAACTATTGGGGATTTAACCTTTGCTGCTCGCTCAAACGGTGAAGCTGCACATGTTTCAGACGGCATCCTTATAATAGCTGTTGCAACATTTTTTCATACACGGCCGATAATTTGGGAATATCGGCCAGCAAAACATTTTCGTTAATCTGGTGGATGCTGGCGTTGCTGGGGCCGAGTTCGATTAATTCGGCGGCGATGGCTTTGATGAAACGGCCGTCTGAAGTGCCGCCGCTGGTGGAAAGTTCGGCTTTTATGCCGCACACTTCGGCAATGGCGGTCTGCGCCACTTCGGTGAGGCGGCCTGCGGCGGTGAGGAAGGGTTGGCCGGAGCATTGCCATTCGATTTCGTATGACAGGCCGTGTCGGTCGAGAATGTCGTATACGCGCTGTTTGAGGCCGGATTCGGTGGATTCGGTGGAAAAGCGGAAGTTGAATTGTACGACCAATGTGCCGGGGATGACGTTGGTGGCGCCTGTGCCGCCGTTGATGTTAGAAATTTGGAATCCGGTGGGCGGGAAGTATTCGTTGCCTTGATCCCATTCGGTGGCGGCCAATTCGGCCAGCGCGGGGGCGGCGGTGTGGATGGGGTTGACGGCCAGATGCGGGTAGGCGATGTGGCCTTGTTTGCCTTTGACGGTGAGTTTGCCGGAGAGCGAGCCGCGGCGGCCGTTTTTGAGGGTGTCGCCGAGGGCATCGACGGCGGTGGGTTCGCCGACGATGCAATAGTCAATCAGCTCGCCGCGTGCTTTTAATACGTCAACGACTTTGGTGGTGCCGTCGTGTGCGTCGCCTTCTTCGTCGGAAGTAATCAATAAGGCGATGCTGCCCGGGTGGTCGGGATGCTCGGCGACGAAACGCTCGCAGGCGGTGACGAAACAGGCGATGCTGGTTTTCATGTCGGCCGCGCCGCGCCCGTATAAACGACCGTCGCGCTCGGTCGGCTCGAACGGCGGCGAATGCCATTTTTCCAGCGGGCCGGTGGGAACGACGTCGGTGTGTCCGGCGAAGCAGAATACAGGACTGCTGTTGCCGCGCCGTGCCCAAATATTTTTGGTGTCGCCGAAATGCAGGGTTTCGATGGTGAAACCGATTTTTTGCAGCCGCTCGGCGAGGATGGTTTGGCAGTTTTTGTCGTCGGGGGTCACGGATTGCTCGGCAATCAGTTGTTTGGCCAGCGCGAGGGATTGGGTGTCGTTCATATTATTTTGTCGTGCGAGTGATGATATAGTGAAAAAACTTACCCTACTACGGCGTTGTTGCACCCTGCTCAAAGAGGGGGCTTGACTAAGCTGCTGAAGCAGCAAGTCCGCCGCCCCGTACTACCTGTACTGTCTGCGGCTTGCTGCCTTGTATTAGAGTAAGTTTTTCCACTATAGGCCGTCTGAAACTTTTTTCAGACGGCCTGAAAGCATTATTTATAGCGTTTTCTGCCTATTTTGCCAAGTTTTTCAGTCGAAATAGGTAAATTTGGCGCGTTTGACGTTGCAGAGTAATTCGTAGGCAATCGTGCCGGCGGCGGCGGCGACTTCATTGGCGTTGACCACGTCGCCCCACAATTCCACTTCGTCGCCCAAGCCTTCGTGGGCGGCATCCAGCTCGATGGTGATCATGTCCATCGACACGCGGCCGATGATGCGGCTGCGGTGGCTGCCGACGGCAACGGGGGTGTCGGTGGCGGCGCGGCGCGGGTAGCCGTCGGCATAGCCGCAGGCAATCAGGCCGACGCGGGTGGATTTTTTGGTGTAAAACGTCGCACCATAGCCGACGGGCGAATGCGGCTGCAACACGCGTTCGCCGAATACTTCGGTGCTCAGGCGCATCACCGGTTTCAAACGCGCATCGACACCGCCGAAGGGGCTGATGCCGTAAAGCGCAATCCCCGCCCTGCCCCAATCGCGGCGGGCGGCGGGATAGGCGAGCAGGGCGGCGGAATTGGCGAGGCTTTCTTCGCCTGCCAGCCCTTCGCAGCCGAGGTCAAACGCTTCGATCTGCATTTCGGTGAGGCCGCTGCCCGGCTCGTCGGCGCTGGAAAAATGGCTGAATTTGACAATCTCGGCGACGTGTGGCGATTGTTTTAAGGCGGTGTAGGCGGCGGCGTAGTTGTGGGGGAAGAAACCGGCGCGGTGCATTCCCGAATCCATTTTCAGCCAAACCTTGACGGGCTGTTGCCAATCGTGGCGCAACAAGGCTTCGAGTTGCCATTGGCTGCCGACCGCCGGCCACAAATCGTGTTCCGCTACCAGCGCGTATTCTGCCTCTTCAAACACGCCTTCGAGCAACACAATCGGGTTGGTAATGCCGTGTTGCCGCAGTTCCAAGGCTTCTTCGATGGAAGCCACGGCAAAACCGTCGGCCAACTCGGCCAAGGCATGGGCGCACCGCACCGCGCCGTGGCCGTAGGCATCAGCTTTTACCACCGCCAATAATTTTCCGCCGTGGATTGCTTTCAAGGTTTGGTAATTGTGGCGCAGATTTTCCAGCCGGATTTGAGCATTGAGCGGGCGCATGGGTTTCCTTTTAGAATAGAGGCCGTCTGAACGATACCGAACGATACCGGCCGCCGGGCGTTTTTCAAACGGGCTTCAGACGGCCTGTTATGGATAGGGGATGATTGGCAATGATTATAGGCCGACTGCCACTTTTTTTCAGCCCTTAAAAAGATTATTATCCGCAAGGTTCAAACAGAAAGCGTCCACACCATGAAAGACTTAGACAAAACCGACCGCAAAATCCTCAAACTGTTGCAACAAAACGCCCGCATCGCCATGACCGAGCTGGCGGAAAAAGTCGGCCTTTCCACCACCCCCGTTACCGAACGGGTGCGCCGTTTGGAGCGCGACGGCATCATCGAAGGTTATTATGCACGGCTCAATCCGCACGCGCTGGGCAAAAGTCTGCTGGTGTTCGTCGAAATCAAATTGCGCTCGAAATCGGGCAATATTTTTGAAGACTTCCGCCGCGAAGTGGCCTTGATTCCGCAGATTATGGAATGCCATTTGGTGTCGGGCGAATACGACTACCTGATTAAAGTGCGCCTGCCCGATATGTCGGCCTACCGCGATATGCTCGGCAACATCCTGCTGCAACTGCCCGCCGCTGCCGAGAGCCGCAGCTATGTGGTGATGGAAGAGGTAAAAGAAGAAATGTTGCTCGATTTATAGAATCACCTGATGGCCGCCCTTGTACTTGTATAGTCGGAGATGTAGATTCTGATACAAGGCGGCGAGCCGCAGACAGTACAAATAGTACGGCAAGGCGAGCCAACGCCGTAGCAGAAACTCATTCCTTCGACTATATCGGCATACGCCCTGCCGCCGCGCACGACCGCATTGCACCGACCCACGCCATTGGCAGAGGCCGCTTTCCGAAACAAAACAACAGCCCTGCCGTCTGAAACCTTCTCCATTCAAACCGGTGTGCACAGCTTTGCAGCGGATACAGTTTCGACCCGGTTACGGCTTTGGCATCAATAACCATAATATTTTAATTTCACAAAACCGTTTGATTCTGTTGCGCCATTCCCGCCATGTTTGCATACAGGAACAGGCGGTTATTGCCGCCCGGCATCCATGCACAAACATAAACTGACGGTTGGCTCTCTCTAGGCAACCGCCTGCGCGGGTGCGACAGGCAGAGGAAATTTTGCAAAGGCCTCAGCTTGAAGCCTTTGCAACGTATAGTCGGAGAAATTAGATTCTGATACAAGGCGGCGAGCCGCAGACAGTACGGATAGTACGACAAGGCGAGCCAACGCCGTAGCAGAAACTCATTCTTCGACTATGGCTTTTTCCACTACGCTGCCCCACCTGCGCGCTCATGCGCAAAACCAACAGGCAAAAAAATGCACACATTCGTTGGAATGTGTGCCAAGTCTACAAAGGAGAAATAGAGGAGAAACTATTAACTGGTTACTCATAACCAACTAACGGTATGAATTATGCCGAAAACTCTTTTTCGCGTCAAACCGTTTTTTCATTTTATTTCTAAAAAGTCTCTATTTTGCAACTTTATTTGTAGTTTTATTTCAAATTGACCCAAATCAAACCTATTTATCCATATCGGGAAATTTTATACCAAGAAATTGTTGCTTTTTTCGGCAACCATACTTTCCGCCCGCAACAATGCCTGGCCAAATACCCTAATCCGTTCATTTTTATACCGATTCACAAAAGCAAGTCGACAGCATGGCGGGCAAACGCAGTTTGCTTATTTTTATGAACCGGTATGACGAAAGATTGGCAGGCGTAGCGCCGGTCAGGGCAATCGCTTTACCAGCGAGGCGGCGGCTTCGCTGCGCTCGCGGCGGCTTTGCTCAGGCTGCCGGGTATTCAGCGACGACCATTTCGGCTGGCTGCGGGCTTTGTTCAATTCAGGCGGCAGCCGCGAAGGCTGCCACGGCGCTTGACCGCTCTGCATTTGAATTTCGGCTTGGGCGGCGTGGCCTCGGCTTTGCAGCGCGGCGAGCAAATCCAGCGCGCGGGCGGCCAATAAGGTGAGGGTTTCGGGGTCGATGTACAGGGTTTGTTTGCCGGAGAGTTTGTCGCCTATGGTCTGCATATTCGGCAACACGCCGCCGAGCACGCCGCCGATGGCGGTGCCCAAACCGAGCGAGCCGCCGAGGGTGACGATGTCAACACCGAGGCCGATGAGTGCGCCCGTGGCCGCGCCGGTGGTGGTGCGGATGCCGTATTCTTTCAATAATTCGCTGTCAAACGGATCTTGGCGGAAATCTTTCAGCACCCATTCTCCGCTGTCGATTTCGCTGTGGTAGAAGCGGTAGTGTTGGAACAATTGCTGCTGCAACTGCCGCTCCAATTGGCGCACCGCCTGCTGCATGGTTTGCAGGGTCGGTTCGGGGTTGTCGTCTTCGTCGATTTCCTGTTTGTAAGCGGCCACGTCGAGCAGGAAATGGGCGATGTCGCGGCGGGCATCGGCATCGAGAGTTTGCCATTCGCGGCGGCGCATGGCGATCAGGCGGTCAAGCGTGTCGCGCGCGGGCAGCATGGTGGCGAGGTTGTCCCACAGGCGGATTTCGCCGTCGAAATCAAAGGCGACGGTATCGAAACCGCTGTAAACGTGCAGCGTGCGCCGCGCCAGCATTTCCGTCCATGCGCCCAAATCTTGCCCGCCGATAAAGTTAAACACCGGCATCACCGGCTTGGCGCACCACGACAACACGGTCAATTCGTCTTTGTATTTGTTCAACACCGGCTCGCGCCCATCGACCACATACAACGCCATATCGCTTTGCAGCAATTGGCGTAACACTTTGGCCTCTTGGTTGAAATCGCTTGCGGCGGCGGTGCTGTCGAGAAATTGCTGCAAACGCTCGATGCCGTCTGAACGCGATGACGTGTTGGCCTCCAGCCAGTCGAGCACGCCGCCCGCGTCTTCCAAACCGGGGGTGTCGTAAAGATACACCAGCGTTTCGTTGCCGTCGTTAATCGCCGCTTCTTCAACATGGCGG
The DNA here is from genome assembly GCA_030538415.1 of Neisseria sp. Taxonomy (GTDB): domain Bacteria; phylum Pseudomonadota; class Gammaproteobacteria; order Burkholderiales; family Neisseriaceae; genus Neisseria. The sequence goes on along the minus strand of JAUNTY010000002.1, from coordinate 100,505 downwards.
GTGGTGGCGGCGGCGTTTTTCACTTCGCCGAATTGGCTGTCGCGCAGCAAGGTGCGCAGCAGCGAGGTTTTGCCGGTGTTGGTGTGGCCGACCACGGCCAGAGATAAGGGTTTCATAGTGCTTCCTGATGTTTTTTTCAGACGGCCTCTTATCAGCAAAAAGGCCGTCTGAACAATATTTATATAGTCAATTAACACAGAAGAAGACAAGGCGGCGAGCCGCAGACAGTACCGATAGTACGGGGCGGCGGACTTGCTGCTTCAGCAGCTTAGTCAAGCCCCCCTCTTTGAGCCGGGCGAGCCAACGCCGTATTGTTCTTATTTCAATTGACTATACTTTTTGCTTGAACAGCTTGCCGCCGAACACATGCACCAGCAAAGCCGCCATCACCAAGGCCGTGCCCGCCCAATGCCAGCCGTTCATGTATTCGTTTAAAAAAGCCCATGCCACCAACAGCGCGATGACCGGAATCAGCAAGGCCAGTGGGGTGATTTTTCCGGCGGGATAGCGCGACAGCAAACTGCCCCAACCCGCATAGCCGACCAGCCCGGCGGCGTAGGCAAGATACAGCGCGCCCGCCAAACCCTGCCAACTGAGGCCGCCGAGCTGCTGCCATACGCCCTCCGCGCCGTGCAGATAAAAAGCCGCCGGCGTAAACAGCAGCAATGAGGAAATATTGCCCCACACCACCAGCGACAGCGCATTCACCCGGCCGATGTATTTCACCACGATATTGCCCGCCGCCCAAGCCGCCGCCGCGCCCAAAGCCGGCCACATCGACAGCATCGGCACCGCGCCGCGATATTGGCCGACCCCGATTAAAATCAAGCCGCCCGCCGCCGCCGTCATGCCGAAAAAATGATGGGCGCGTATCGGTTCATGCCACAACACCGCCGCCAGCAACACGGTCATAAACACCTGCACCTGCAACACCAGCGCCGCCAAACCCGTCGGCATCCCCCACGCAATCGCGGTAAACATCAGCCCGAATTGGGCAAAACTGATCACCGCGCCGTAAAGCGCCAGCCAATACCAACGCACCGCCGGACGCTTGATGAAAAACAGAGCAGGCAGCAACACAAACAAAAAGCGCAACATCCCCAATACCATCGGCGACACTTCTTGCAGCGAAACTTTCATAAACAGAAAATTGATGCCCCAAATGGCGATGACCACGGCGGCGAGCAGACTGTCTTTCGGATTCATGATGTGTGTTTTTTCAATGATGGGGGTTCAGACGGCATCGGGCGTTTTATAACGCTAACTGCGAACAGATAGGCCATCCGCGCTATATAACGTGTTCTTGGGGCAAGGAAATAAAGCCTCTTTTGATTTTCAAAAGCGTATGCACCCACAGACAGAATCCGCCAGGATTCGTCATTCCCGCGCAGGCGGGAATCCAGAAGTCTGACATTTCCGCAATGTTTTCAAGGTTTCTGAAACCCAACCACTGGATTCCCGCCTGCGCGGGAATGACGAATCCTGGCGGATTCTGTCTGCCTAACGGAAAACACATTGCTGAAAATCAAAAAAGATTTTATTTACCTCTCCCAAGCACACGTTATACATTTTTCAGACGGCCTCTTGCTGCTGCAAACGCTGCGCCTGGCTGATGCGCGGCGGGTTCAGCCAGGCGATGCCGCGCTCGTTCAAAGCCGTGTGCCATTGCTTCAAATAATCATCAAGGCCGTTCCCGCCCGCATCATGCGGGAATGACGTTTCTGAAACATTTTTATCGGCCAACAACTGCACCACCGCCCCGCCCGCTGCGGCTTCGGCCAAGGCGCTGATTTGGCGCAACACGCCGCGATCTGGCACTTGACGGGCGCGGATGCCGATTAACAACTGCGCGGGGGTTCGGCTCAATTCTTCTTTCAGCGCGGCGACGGCATCGCGGCTGTCGGCCGTGCCTTTATCCAGCCATTGCTGGCCGAGGATGTGTTGGTGCCAGTCGGCATCCGGCCATTCGCCTTCGAGCATGGCCGCCCATTTCGGCAGTTTGTCGTCGAAACGGATTTTCGGGGCGACGGCGGCAACGGTTTCGCGTTGGCGGTCAGCATCGACCACGCGGGTTTGCCATTGGCGGATAATCTGTTGGTAATACGGTTTTTCCAGCGGCAAGGGCGCGGCGGTGCGGCGGGCGAGCAAGGTGCAGACGAGCCATGCGGCGAAACGCGGCAACAGGCCGTAGCAGAGGATGCTGCCGATTAAAAGGCCGCCCCATTGCCGCGCAGTGGCGGCATCAGCATTCAGACGGCTGTTCAATACGGCGGCGGCATCGGGCACGGGAAAGCCGAGCTTTTGCGGCAGCCAGGCGAGCGCGGCAACGATGTTGACAAACGCGCCGTCGGTCAGCAGCGTGGTTTCCCAATTGAAGGTATATTGCCGCACCATCAAGAGCAACACCACCGCCGCCAGCATCCCGACCAAAGTCGCCAGCCACAGGCGGTGGGCGGTTTGGCCGATTTGCCAGCGCATCGCCGGTTGTTCCCACACCTCGCTATACAGCCGCACCAGCGCCTGATTGAGCGGATCTTTGCCGCGTATCCACAGCGCGGGATTGACCAACAGCCCGCCCGCTTTTTTGCCCGCCAGCGTCCACACCAGCCACAGCAGCAGCATCAAGGTGTGCAGGCCGAGCGCACCGGCAAACACGAAAAAGAAGTTCAGCCCCGATTGCTGCATCAGCCCCGCCGTCGCCACAAAGCCGCTCAAGAGGCAAAAGGCGGTGGCGGCAAACAGCAGCCAGCCCGAAGTCTGGCGCACGCGGTTGAGCGCATCCTGCAATTTGCGATCGCTGTCTATCATCTCGGCGCGGCGGTTTAATTTCTCCTCCGCGCTGCCCCCGGCATGACGCAGGGCTTCGCCGATCGGCTCGGGATCGGCGGCGAAAATATAACCGCGCTCCTGCAACAGGCGCACAAGTTCGGTAAGTTGTCGGGCGGGATGGGTCATAGACAAAACAGGCCGTCTGAAAAATAAAACAATGATTTTAGCACAAGTGTTTTCAGACACGGCCACCATCCGGCGGAAGGCAAACCGAGACTTTTGCAAAATTCCCCTGTCCGCCGCACCCGCGCAGGCGGGTGCCTAGTGCAAAGCGTAGCTTTGCTTGCCCGCTCATCTTAATGGTTTAAAAAATTTATACTAATTAATAGGTTGTAAATTTCCAAAGCTGACACGCTCAAGCTGAAGCTATGCTTCAGACTGGGCATCCGCCTGCGCGGGCGCGACGGTTATTTTTTGCGAAGGTCTCAAACCATTGAAAAACGCCGTCTGAACGATTCAGACGGCGTTTTGCGAGGCGGGCTTGTCAGGCGACTTCACCGCCTGCCACCGCATCTTCTCGGCGCAACAGCGTAATCAAATCGGTGATGCGTTTTTTCATTTCGCGGCGGTCAACGATTTGGTCGATGGCGCCTTTTTCCAACAAAAATTCGGCGCGTTGGAAGCCTTCGGGCAGGGTTTCGCGCACGGTTTGCTCAATCACGCGCGGGCCGGCGAAACCGATCAGCGCGTTCGGTTCGGCCAAAACGATGTCGCCCAAAAAGGCGAAGCTGGCCGACACGCCGCCCATGGTCGGGTCGGTGAGCACGGAAACAAACGGCAGCCCTTTTTCGGTGAGCAGATGCAGCGAGGCGCTGGTTTTGGTCATCTGCATCAGGGAATTCAAGCCTTCCTGCATCCGCGCACCGCCCGAGGCGGCCACGCAGATAAAGCTGGCGTTGTCGGCGACGGCGCGGCGCACGCCCTGCACGAAACGCTCGCCTACGACAGAGCCCATCGAGCCGCCGATAAAGCGGAATTCAAACGCGGCCACCACCACGGGCAGGCCGTTCATCGTACCTTTCATCACCACCATCGCGTCTTCCTCGCCGGTCACTTTACGGGCGGCGCTGAGGCGGTCGGGGTATTTTTTGCTGTCTTTGAATTTCAGCATATCGACGGGTTTAATCGCCGCGCCGATTTCTTCGCGGCCGTTTTCGTCTAAGAGAAGATTCAAGCGCTCGCGGGCGGTCAGCGCATTGTGGTGGCCGCATTTCGGGCAGACCTGGTCGTTTTGCGCCAATTCGGTGGCATACAGCGTGGCGGCGCAGGAGGGGCATTTGCTCCACAAACCTTCGGGTACGACAGATGCGCCTTTGTCGTCGCGTTTGATTTTCGGGGGCAGAATTTTGTCTAACCAGCTCATGGGTAGCTCCTTACAGATGATGCCGTCTGCAGGTTTCAGACGGCCTTGGTGTTTTTGCTTGGCGCGATTCAGACAATCGCGTCTTTCAATGTTTTGGCCAACGCGCCGACGGCGGCGGCTTCGTTGCCCGCATTGTCTTCGATTTCTTTAACAATGCGGCTGCCGACAATCACCGCATCGGCGACCGCGCCGATTTTGCGCGCGCTCTCAGCATTGCTGATGCCGAAGCCGACGCCGATGGGCAGGGCGATGTATTTGCGTAAATGCTCGATTTTACGCGAAACCGCGTCGGTGTCCAACTCTGCCGAGCCGGTGACGCCTTTGAGCGACACATAATAAACGAAGCCGCTGGCGAGCTTGGCGATGGTTTGCACCCGCTCGTCGGTGGTGGTGGGGGCGATCAGGAAAATGCAGTCGATGTTTTGCTGCTGGAGCGCGGCTTGCAGCGGCGCGATGGTTTCGACGGGCGAATCGACGGTGAGCACGCCGTCCACACCCGCTTCGGCGGCGGCTTCGGCAAAGGCTTGATAACCCATTTTGTGAACCGGATTGAGGTAGCCCATCAACACCACCGGCGTGGCTTGGTTGCTTTGGCGGAACGCGCTGACAACGGCCAACACGTCTTTCAACGACACGTTTTGCGCCAATGCACGTTCGGCGGCGCGTTGGATGGTCGGGCCGTCGGCCATCGGGTCGGAAAACGGCACGCCCAATTCGAGAATATCCGCGCCGTTCGCCACCAGGCTGTGCATCAAAGCCAGCGTGGTGGCGGTATCGGGGTCGCCGACGGTGATATAGGGAATCAGCGCTTTTTTGCCGTTTAAGGCTTGGAACGTGGATTGGATTCTGCTCATGGCTTTTGCTCTATAATTATTAAGATATAGTCGGAGATGTAGATTCTGATACAAGGCGGCGAGCCGAAGACAGTACGGATAGTACGGCTAGGCGAGCCAACGCCGTAGCAGAATCTACATCTTCGACTATATTTTTCAGACGGCCTTTCAGTCGGCAAGTAGTATAGCATTGCTTTCAGACGGCCTGTTAATGATGTTGCACACAATCGCACCTGAATCCGCTGCAAAGCGAATCTTCATTTTACAAAACATAGAGCCCGCCTTTATCATTCCGACATGAATACCGACCTGCCCACTCCTGCCACGCCCGCACCTTACGCCCTGATCGAGCAGATGATGCGGCGCGCTTCCGGCGCCAGCTCGCGCTACGGCAACCGCATCGAACTCTTGCTCGACAGCACCGAAAACTTCCCCGCCTGGGAAGCGGCTTTGCTGGCGGCGAAAGAATCGGTCTGCATCGAAATGTATATTTTCGCGCCCGACGCTTTCGGGCAACGCCTGCGGCAGATTCTGCTCGACAAACTGGCCGAGGGCGTGAAAGTGGCGCTGGTTTACGACTGGCTCGGCAGCCTCAACGCCCATGTGCGCGGTTTTTTCAAGCCGCTGGTTGAAGCGGGGGCGGAAGTGCGCGCCTACAATCCGTTGGGCTGGATCAGCGGCATCGGCATTTTATCGCGCAACCACCGCAAATCCTTCGTCATCGACGAAGAAACCGCCTTTGTCAGCGGCCTCTGCATTTCCGCCGCCTGGCAGGGCAAGCCCGAAAAAGGCATCGAGGCTTGGCGCGACACCGGCCTGATGCTCAAAGGGCCGATTGTGCAGGATGTGTTGGATGCCTTCGATGACACCCTGCGCTCGCAAGGCGGCACGCCCCTGAACCTGCGCCGCTACGACAGCGCCGAGAGCAATCCCGCCGGCAGCGCCCGCGCGCGCATTCTCGCCACCACCCCCGCCAACATCAACACCATGCGGCTGGATTTGAACGTCATCGGTTTGGCGAGCCAGAATCTGTGGATTACCGACGCTTATTTCATGCCGACGCGGATGTATGTGCAGGCGCTGATTAATGCCGCCAAAGCAGACGTGGACGTACGCATTTTGGTGCCGCGCACGTCCGACATCAAATGGATAGGCACGGTCTCGCGCACCCAATACCGCCAGCTGCTCGAAGCGGGCGTGCGCGTGTTTGAATGGAACGGCACGATGATCCACGCCAAAAGCGCGATTATCGACGGCCAATGGGCGCGCGTCGGCAGCACCAATCTGAATCTGTCGAGCTGGTATGGCAATCGCGAATTGGACGTTTCCATCGAAGACCCCGATACCGTGGCGCAACTGGAGCGGGCGTTTATGAACGACTTGAACCATGCCACCGAAGTCATTCTCAACGAGCAGGCGCACGCCGAGCTGACTGCCGAGCGCAAGCGCCTGTTTCAAGGCATGAGCCGCCTGCACAAAGGCCAGGCCAAGGCGGTGGTGCGCCAGGCGATGCAGCTGAGCCATGCGTTTGACACCACCCTGTCGGGCACGCGCTTGGTAGACGAATCGGAAGCCTGGTCTTACCTCACCATCGGCGTGGTGATTCTGCTCTTGGCGGCGCTGATTTGGTTTGTGCCGCAAATCATCATCTGGCCGCTGGCCGCGCTGCTGCTGATTGGCGGCGGCGGCACCACCGTGCAGGCTTTGCGCCGGCTCGTTTCGTTCAAAAACCGCCCCAAATGACACCCGTGTGACACGCTGCAACCGCTCGGGCTGTTAAAAGGCCGTCTGAAACAAAATACTGTTTCAGACGGCCTTTCTTTATATGCTTACCGGATAAGATAAGATTATAGAGGGAAAATATCATGCGAACCTGCCTGCTTGTCATCGCCGCTGCATTGCTGGGCGGCATCTACTACCTGCAATCCCATCCGGAAATCGGCGTAAAAATACGCCAGACGTTCAGCCGCGAAAACATGCTGGAACCGAAATTCCGGCGCGAAGAAGACCGGGAAAAATACCAAAAGCAAAAAGCGCCGCTGTTCCCCACAGTACAGCCGCAGCCAAAATCTTCCGCAGCCTGCGCCGCTGTTGCGGTTGTGTGCCACAAGGCCGTCTGAAACATGTGTTTCAGGCGGCTTTGCTGTTTCAGACGGCCTCAGGTTTTCGGCAGGGTGACGCCGGTTTGCCCCATGTATTTGCCGTTGCGGTCTTTATACGAGGTTTCGCAGACTTCGTCGCTTTCGAAAAACAATACCTGCGCCACGCCTTCGCCGGCGTAGATTTTGGCGGGCAGCGGCGTGGTGTTGGAAAATTCGAGGGTCACATAGCCTTCCCATTCCGGCTCGAACGGGGTGACGTTGACAATGATGCCGCAGCGGGCGTAGGTGGATTTGCCGAGGCAGACGGTGAGCACATTGCGCGGAATGCGGAAATATTCCACCGTGCGGGCGAGCGCGAAGGAATTGGGCGGGATGATGCAGCAGTCGTCTTCGACGGTGACGAAGTTTTTCGGGTCAAAGTTTTTCGGATCGACGATGGTGCTGTTGATGTTGGTGAAAATCTTGAATTCGTTGGCGCAGCGGATGTCGTAGCCGTAGCTGGAGGTGCCGTAGGAAATGATTTTCTGACCGTCGATTTCCTTGACCTGACCCGGCTCATACGGCTCGATCATGCCGTGTTCTTCGCTCATGCGGCGTATCCATTTGTCGGATTTGATGCTCATTTGGGATTCCTTGTTGTCGTTTTCAGACGGCATGCCTTGCAGAGGCCGTCTGAAACCTGATGGTCGTTTATAGTCGAAGAAATGAGTTTCTGCTATGGCGTTGACTCGCCTTGTATCAAAATCTAATTTCTCCGACTATATTGCGATGCTTTATTTGGGCAGCGTCACTTCCTGCAGCATGCCGCGTTCAAACTTCATGACAAACCGCTGCTCGCCATCCTGAAACACTTTAAACGTGCCCTGGGCAAGACCGTTTTCAAAACGGCCTTCCAGATCCATGTTTTTGAGGTTGATGCTGTTGATATTAAAAGGCGCCAAAAACATCTGCCGGGTCACATGAGCGCCATACACCCCTTTGCCGTCAAACCGGCCTTTTTTAAACTGGCCGCTGTAGCTGCGCCCGTCCGCGCACCGCCAGCTGCCCCTGCCTTCGGGCTTGCCGTCTTTACCGACCGCGCCTTCATAGCGGCAGCCGTTGCCCTGGTAATTGTCGATGATTTCGGCAGCGGCAGGCAGGGAAAAGCCCAAGGCCAGCGCCAAAAATACAGCGGATTTCAACATCTCGGCTCCTTGATGTTTTCAGACGGCCTATTATATCAGGCCGTCTGAACATTATTCCTGCCAACCGCCCAAATACGACACCAATTCTTCAATCATGGTACTCAAGGCTTCGCTCATCAGGATTTGCGAGGCAAAAGCAAGGCTGGCGGCATCATCACCGTGGCCTTCGGCTTCTTCCTGCAATACATCCAAATATTGGATGCGTTTGAGGGTGAAATCCTGGGTGAGGATGAAGCTGATCTGGTCGCGCCAAGTCAGACCGAGCTGGGTGACGGTTTTGCCGTTTTTCACGTGTTGCACCACTTCGTCGGCGGTCAGATCCTGCTTCGACACCTTCACCGTCGGCACCACATCGCCCACGCCTTTGAGTTCGCAATCGCTGTCGAGCTCGAAACCGCCGTCGCCGCTGCCTTTTAATAACCAATCGGTCATCAGGCTGCCGGGCGATTGTTTGGTATTCGGCAGGCTGGCTTCGAGGCCGCCGAGGGCTTCGCGCAGCTTGGTGAGCAGGTTTTCCGCTTTCGCCGCCGCAGCATTGTTGACCAGCAAAAAGCCGTGTTTGGTATCGAAAACCGCTTGGATACGGCTGCTGCGGGTAAATGCGCGCGGCAGCAAATCATCGGTAATCTGTTCTTTTAATTCTTGTTTTTCCTTGCGGCCGACATTGCGCGCTTCGGCATTCTGAATCTCGGCCACACGCTCGTCCAAAATATCGCGGATCACGCCCGCAGGCAATACTTTCTCTTCTTTTTTCAAGGCCACCCGCCAAGTGTAATCGGCGGGAAACACCGCTTCGGGCGAAAACGGCACCGGCGCGGCAAAGCCTTCGCTAAACCAGTCCAAGCCTTGGCAGGGCGCGAATTCGGCCTCGGCAAGTTTGGCCGCCAGCGTTTCCAATTCGGGCAGTTTGTCTTGATTGAGCGGATAAAAACTGATTTGCTTAAACCACATGGCAGATTCCTTGTTTCAAACCGCCGCATTATACTGCAAGCAGAGGCCGTCTGAAAGCAGGGCACGCCGCATCGGCCAAACTGCGTATTGACAAGCCCGGCGCGGCTTCTGTATAGTTCTCGATTCGGTTACGCGCCCATCGTCTAGAGGCCTAGGACACTGCCCTTTCACGGCGGCAACCGGGGTTCGAATCCCCGTGGGCGTGCCATACTTTTAAAACGCTTTTCGTCTTGTGCGCAAAGCGTTTTTTGCCGTCTGCCATTTCTTTCAGACGGCCTCAGACAATTCTTTTATAATCGGCATTATTTTTTTCACGGCACCACATCATGACCCAAACCCTTGTTTTGCAGCATCCCGACATCGCCTCCTGCGATTTGGCCGATTTCCCCGCCGCCGCGCCCTATTCCCCGAGCACCATCCGCATCCCGGTCGCCGACGGTTTCGCACTGCCCGAAGCCGCCGCTGCCATTCTCGAGCGGCAGCAAATCGATTATGCCGTGCTGCCCGACCTGCCGTTTGCCGATTTGGGCTTGATTGTCAGCGACATGGATTCGACCTTGATTACCATCGAATGTGTGGACGAAATCGCGGCGGGTGTCGGCCTGAAAGACCAAGTGGCCGAGATTACCGAGCGTTCGATGCGCGGCGAATTGGACTTCGAGCAGTCGCTGCGCCAGCGCGTGGGTTTGCTTCAGGGCTTGAATGAGGGGGTGTTGCAGGAGGTGTTCGACAAGGTGTTGCAACTGTCGCCCGGCGCGGAATATCTGCTTGAAGAGTGCAAACGCCATCAGGTGAAATTTATGCTGGTATCGGGCGGTTTCACTTTTTTCACCGAGCGGCTGCAACAGCAGCTGGGCTTGGATTACGCCTACGCCAATGTCTTGGAAATCGAAAACGGCAAACTCACCGGCCGTCTGAACGGGCGGATTATCGACGCGCAGGCCAAGGCGGATTTGCTGCGCCAATACCGTGATGCGCTGGGCTTGGAGAAAATGCAGGTGCTGGCGATGGGCGACGGGGCGAACGATATTCCGATGCTCCAAGAAGCTGGCTTCGGCGTGGCTTACCGCGCCAAACCGAAAACCCAGCAGCAGGCGGATTTGCGCATCAATCACAATGGCTTGGAAGCGGTGCGCGGCTGGTTCCGCTGAACTTCGGCATTGTCATGTCTAACTGATTGCAGTATAGTGGAAAAACTTAATTTCTAATACAAGGCAGCAAGCCGAAGACAGTACAGCTAGTACGGCTAGGCGAAGCAACGCCGTAGTAGGAATTAAGTTTTTCCACTATAAAACACAAACTTAAGGCCGTCTGAACATATTTCCAGACGGCCTTAGGGCTTCCTGACACCGCTGCGCTGTCAGGAAGCCCTATTTACGACACTCTGCCGATATCAGGCAGCTCAGTCTTCGTCTTCACCTTCGCTGCGGATGACCAGCAACGGCAGATGGCTTTGGCGCATTACGGTTTCGGCGAAGCTGCCCATCAGAAGGTGCATCAGGCCGGTGCGGCCATGGGTGCCCAACACCAGCAGATCCGCGCCTTGGTCGTCGGCGTAGTCCACCAGCTCCTGCGCCATTTCGCGGGCGCCTTTGTTGGCCACCAGCAAATGTTTCTGCACAGTGTTCACGCCCTGATCGCGCGCGCTTTTTTCGGCGAAATCCAATACCTCGTTGCCCTGCGCCACCGCGGCGGCCTCATAGCTTTCATGCTGCAGGAATTCGGGCGCCAATGCCATGTATTCGGCGGGGTTGGCCACATGCACCAGCGTGAGCTGGGTGTCGCCGATGCTGGCCAGGCTGGCGGCATGTTTCAATGCGTTGAGGGAGGTAGCGCTGCCATCAACGGCCACAACTAAGTGCTTATACATCTTCGTTCTCCTTTCTAACCCGGCCTTTATGGCGCAGACTTGTGTGAGTGGGATTCGTTACGAGCTTGCAGTATAATACGGGCTGGCCGATTTGCCAGCATTTTTTCATTTGATTTTGATTTATCACAAGGCTTGTTATGTCTGAACCTGTTTCCGCCTCTGCCCGCCGCTTCGGCGGCATTGCCCGTTTATATGGCAACGAAGCCTTGCGCCGCTTTGCGGCAGCGCATGTTTGCGTGGTCGGCGTGGGCGGGGTCGGCTCGTGGGCGGTGGAAGCGCTGGCGCGCTCGGGCATCGGCCGTTTAAGCCTGATTGATTTGGACAATGTCGCCGAATCCAACGTCAACCGCCAGCTGCACGCGCTTACCGACGATTTCGGCAAGGCCAAGGTGACGGCGCTGCACGAGCGCATCCTGCAAATCAATCCGGCCTGCGAAGTGATGGAAATTGAGGATTTCGTTACCCCCGAGAACCTGTCCGAATTGTTCGCCGAACGCTTTGATTTTGTGATTGACGCAATCGATCAGGTGCGCGTGAAAGCGGCGATGGCGGCGCATTTCGTGCAAACCAAGCAGCCGTTTATCCTCAGCGGCGGCGCGGGCGGCCAGAAAAATCCGGCCTTGATCCAAACCGCCGATTTGAGCCGCGTCACCCACGACCCGCTCTTAGCCAATCTGCGCTACACCTTGCGCAAACGCCACGGTTTCAGCCGCGACACTGCCGCCAAGATGCGGGTGCCTTGCGTGTATTCCACCGAAAACATCACCCCGCCGCAATCGGGCGAAGCTTGTGATGCCGATGCCGCACCGCAGGGTTTGTCGTGCGCGGGCTACGGCGCGAGTATGCTGGTCACCGCCACATTCGGCCTTTATTGCACCCAAGCCGCGATTGAGCACATCGGCGGCCAAGCATGAGCACGCAAGCCGAACGCGCCCAAATCATGCCGTCTGAAAACGCGGTGGCGTGGATTTTCGGCCAACCCGTTACCGATTTGCCGCAGGATTTGTTTATCCCGCCCGATGCTTTGAAAGTGGTGCTGCACAGTTTCCAAGGGCCGCTGGATTTGCTTTTGTATCTGATCCGCAAGCAGAATATTGATGTGTTGGATATTCCGATGGTGAAAATCACCGAGCAATATCTGCACTACATCGCGCAAATGGAAACCCATCAATTCGACCTTGCCGCCGAATATTTATTGATGGCGGCGGTGTTGATTGAGATTAAATCGCGGCTGCTGCTGCCGCAACCGGAAAATATCGAAGACGACGAAGCCGCCGACCCGCGTGCCGAATTGGTGCGCCGCCTGCTGGCTTACGAACAAATGAAGCTCGCCGCGCAAGGCTTGGATGCCCTGCCCCGCGCCGGGCGCGATTTTGCCTGGGCTTACCTGCCGCTGGAAATCGCGCTAGAGGCGAAGTTGCCCGAAGTCCGCACCGCCGACCTCACCCAAGCCTGGCTCGCCATTCTCTCCCGCGCCAAACACACCCAAAGCCATGAAGTCGTGCGCGAAGCCATTTCCGTGCGCGCGCAGATGACCGTCATTTTGCGCCGCCTGCGCGAAGGAAGCTGCCTCTTTCACCAATTGTTCAAACCCGAACAAGGCATCACCCATGTGGTGGTGAACTTTATCGCCCTGTTGGAATTGGCCAAAGAAGGCTTGGTGCGGATTGTTCAGGGTGAAGGCTTCGATGTGATTGGAATCCATCTGCAAGACGGCAGCGTGGCCGAAGAAAGCGGCAGTTCATAGTCGGAGAAATGAGTTTCTGACACACGGCGGCGAGCCGCAGACTGTACAGATATAGTCGTTTCAATTTAGTTTGATACAGCGTTGCTGCGCCTAGCCGTACTATCTGTACTGTCTGCGGCTTGCTGCCTTGTCTCAATCTAAATTGAAACGACTATAGTACGGCAAAGCGAGCCAACGCCGTGGCAGAAACCCATTTCTTCGACTATAGACATCACGCCCTTTCAGACGGCCTGATTAATCAAATAAAAAAACACACCCGCAAAGGAGCAAGCCATGCCGCAAAACCCCGCCGTTTACGCGCACCTGTCCGAACACTACCTCAGCCTGCCGCATTGCCGCGACATCGGCCTTGAGCTGCTGCAAACCGAACAGCGCCGCCCTACCCTCAGCATCGCCCACCGCACCGACCTGCTCGGCCGCAGCGACAGCGGCACCATCCACGGCGGCGCCATCTGCGCACTGGTCGACGTGGCCTCCGCCTGCGCTGTGGCCGCCCACCTGCCCGATTACGAAATTCTCGCCACTCTCGACATGCGCCTCGATTACATGCACCCCGCCCGCAGCGACCGCCCCGTACTGGTGCGCGCCACCTGCCACCGCCTAGCCGGGCAAGTGGCGTTTGTGCGCAGCCGTTGCTACCAAGAGCATCCCGACGACCCGATTGCGCTGGCCACCGCCACCTTCATGCGCACGCCGCTGGCCGCCACCGAAATACAACAACTTGCCGCAGCCTTCGAGCAATTGCAACGCCAGCCGGTGCCCTTTCCCGCGCCGAGCCAAACCGGCGCAGATTTCAGCCCCGACGACGCCCGCAATGCCGCCACGGCCAAGCTGATGCCTTACGCCGCCTTCATCGGCCTGCAAACCGGCACCGATGCCGCAGGCCGCTGCTATGCCCTGCCCTACAAACCCGGCCTCATCGGCAATATTTTCCTGCCCGCCCTGCACGGCGGCCTCATCGGCGGCTTTATGGAAAGCTGCGCCGCGCTCTACCTCCACGAGCAGGCCGGTTTGCGCGAACTGCCGAAAATGATCGATTTCTCGCTCGACTACCTGCGCCCCGCCCGCGCCGAAACCGCCTACGCCCGCTGTATCCTCACCCGCCAGGGCAGCCGCATCACCAATATCGCCGTCGAAGCCTGGCAGGCCGACGAGGCCAAACCGTTTGCCGTGGCGCGCTGTCATTTCCAAATGCCGGCATAAGCAGGCCGGGCAAACAAGCCCAACAACTTAACCCTGCATACGGCGCTGCTGCGCCTTGCATGCAAATGTGTTGCCCGGCGATAAAAGGCCGTCTGAAACAATAATACCCGTCGCTCCTGCCCAGGCAGGAGCCCAGTGCAAAGCAAAGCTTTGCTTGTTTGGCACGATTCTGAAATATTCATTTATAAAATCAAACGGTTGTTTCTTCATTCGATTACTGTTGTCTGACAGACAACTGAAGCGATGCTTCAGACTAGGCTCCTGCCTGGGCAGGAGCGACGGGTATTATTGTTTCAGACGGCTTTTTATCGGGCAAATGTCATCTTTTGTTCATCCCGCATATCCAAAGGCGCGGAAACATGGTTTAATAGTTTATTTCCAACCGACAAGAATTATTCTCATCATGTCGCATACCCCCATCATCCGTTCGCTGCTCGATACCGATTTATACAAGTTCACCATGTTGCAGGTGGTGCTGCACCAATTCCCGCAGGCGCACGGCGTGTATGAGTTCCGCTGCCGCAACAACGACGACACCGTCTATCCGCTGGCCGACATCAAGGCCGATTTGGAGCGCGAACTGGACGCACTGTGCGAAGTGAAATTCACCGAAGACGAGCTGGCTTATCTGCGCAGCATGCGTTTCATCAAGAGCGATTTCGTCGATTATCTGGAGCTATTCCAACTCAAGCGCCGCTTTATCCAAGTGTCCACCGACGAAACAGGCCGTCTGAACATCAAGGTCGAAGGACCGATTATCCAGGCGATGTTTTTTGAGATTTTCGTGCTGGCGATTGTCAACGAGCTCTACTTCCGCCGCCTCGAAACGCCGGAAGTACTGGCCGAAGGCCAACGCCGCCTCGACGCCAAAGTGGCGCTGCTGGAAGAGCTCGACCGCCGCCAAAATCCGCACGAACCGCCCTTCCTGATTTCCGATTTCGGCACCCGCCGCCGCTACACGCTGGCCTGGCAGGAACACGTCATCCAAACCCTGCATGAAGCCGTGCCCGATATTTTCCGCGGCACCAGCAATGTTTACCTCGCCAAAAAGCTCGGCATCACCCCCATCGGCACCATGGCGCACGAATTCCTGCAAGCCTTCCAAGCGCTCGACGTGCGCCTGCGTGATTTCCAGAAAGCCGCGCTCGAAGCCTGGGTGCACGAATACCGCGGCGACCTCGGCATCGCGCTCACCGACGTGGTGGGCATGGATGCCTTCCTGCGCGATTTCGATCTCTATTTCGCCAAACTCTTCGACGGCCTGCGCCACGACAGCGGCGATCCCTACGAATGGGGCGACAAGGCTTACGCACACTACAAAAAGCTGAAAATCGACAGCCGCACCAAAATGCTCACCTTCAGCGACAGCCTGAACATCGAAAAATCCTGGGGCTTGCACCAGTATTTCAAAGACCGCTTCAAAACCAGCTTCGGCATCGGCACCAACCTCACCAACGATTTAGGGCACACCACGCTCAACATCGTGTTGAAACTGGTCGAATGCAACGGCCAATCGGTGGCCAAACTCTCCGACAGCCCCGGCAAAACCATGACCGACAACGACACTTTCCTCGCCTATCTACGCCAGGTGTTCCAGATTCCGACACCGGACGCTTCCTGAGCGGCAACACCCATCCGAGGCCGTCTGAACACGTTTCAGACGGCCTGAGACCTTTGCAAAATACCTTTTGCTGTGTCGCAAAAGCATCCGCTCCGTCATTCCGGCGCAGGCCGGAATCCATAGATCGCCATGAAAACCCATTTGAAATCAAATAACTGAACCTTGAAAAAATGGATTCCGGCCTGCGCCGGAATGACGGATGGAATGGATATTTCCAAGAAAAAAGTATTTTGCAAAGGTCTCGGCCTGCTTGTGTGGCGTGGGCTTTGCCCACGAAAAGCTTCAGGCAACAACAAAAAACGGAAGACACTGCTGAGGTTCAGGCTTCGTGGGCAGAGCTCACACTACGGTTTACTCTTCAGCCGGCCTTTACCTGTTGCCATAACCCTGCTATCCCAACAGCCGCAATCCACGAAAAGGCCGTCTGAAAAACATTCTGCTTTCAGACGGCCTCGATTCAAGCCGGTGTTATTCCGCTTTATCGGCGCTTGGGGCTGGCCAATAAGCGCGGATGTTTTCAATCAGCATTTCGCCGATGTCGCTCCACATGCTCATATCGCGCTCCTTTCTCCGTTCACACGGCGGAACCGGTTTCTCTGCTTACAAAAAGCCGGGCTGGCCTTTGGCCGGATCGCTGTCGCGGGCGGCCTGGGCATCGGCCACGCTCAAACCCAAAGCCTTGGCCACGCCTTCGCCGTAAGCCGGATGGCAAGCGGCGCAGTTGCGGATGTGGCGGTATTTGATGAAATCGGGCGCATCGCCCATGGCGGCGGCGGTGTTGGCAAACAAGGCTTGCTGCTGCTCAGGCTTCATCAGGTTAAACAAGGCGCGCGGCTGGCTGAAATAATCGGCATCGTCTTCGCGGTAGTTCCAAAAATCGGCATCACCGGTAATTTTCAGCGGCGGCTCTTTGTATTCGGGCTGTTCCTGCCATTGGCCGAAGCTGTTGGGCTCGTAATGCGCCGCACTGCCGTAATTACCGTCCATGCGGCCTTGGCCGTCGCGGGCGTTGCTGTGCACGGGGCAGCGGGCTGCGTTGACCGGAATCTGGTGGTGGTTGACGCCCAGGCGGTAGCGTTGCGCATCGGCGTAATTAAACAGGCGCGCCTGCAGCATTTTATCGGGCGACACGCTGATGCCGGGCACCAGATTGCTCGGCGCAAACGCGGCTTGTTCCACATCGGCAAAGAAGTTTTCCGGATTGCGGTTAAGCTCGAATTCGCCCACTTCAATCAGCGGATAATCGCCTTTCGGCCACACTTTGGTGAGATCGAACGGATGATACGGCACTTTTTCGGCGTCGGTTTCGGGCATGATTTGCACATACATCTTCCATTTCGGAAATTCGCCGCGCTCGATGGCTTCATACAAATCGCGCTGGTTGCTTTCGCGGTCTTGCGCCACCACTTGAGCCGCTTCGGCATCGGTGAGGTTTTCAATGCCTTGCTGGGTGCGGAAGTGCATTTTCACCCAAAAACGCTCGTTTTGCGCATTGATAAAGCTGTAGGTATGCGATGAAAAGCCGTGCATATGGCGGTAGCTTTTCGGAATACCGCGGTCGCTCATCACGATGGTTACCTGGTGGAAGGCTTCGGGCAAGAGCGTCCAAAAATCCCAGTTATACGTGGCGCTGCGCAGGTTGGTGCGCGGGTCGCGTTTCACCGCTTTGTTCAAATCGGGGAATTTGCGCGGATCGCGCAGGAAGAAAACGGGGGTGTTGTTGCCGACCATGTCCCAGTTGCCTTCTTCGGTGTAAAACTTCAAGGCAAAACCGCGGATGTCGCGCTCGGCATCGGCCGCGCCGCGCTCGCCGGCCACGGTGGTGAAGCGGGCGAACATCTCGGTTTTTTTGCCCACTTCGCTGAAAATTTTGGCGCGGGTGTATTTTGAAATATCGTGGGTGACGGTGAATGTGCCGAACGCGCCCGAACCTTTGGCGTGCATGCGGCGCTCGGGAATCACTTCGCGCACGAAGTTGGCGAGTTTTTCGTTCAGCCACAAATCCTGCGCCAGCAAGGGGCCGCGCGCACCTGCGGTGAGGCTGTTTTGGTTATCGACAACGGGCGCACCGAAATTGGTGGTCAGATGGGTAACGGGGCATTTTTTTTCAGTCATGGTAGGGTTCCTTTTGGTGAGAAAAGCCTGCACGCAGACCAAGCAGGGGGATGGGTTTCCAACAGTATGTTGCCAAACTATACTTTATATTTTTAGCTATTAAAACTATATATTCGATTTATTTTTATAATGTGCCATTGCCACAATAAGCCTGTTACGATTCCGCAGCGGCTCAAGCCGTTTTTTATAACGCACAACGATGACCAATCTACAGTCGGAGAAATGAGATTCTGATACAAGGCGAGTCAACGCCGTAGCAGAAACTCATTTCTTCATATTGCCAACCCAATGTTGCACCGATGTGTTTCGACCACGCCGCAGAGTATTTAAATGTAGTCGTTTCAATTTAGTTTGATACAGCGTTGCTGCGCCTAGCCGTACTATCTTCTGTACTGTCTGCGGCTTGCTGCCTTGTCTCAATCTAAATTGAAATGACTATATAAACAAATTGAATTTAGAGTAACATATTTAAAGTTGCCCGTTTTTCTGTTCATGCAAAAGCATGTAAAGCCCCGGATTCAGAGCAATCAAAGGCCGTCTGAACGCGTTCAGACGGCCTTTGACAGTCAAGCCGGGCGGATTTTTACCAGGAGGAAAACCGAAGCCGGTATCCTGCAGGCTTGTATCGTCCGACTGTATTTTTAACCGTAGCGGCGCTGAAATTCCTGCATAAAATCAATCAACGCTTCCACTCCCTGCAGCGTCATGGCGTTGTAGATGCTGGCGCGCATGCCGCCCATCGACTTGTAGCCGCGCAAAAGCTGCAGGCCGCGGGTGGTCGATTCTTGCGCAAACAACTCATCCAGCTCTTTGCTGCCGGTGTGGAAAATCACATTCATTTTTGAACGTGCGCCCGGATGAACACGGTTGATATAAAAGCCGCCGCTGTTGTCAATCGCTTCATACAGCGTTTTGGCTTTCAGCGTATTGATGGTTTCCATCTGCGCCACGCCGCCTTGCGACTGCAGCCAACGGAACACCAACCCGGAAATGTAAATCGGATAAGTAGCGGGCGTGTTATACATGCCCTGGCGCTCGATATGCGATTTGTAATTCCACACATCCGGAATACGGTCGGAACAGCGCTCCAGCAAATCCTCGCGGATAATCACAATGGTCGCGCCCGAAGGGCCGATGTTTTTCTGCGCGCCCGCATAAATCATGCCGAAATCGCTCACGTTAATCTTGCGCGACAAAATTTCGCTCGACATGTCGCACACCAAGGGCGGCATATCGTCACCCAGCTTCGGCACTTCGCGGTATTGCAGGCCGTGCACCGTTTCATTGATAACAAAATGCACAAAAGCCGAATTCTTGTCGATGTCCCAAGAGCTGACCGGCGGCAGATTGGTATAATTGAACTGCTCGCCGCCGTGCGCCGCCAGATGGATTTCCGCATCCGACAATTTGCCCATCTGGCTGTGGGCGATGCGGCTCCAGTTGCCGGTCACCACCGAATCCACCCGCTTGAAGCCATCGGCCAGATTCATCACCGCCATATTGAATTGCGCGCTGGCTCCACCCTGCAAAAACAACACTTTATAATTATCGGGAATGTCCATCAGCTGACGTAAATCCTGCTCGGCATGATACAGAATGCTCATGAACACATCCGAGCGGTGGCTCATGGTCATCACCGAAAAGCCGGTGCCGTTGTAATCAAACATCTCGCTCTGCGCCGTGCGCAAAACGGATTCGGGCAAAATAGCGGGGCCGGCGGAGAAATTATAAATCGGGGTAGGAAGCATGATTAAGGTGCCTTATACTAAAGTTAAAGCCGCAGCGCCCTCGCAGCAGGCAGCAGAAGCTTGCAGAAACATACATAAATTAACGTCAGATTCTAGACGCCGTAACCGGTTTCCGCAAGCCGTTACGCAATATTTTTCAGACGGCCTCAAACAATCTACAATAGTGAATATCTAGAGATAATCTTCGAAAAACACCCATTAATAAAAATAGTCCCTAAATTTTTTAACAAAACAGTGAAAAACACTATTTAAATCGAGAAAGCCCGCAATTGCCGCGCCCGCAGATTTGTCGACAAAATGCCTGCCCGTCGAAGCTGCCGCGCATTTCCGGCTGCTATTTGCGCCCCATCCGTACCGACACGGGCAGAGGCCGTCTGAAAACACCCCGTGCAAATACTTTTCTTTTAGAGATAAACACGTTATAATAAAGAAATTTTTCAATTTCCAAAGAGAAAAATGGCCACCCGGCCATTTTTTTGTTTCCGTGGAGTAAAATGGATATTCAAACCATACTCGATAAAACCCTGCCCGGCTTGGGTTACGAACTCGTGGATGTCGAACTCACCGCCCAAGGCGATTTGCGTATCTTTATCGACAAGGAAGGCGGCATCACCGTCGAAGACTGCGCCACCGTCAGCAACCACTTAAGCCGCCTCTTTATGGTGGAAGACATTGATTACAAAAGGTTGGAAATCTCCAGCCCCGGCCTTGACCGCCCGATCAAAAAAGCCGCCGACTTCGTGCGCTTTGCCGGGCAACAGGCCAAAATCAAAACCCGCCTGCCCATTGAAGGCCAAAAAAACTTTATCGGCCGCATCGACGGCTGCGAAAACGACATCGTGCGCATCAGCTTCGACGGCAAAACCGCCGACATCGAGCTGAACAATATCGACAAAGCGCGCCTGCGCCCCGAATTCAAATTTTAAAATACCAAATTAACGGAGATTCCTGACCATGAGTCGTGAAATGTTACAACTGGCCGAAGCGCTGGCCAGCGAAAAAAACGTAGACAGCGAAGTGGTTTTTGACGCCCTTGAGTTTGCCCTCAGCACCGCCGCCAAGAAAAAAGCCGACCGCGAACACATGGACGTGCGCGTGGAAATCGACCGCGACAGCGGCGAATACCGCACCTTCCGCCGCTGGCTGATTGTTGCCGACGAAGACTACACCTACCCCGATGTGGAAAAAACCATCGAGGAAATCCAGGAAGAAATTCCCGGCACCACTATCCAAATCGGCGAGTATTACGAAGAGCAGTTGGAAAACGAAGGCTTCGGCCGCCAGGCCGCGCAAACCGCCAAGCAGATTATCCTGCAACGCATCCGTGATGCCGAGCGCGAGCAGATTCTCGACGAATTCCTGCAACGCAAGGAAGACATCGTGATGGGCACCGTGAAACGCGTCGAGCGCCACGGCACCATTCTCGAAATCGGCAAACTCGACGCCCTGCTGCCGCGCGACCAAATGATTCCGCGCGAAAACTTCCGCAACGGCGACCGCGTGCGCGCCCTCTTTCTGCGCGTCGACGAAATCGGCAACACCGGCCGCAAGCAAGTGATTCTGAGCCGCACCTCGCGTGATTTTCTGGTACAACTCTTTGCCATGGAAGTGCCTGAAATCGAAGACGGCCTGCTGGAAATCAAGGAAGCCGCCCGCGACCCCGGCCAGCGTGCCAAAATCGCCGTCAAATCCAACGACAGCCGTATCGACCCGCAGGGCACCTGTATCGGCGTGCGCGGTTCTCGTGTGAACGCCGTCACCAACGAATTGTCGGGCGAGCGCATCGACGTGGTGCTGTGGTCGCCCGAAACCGCCCAGTTTGTCATCAACGCGCTTTCGCCCGCCGAAGTGACCCGCATCCTGATTGACGAAGACAAACACGCGGTAGACGTGATTGTCGCCGAAGACCAACTGGCGCTCGCCATCGGCCGCGGCGGTCAAAACGTACGCCTGGCTGCCGACCTGACCGGCTGGCAGCTCAACATCATGACGGTCGAGGAAGCACAGGAGCGCCATGAAGCCGAAGACGCCGCCATCCGCAGCCTCTTCACCGAACACCTCAATGTCGACACCGAAACCGCCGACATTCTGGTGCAGGAAGGCTTCGCCACGCTGGAAGAAGTGGCCTACGTTCCCGCCAGCGAGCTGCTGGAAATCGAAGGCTTCGACGAAACCATCGTAGAAGCCCTGCGCAACCGCGCCCGCGATGCCATCCTCACCATCGCCATCGCTTCCGAAGAGAAGCTGGAAGATGTGGATGAAGACATGCGCAATCTCGACGGCATCGACCAGGAAATGCTGCGTGATCTGGCTCAAGCCGGCATCACCACCCGCGACGACCTGGCCGAACTGGCCGTAGACGAACTGATTGAAATCACCGGTGTGAGCGAAGAGGAAGCCAAAAAAGTGATTATGGCTGCCCGAGAGCACTGGTTCACCGAAGAAAACCAAGGGGGTAATGAATGAGTAACAACACAGTAGAACAATTTGCCGCCGAACTCAGACGACCCGTTGAAGATTTACTGAAACAGCTGAAAAACGCCGGCGTAAACAAAGCCTCCGGCAGCGACAGCATCACTTCCGACGACAAAAAGCAGCTGCTGGCCTATCTGCAGAAATCACACGGCAGCGACGGCGGCACCATCAGCATCGGCCGCAAGAAAGCCGAAGTGAGCACCGTCGGCGGCGTACAGGTAGAAACCCGCCGCCGCAGCCGCAAAGTTGTGGTACCAGCCACTGAAACGCTGGCAGCCGAAACCAAGGCCAAAGCAGAAGCCGAAGAAGCCCGCAAAGCCGCCGAAGCCGAGGAAACCGCCCGCGCCGAGCGCGAGGCTGCAGAAAAAGCGGCAGCCGAGCAGGCCAAGGCAGAAGCCGAAGCCGCCAAGCTGAAAGCCGTACAGGAATCAGCCGCCGCAAACGCCAAAGCTGCCGAAACCGGCAACGATACGGCAAAACCGGCAGCGGCAGCGGAAACAGCCAAAACGACCGCCAAGCCCGACAACGCGCCCAAGGAAAATGCGGCGCCGAAACCTGTTGTCAGCGCCGAAGAGCAGGCCGCGCGCGATGAAGAAGCCCGCCGCGCCGCCGCGCTCCGCGCCCATCAGGAAGCTTTGTTGCGCGAAAAACAAGAGCGCCAGGCTCGTCGCGAGGCCGTCAAACAGCAGGCGCAACAGGAAGCCAAAGCGGCCAAAGAAGCGAAAAACACCGAGCACCGCTCCGCCAAACCGACGGAGCAAAAACCGCTGTCTCCCTCCGCCGCCCCCGCTGCCGCACCGGCACGCGTCAAGAAAGAAGAGCGTCAGACCGGCGACGAACAAGACAACCGCCCGCGCGGCGGCAAAGGAAAAGGCAAAGGCCGCAACGACCGCAGCGGCGGTCGCGACGACGACCGTTCGCGCGGCGGCAAAAAAGGCAAAAAGCAGCTCAAGCTCGAGCCGAACCAACATGCTTTCCATGCGCCGACCGAACCGGTGGTGCATGAAGTATTGGTGCCCGAAACCATTACCGTGGCCGAATTGGCACACAAAATGGCCGTCAAAGCCGTTGAAGTCATTAAAGTGCTGATGAAGATGGGCATGATGGTGACCATCAACCAAGCGCTCGACCAAGAAACCGCGCTGATTGTGGTCGAAGAAATGGGGCACATCGGCAAAGCCGCGGCCGCCGACGATCCCGAAGCCTTCCTGGAAGCCGGTGAAGGCGAAACTGCCGAACACGCAGCCCTGCCGCGTCCGCCGGTGGTCACGGTAATGGGTCACGTCGACCACGGTAAAACCTCGCTGCTCGACTACATCCGCCGCGCCAAAGTGGTGCAAGGCGAAGCGGGCGGCATTACCCAACACATCGGCGCCTACCACGTGGAAACCCCGCGCGGCGTGATTACCTTCCTCGACACCCCGGGTCACGAAGCGTTTACCGCCATGCGTGCACGTGGTGCGAAAGCCACCGACATCGTGATTCTGGTGGTGGCCGCCGACGACGGCGTGATGCCGCAAACCATCGAAGCGATTGCCCACTCCAAAGCAGCGGGCGTGCCGATTGTGGTTGCGGTCAACAAAATCGACAAAGATTCCGCCAACCCCGAGCGCATCCGCCAAGAGCTGACCGCGCACGAAGTGGTGCCCGACGAATGGGGCGGCGACGTTCAGTTTGTTGACGTATCCGCCAAAAAAGGCCTCAACATCGACAAGCTGCTCGAAGCCGTGTTGCTCGAAGCCGAAGTGTTGGAGCTGACCGCCCCGGTTGACAGCCCCGCCAAAGGCATCATCGTCGAAGCCCGCCTCGACAAAGGCCGCGGCGCCGTTTCGACCCTGCTGGTACAAAGCGGTACCCTGCGCAAGGGCGACATGCTGCTGGCCGGCACCGCCTTCGGCAAAGTCCGCGCCATGACGGATGAAAACGGCAAACCGATCGAAGAAGCAGGCCCGTCGATTCCGGTCGAAATCCTCGGCCTCTCCGACGTGCCCAATGCCGGTGAAGACGCAATGGTATTAGCCGACGAGAAAAAAGCGCGCGAAATCGCCCTCTTCCGCCAAGGCAAATACCGCGACGTGCGCCTGGCCAAACAGCAGGCGGCCAAGTTGGAAAACATGTTCAACAACATGGGCGAAAACCAGGCGCAATCGCTGTCGGTCATCATCAAAGCCGACGTGCAAGGCTCTTACGAAGCATTGGCAGGCAGCCTGAAAAAACTGTCTACCGACGAGGTGAAAGTCAACGTATTGCACAGCGGCGTCGGCGGCATTACCGAATCGGATGTCAACCTGGCGATTGCCTCAGGCGCGTTTATCATCGGCTTTAACGTCCGTGCCGACGGCTCCGCCCGCAAGCTGGCCGAGAGCGAAGATGTCGAAATCCGCTATTACAACATCATCTACGATGCAATCGACGATGTGAAAGCAGCGATGAGCGGCATGTTGGCGCCGGAGCAAAAAGAAAACGTTATTGGCACGGTGGAAATCCGCCAAGTCATCAGCGTATCCAAAGTGGGCAATATTGCAGGTTGTATGGTCACAGACGGCATGGTCAAACGCGATTCGCACGTGCGCCTGATCCGCAACAACGTGGTCATCCACACCGGCGAGCTGGCCTCGCTCAAGCGCTATAAAGACGACGTCAAAGAAGTCAAAATGGGCTTCGAATGCGGCCTGATGCTGAAAAACTACAACGAAATCATGGAAGGCGACCAGCTGGAAGTGTTTGAAATTGTCGAAGTGGCACGTTCGCTGTAAAGCTGCCTCGTCCCCTTTTAAAGGCCGTCTGAAAGTTTCAGACGGCCTTTTGTTTCGCCTTCCGGAGCTGGGCGGCGAACCGGCGCAAACATGGGCAGGCCATACGGATAGGCATATGGCAGAACAGCACGCATTGCCTATATATATAGTCGAAGAAATTAGTTTCTGCTACGGCGTTGGCTCGCCTTGTCGTACTATCTGTACTGTCTGCGGCTCGCCGCCTTGTATCAGAATCTAATTTCTCCGACTATAGTGGAAAAACTTACTCTAATACAAGGCAGCAAGCCGCAGACAGTGCAGTAAGTAACGTGGATTCGGGATAAGCAAATGAAATATCTTTTTATTTTCAAGAATATATTTCTCCTTTGGCAAGCCGAATCCGCAATGATTCGTCATTAGCTTCGCAAGTCCGCTACGCTACCCCCACGCAGGCGCACTACTGTCTAGAATAACCTCAGAGGCCGTCTGAAAAGCTGAAAGACTTAAACCTTTGCAAAAAACAACCGCCGCACCCGCGCAGGCGGGTGCCTCTAGTGCAAAGCGTAGCTTTGCTTGTCTACCTATTTTCTTATTCTAAAAATCCGATATAAATCATGTATAGTGGCTAAACTTAATATCTGCGACGGCGTTGCTGCGCCTTGCCGTACTATCTGTACTGTCTGTGGCTTGCTGCCTTGTATCAAATATTAAGTTTAGCCACTATAGTTGTGCATTTACAGAACTGGCAGGTTTGAGCTGAAGCGTTGTTTCAGACTGGGCACCCGCCTGCGCCGGTACGACAGGCAGGGAAATTTTGCAAAGGTCTGAAGAATATCTTCAATGCTTATCCCGAACTCACGTTAAGTACGTAACCGACTAACTTGGTGCTTCAGCACCCAAATTTTACTGTTCCCTTTGAGTTAAGGCGGAGCTTTACGTTCCAGGCCGGGCAATGATGTCCGGCAATCAAGGACGCCCGTTTGTAATATTCGGGCATGAAATCTCTAAAAAACGTTCCTGAAACGAGAGAATGCCGGGCATCGCTGCCAGACCTGCACGGAAGCCGCACCATTCAAAAATAGGCTCATTGGGCATGCCGGATGATAAAAATCTCTGTAATTCCATGCCGTTCAAAGTAATAATCCAACCTTACAGGTGAAAATTTCTTACTTTAAAATGTAATCCATGTAATATCTTTGACATTTGATTATCGCCAATGTTAAGCCGACTCATTCATCAAAACTAGTCGCCGCATTGTGATTTTCCCCTGTTTTATCTGACAGATTTTTGCCATCGGTCAAATTTATCTCCATGGCCGCACGTATAATAATGCTGTCTGCGCATACTTTTCATAATATTTCTTAATAAAATATTGTGTTTTATTACAGACGAAACTAATAAACCTACAGGCCGTCTGAACAAAACAGCCTCAGGCTATTAATAAAGCAACCCCCGCCTGATCGGATAACGGGCAAACCGGATGCGCTTTTAAAAGCGCACGTCAACGCGGGGATTTCTCAACTTGTGTAACAAAGGATGTTGTATGAACCAGTCTAAATTGCTTTTCTGGTCGATTACCGTCGCGCTGGCAGGTTTTCTGTTCGGTTTTGACACTGTCGTGATTTCCGGCGCAGACCAGGCGCTGCAGGAGCTGTGGCAAAGCTCCAGCCTGTTCCACGGCGTGGTGGTGATGTCTTCCGCGCTGTGGGGTACGGTTATCGGCGCCCTTTTCGGCAGCATTCCCACTGACCGCCTCGGCCGTAAAAAAACCCTGATTATCATCGGTTTCTTGTATATTATCGGCGCGCTCGGCTCGGCGCTGGTCTCCGACCCGTGGCTGTTTGCCTCCTTCCGCTTCCTCGGCGGCCTGGGCGTCGGCGCTTCCACTATTGCCGCACCGGCTTATGTGTCTGAAATTGCGCCGCCCGACAAGCGCGGCCGGCTGGTGGCCATGTATCAGTTTAATATCGTGTTCGGTATCCTGATGGCTTACCTGTCCAACTTCCTCTTCACCAGCCTGGATTTGGGCGCCAACACCTGGCGCTGGATGCTGGGTATTCAGGTCGTTCCTGCCGTTATCTACACGTTGATGGTCATGAGCGTGCCGATGTCGCCGCGCTGGCTGATGATGAAAGGCCGTTTCGATGAAGCCCGCGCCGTATTGCAGCAAATCAACCCGGGCGCCAACCTTGACGAAATGGTGGCCGCCGCCAAAGCCGACAGCCAACACAAGAAAGAAAGCCTGTGGCTGAAAAAATACCGCACGCCGGTGTTGCTGGCTTTCCTGATTGCCTTCTTCAACCAGGTATCCGGCATCAACGCCTTCCTTTACTACGCTCCGCGTATTTTTGAAATCGCCGGCCTGGAAAAAAGCGCCGCCATGCTCAGCAGCGTCGGCATCGGCGTGGTCAATCTGATTTTCACCTTTGTGGGTCTGGCATTGATTGACCGTTTCGGCCGCCGCCAGCTGATGTATATCGGCTCATTCGGCTACATCATATCGCTCGGTCTGGTTTCGCTGGCCTTCTTCCTACAATGGAAAGGCATGGCCGTGCCGCTCTTCTTCTTCCTGTTTATCGCCGCCCACGCCATCGGCCAAGGTACGGTAATCTGGGTATTCATTTCCGAGATTTTCCCCAGCCATCTGCGCGCCCAGGGCCAATCGCTCGGCAGCTCCACCCACTGGGTGTTGGCCGCCGCCATCCCCGCCGCCATTCCTTTCCTGTTTGACAGCATCGGCGCGGCTTGGGTGTTTGTGGTGTTCACCGCCATGATGGTCTTGCAATTGCTGTTCGTCATGTTTATGATGCCCGAAACCAAAGGCGTGCCGCTTGAAGAATTGTCCAAATCACTGATTAAGGAAGATGCATAATGAAAGTCACCAGTTTCGGCGAAGTATTGTGGGACGATTTTCCCGACGGCAAAGTATTGGGTGGTGCTCCGCTCAACGTATTGGTGCGGCTGCGCTCGCTGGGTGTGGGTGCCAGCATCATCAGCCGCCGGGGCGACGATGCCGACGGCGAAGAATTACTGCGTCAGATTGAAGCCAAAAATGTCGCCACCGACCTTTTGCAAACCGACGGCGAACAAGCCACCAGCCTGGTGAAAGTCAAGCTCGACAGCAAAGGCAGCGCTTCCTACGACATCGTGTACCCCTGCGCCTGGGACCGCATCGAAGTGCAGGCAGAAGCGCTGGAGCGCGTGGCGGATTCCGATGCATTCATCTACGGCAGCCTGTCTACCCGCGACGAAGTATCCCGCGCCAGCCTTGACCAGCTGGTGGCGCAGGCCAAATTCAAGATTTTCGATGTCAACCTGCGCCCGCCGCATTACGACACCGCGCGCCTGCTGGAAATGATGAAAAAAGCCGACCTGATCAAGCTGAATGACGACGAATTGTATGAATTGGCCAAAGAATTCGGCTCGCCCTACTATTCGCTCGAACAAAACATCCGCTTTCTGGCCGAGCTCAGCAACACAGCCAAAATGTGCGTCACCCTCGGCAACCACGGCGCAATTTATTATCAGGACGGCCAAATGCATCACCACGGCGGCTTCCGCGTCACCGTGGCCGATACCGTAGGCTCCGGCGACAGCTTCCTCGCCGGCCTCACCTACAAGCTCCTGAACAACGCCACGCCACAGGAAGCCGTCACTTTCGCCTGCGCACTCGGCGCGCTGGTGGCCTCGCACCACGGCGCCACGCCCGAAATCAGCCTGCAACAAATCGAAAGCTTCATGAATCCGGCGTAACGCCTTTTCAGACGGCATCAGCAACGGTATCTGCGGATACCGTTTTTTTATCGCCACAACCACAAACAGGCTGAGACCTTTGCGGAAAACAACTCCAAAGTGTTTTGTGTGTTAATTGACAATAAACAGGCTCCGCTATCGATAAAACACCGCCAGCCAAACCGTTGCCCCGTTCTTGTCGGTCATGCCCACCCGATGGCGGCAATGCGCGGGGATATGCACGTAATCTCCCGCTTCCAGGCTGATTTCCCGGCCGTCTGCAAAAACCAGTACGGCGCATCCCTGCAGGAGCAACACCCATTCGTGTTCGTCCTGGTCATACCAGCCTGTGTCGGGCGAGGTCTGGCCATAGGAAACAATACGTTCGATGCGCACGTCGGGTGCGTGCAGAATGGCTTCGAAATGCTCGCGGTTTTTCGGTTCGGGCAAGGTTTGCAGAATATTGTGTTTTTGCATGGCGGCGGTATTCCCGTATCCGGAAGTTTTCAAAAGGCCGTCTGAAAGCAGCCTCCTTGCCAGCTTATACCAATTCAAAAAATGCCGCTCTGTTCTTTTCAGACGGCCTGCGTTAGCATAACAACCAACCTTCAATACTCAGGAACACCATCATGACCGCCACCCTTCGCGCCGACCAAATCATCTTCGCCATGTCAGCCGACAACCCGCCCGTATTGGCTGTCGACAGCGGCGCAATTGTGCGCTTTGAAACCTGCGACTGCTTCGCCAACCAAATTACCGAATCCGGTCAAATCCCCGACGGTATCGACTGGAGCCGCATCAATCCCGCCACCGGCCCGGTGTTTGTCAACGGCGCCGAAGCGGGCGACACGCTGGCAGTGCATATCCGCAAAATCGAGCTGGCCGCACAGGCGGTGTTGGCAACGCTGCCGGGCTTGGGCGTGGCGGGCGGGCGGCTGCAAAACGGCCGCATCGATATCGTGCCGGTTCAAGGCAATCATGCTGTGTTGTTTGACCGGGTGCGCGTGCCACTCCAACCGATGATAGGCGTCATCGGCACCGCGCCTGCGGGCGAGGCCGTCAGCTGCGGCATTCCCGATGCGCACGGCGGCAATATGGACAGTAAAATCATCGCCGAACACACCACCCTCTATCTGCCCGTCAATGTTGCGGGTGCCCTACTGGCGCTGGGCGACTTGCATGCGGCGATGGGCGATGGCGAAGTCGGCGTGTCGGGGCTGGAAATCAGCGGCACGGTGGAAGTCTCCGTCAACGTCATCAAAGGCCGCCCTTATCCGCTGCCCCTGGCGCAAACACCCGACATGCTCTACACGCTGGCTTCGCACACCGATTTAAACCAGGCTGCCGAGCAGGCTACGCTGATGATGCACGATTATCTGCTGGTGCACAGCACGCTCGACGCCAACCAGTCTATCGCGCTGCAAAGCATTGCCGGACAGCTGGAAATCTGCCAAGTGGTCGATCCGCAAAAAACCTGCCGCTTCGGCCTGCCGCTCGACATCTTGCGCCAGCTTGACGCGCTGCCGCTTTGATACACATTCATAAAAATACCTGACGATATTGGCCCACCTTCACTCAAAGCGAACGACAAGACCCGGGGAGAGGGGGCTGAAGCACCCAGTCAATCAGCACCGCCTCGCCAGCCTGCTTTGATGAATTGGCATTAATCCACCCTATCAAACGGCCAAACCGAAAGGCCGTCTGAAACACACCTTTCAGACGGCCTTTTATAGTCGTTTCAATTTAGATTGAGACAAGGCAGCAAACCGCAGACAGTACAGGTATAGTGAAAAAACTTAATTTCTACTACCGCGTTGCTGCGCCTGGCCGTACTATCTGTACTGTCTGCGGTTTGCTGCCTTGTCTCAATCTAAATTGGAACGACCATACTTATTCAAAACACGCTTCATACAAAGGTTGCAAAGCGCGGATGGTTTGCGTGATTTCGTGCAGGCTGTTTACCGAAGCCAAATCATCGCGTTCGATATTTTTACCGATGCAGAAAAAATCATCGCCCGCCAAATCCGTGCCGCGTGCCAACTGGGCAGCCACATCCGGGTAATCGGCATATTCTCCATCACTGTCGCGCCACATCTCAAATCCCGCATATTGAGCAGCAGTCAAGGCTTGCGGCCATTGCCGGTATTGCGCCAACGTGCTGGCCGATTGTTTGGCTTTGTAGGCGTGCCAATCGAGGCTGATGCACAAGCGGCGGCGGTTGAGCAATAGCGACAAAATCGGTGCCGAATCCTGATGCTCCGCGTATTTGAAAAACGCGAAAAAGTGCGCGCGCACCTGCCAGCCGTTGCACCAGCGCTCGATATGCGGCGGCGCAAACGGCGCACACAATTCATCCGCCACCTGCAAAACCAGCGCTCGCCATGTTTGCCAAGCGCTTTTATAGGCGGCTTTGGTCGGCGCTATGGCTTCGGGCTGGTATTGCTTCATTTGGGCGAATTGGAAAAACGGGCGGTTGAACAAATCGCAATTTTCGGGGGTGAGCATGATGGTTCCCTTATTCAAAAACAATGTCACTATATAGCGAATCAACTCGAATCACTAGCTGAGGCTTTGGCAAAATTCCCCGGCCCGCCGCACCCGCGCAGGCAGGTGCGGCGGTTATTTTTTGCAAAGGTCTCTAGGGCTTCCTGACAGCGCAGCGGTGTCGATTTACGGGTGCTTTTTGCCCCTGAAAACGCACCTGCTGCGTTAAAAAGCCTCGCAAGATGTCCAATCTTGCTGCGTTTTGGCTGGTTTTACTAGCGCAGCGTGTAAAACCGCCCTCTTTGAGTAGGCTTGCATCTGCATTTCCAGGAACAAAAATCCCCTCATAAACAAATTGTCAGGAAGCCCTAGCTGGCAAAGGCCGTCTGAACGTTTCAGACGGCCTTGTTATGTATAAATATGTAATCAAGGCTGATTTTCGACGGTGAGCGGCGTATGCTGGGTATTTTATATGATTATCCACACACGCTAACAAGAAAGGCAGATTATGGCAAAAAGCAAAACCGTCGCCGATTTATTGGTGGAAATTCTCGCCGATGCAGGCGTAAAGCGCATCTGGGGCATCACGGGCGACAGCCTCAACGGCATCAACGACAGCCTGCGCCGCGACGGGCGCATCGAATGGATGCACATGCGCCATGAAGAAACCGCGGCTTTTGCGGCGGGCGCGGAAGCGGCGCTCACGGGCGAATTGGCGGTTTGCGCGGGCAGCTGCGGCCCCGGCAACCTGCATTTGATCAACGGCTTGTTTGACTGCCAGCGCAACCATGTACCGGTATTGGCGATTGCGTCGCACATTCCCTCTTCCGAAATCGGCCTGGGCTATTTTCAGGAAACCCATCCGCAGGAGCTTTTCCGCGAATGCAGCGATTTCGTCGAGCTCGTCAGCAATCCCAAGCAGATGCCGGAAGTATTGTTTCGCGCCCTCAATACCGCGGTCGGCCAAGGCGGCGTGGCGGTGATTGTGTTGCCGGGCGATGTGTCGCTGATGGAAGCCGCCGTTCCGGCGGCAAAATGGACGGCGCCGCAAAAACCGCGCCTGTTGCCAAACGAAGCGGATGTGCAAACATTGGCCGGGCATTTGAACCAGGCCAAAGCGCTGACCATTTTCGCCGGCAGCGGCTGCGCGGGCGCGCATGATGAGGTGGTGGCGCTGGCCGAAAAACTGCAGGCGCCGGTGGTACACGCCCTGCGCGGCAAAGAGCATATCGAATGGGGCAACCCCAACGATGTGGGCATGACCGGCCTGATTGGTTTTTCATCCGGCTACCATGCGATGGAAAACAGCGATACCCTGCTGATGTTGGGCACCGATTTCCCCTACCGCCCGTTTTATCCGGAACACGCCAAAGTGATTCAGGTCGATCGCAATCCCGGCGCGCTGGGCAAACGGGTGGCGCTCACGCAAGGCATCGTCGGCGACGTGAAAGAAACCGTCAACGCCGTGCTGCCGCTGCTGCAAAACCGTGCCGACGGCAAATTCCTGCAAACAGCCAAAACGCATTATGCCAAGGCGCGTGCCGGTCTCGATGATTTGGCCGCGCCCACCGAAAACGGCCGACCCATTCATCCGCAATACCTCGCCAGCCGCATCAGCGCGCTGGCGGCGGAAGATGCGGTGTTTACCGCCGATGTGGGCACGCCCACCGTATGGGCGGCGCGCTACCTGAAAATGAACGGCAAACGCCGCCTGATCGGCTCGTTTAACCACGGATCGATGGCCAATGCTATGCTGCAAGGCATCGGTGCGCAAGGCGCGTTTCCGCAGCGGCAGGTGGTGTCGATGTCGGGCGACGGCGGTTTTGCCATGATGATGGGCGAAATCCTTACCCTCCGGCAGCTGAATCTGCCGCTGAAAGTGGTGGTGTTCAACAACAGCACGCTGGGTTTCGTGGCCATGGAAATGAAAGCCGCAGGCTATCTGGATCATGCCACCGACCTTGCCAATCCCGATTTTGCCGCCATGGCCGAAGCCATCGGCATCAAAGGCATACGCGTGGAAAACGCCGAAATGGTCGACGGCGCCCTGCAACAGGCTTTTGCCCATCCGGGGCCGGTGATTGTAGACGTGGTAACCGCCAAGCAGGAATTGGTGATGCCGCCGAAAATCGAGCTGGCGCAGGCCAAAGGTTTCAGCCTCTTTATGCTCAAAGCAATTATGAACGGGCGCGGCGACGAAGTGGTTGAGCTTTTGAAAACCAATTGGCGTTAATGGATTAGGATAATTCACAGCTATTTATCCTCAGGCCGTCTGAAAAGCTTTTCAGACGGCTTTTATTTTCAAACGAATGCCTGATTTGAGTTGTTTCAACTGCCTGTTCGTTGGTAAGATAGCCTGTATTGCAGATAACCCGAAAAAAGGAGAAAAAACGATGAATCTGCCCTGGGAAGCACAATTGGCTCTTGCCGCGGTTATTGGTTTTCTGGCGGGCCTGCTGGTGATGTGGCTGGCATTGCGTAAAAACAAACGCCAACAACAAGAATACGATGCCCTGATTCAGCGTTTCAGCCAATACCGTCAAAATGTCGACAAACACTTTACCGATACCGCTAGCGCCGTCGACGAGCTCAACCGCAGCTACCAAAAAGTCATCCAGCACCTGAGCAGCGGCGCGCAAAGCCTGATGGGAACGGAAGCGCTGCAAGAGCAGTTGGCCAAACGCAGCGACAAAGCCGTCACCGTCGGCTATCTGGCCGCAGGTGCCGCTGCCGCTGCCACCGTTACCGCCGACGCCGCAACCGATATGCAGGAAGAAATCGCCGCCGCGCCGATTCCCGACATGCCGATGCCGCCCGAAGCCGCTGTCACCCCCGTCCCCCTTGACCCGGTGGAGCAGGAGCCGGTCAGCGATGCGCCGGTGATTCCGCAGGCGATTCTGGAGCGGCACGAAATCGAAGACGTGGAAGGCATGGCCGCCCCTGCGCCCGCCGAAGCCGCCACCGATGCCGACATGGAAGACGATTTGCGCCGCTGACACCGCCATGCCCCGATTGCAACGCTCCGCCAAACCGGAGCGTTTTTTATGGCCGTCTGAAAAGCTGTGCCGCCAAAAATACCCGCTTTGCAAAAAAGCGCTTTGATTGCGGCGGCAACCTGACTACAATAGCCTGCACCTTATAGTCGGAGATGTATAGCCGTTCCGTTAGTTTGATACAGTGTTGCTGAGCCTTGCCGTACTATCTGTACTGTCTGCGGCTTGCTGCCTTGTCTCAAGCTAAATTGAAACAACTATAGATTCTGATACAAGGCGAGCCAACGCCGTAGCAGAAACTCATTTCTTCGACTGTACCCCACAAGAAAAACACTTCAGCAAAGGAAACCCCCGAATGAGCAACTTCCCCGCCCAAATCAAAATCCCCGCCACCTATATGCGCGGCGGCACCTCCAAAGGTGTCTTTTTCAAACGCACGGATTTGCCCGAAGCCGCCCAAAGCGCGGGCGCGGCACGTGATGCCATTCTGTTGCGCGTGCTCGGCAGCCCCGACCCCTACGGCAAGCAGATCGACGGCCTCGGCAACGCCAGCTCCTCCACCAGTAAAGCCGTGATTCTGGACAAATCCGCCCAGCCCGGCCACGATGTCGATTATCTGTTCGGCCAGGTTTCCATCGACAAGCCGTTTGTCGATTGGAGCGGCAACTGCGGCAACCTTTCCGCCGCCGTCGGCGCATTTGCGATTCACGCAGGCTTGGTCGATGCCGAACGCATTCCTTCAAACGGCCTCTGCACCGTGCGCATCTGGCAGGCGAATATTCAGAAAACCATCATCGCCCATGTGCCGATAACCAACGGCGAAGTGCAGGAAACCGGCGATTTCGAGCTCGACGGCGTCACCTTCCCCGCCGCCGAAATCCAGCTTGAATTTGTCGATCCCGCCGACGACGGTGAAGACGGCGGCGCAATGTTCCCCACCGGCAATCTGGTGGACGAATTGGAGGTGCCCGGTGTCGGCACTTTTCAGGCCACGCTGATTAACGCGGGCATTCCGACCGTGTTCGTCAACGCCGCCGACATCGGCTACAGCGGCACCGAGCTGCAAGACGACATCAACAACGATGCCGAAACGCTTGCGCGTTTTGAAACCATCCGCGCCTACGGTGCGCTAAAAATGGGGCTGATTCAAGACGTGAGCGAAGCCGCCACCCGCCAGCACACGCCGAAAGTGGCCTTTGTCGCACCGCCGAAAAGCTACACCGCCAGCAGCGGCAAAGCGGTTGATGCTGCCGACATCGATTTGCTGGTGCGCGCGCTCAGTATGGGCAAACTGCACCACGCCATGATGGGCACCGCCGCCGTCGCCATCGGTACCGCGGCCGCCATCCCGGGAACCTTGGTCAATCTGGCCGCAGGAGGCGGTGAACGCGAAGCCGTGCGCTTCGGCCACCCGTCCGGCACTTTGCGTGTGGGTGCGGAAGCGAAACAACACAACGGCGAATGGACGGTCACCAAAGCCATCATGAGCCGCAGCGCCCGCATCATCATGGAAGGCAGCGTGCGCGTGCCGGGCGATTGCTTTTGATTGAGGCCGTCTGAAAACCTGGTTTTCAGACGGCCTGAGAGCTTTGCAAAATCCCCACTTGTCGCGCCCGCGCAGGCGGGTGCGACGGTTATAGTCGTTTCAATTTAGATTGAGACAAGGCAGCAAGCCGAAGACAGTACAGGTAGTACGGCAAGGCGCAGCAACGCTGTATCAATCTAAATTGAAACGACTATATTTTCTTGCAAAGGCCTCAACACCGTAGGCTGGGTTAGCCCTCAAGGCGTAACCCGGCAAAACATTGCCCGCAACAGCTTTGGCGGTTGGAACGTCCATCTTCCCCGCCCGTTCCATCGGGCAACATATGAAAATATCACAGGCCGTCTGAAACATCAGTTTTTCTGATGGCTTCAATCCACAGAAATAATTTCACAAACCCGCCCGCTTCGATTACATTCCACTACAGCGCAAGCAAGAACCCAAAAGCATAACCGATACAAGAAAAATACAGGAGAACCCCCATGAGCCAAGAAACCCACAAACTGATTCTGGTGCTGAACTGCGGCAGCTCGTCGCTCAAAGGCGCGCTGCTCGACAGCGAAAACGGCGAGCTGGTATTGAGCTGCCTGGCCGAAAAACTCACCACCCCCGAGGCCTACATCACCTTCAACTATTTCGAAAATCCGAAAGTGCAACTGGTCGGCCGCCGCTCATGGTTTGTCAACAAAGTCAACGGCGAGCGCCACCGCGTGGAACTTACCGATAAAAACGACCACACCGGCGCGGTGGAAGCGCTACTGGAAGAATTGAAAGCCCACGATTTGCAGAGCCTTGTCGTTGCCATCGGCCACCGCGTGGTACACGGCGGCGAGAAATATTCCGGCTCGGTATTGATTACCGACGATGTGATTGACACGCTGGAAGAATGCATTCCGCTGGCACCGCTGCACAATCCCGCCAACCTCACCGGCATCCGCGCCGCGCAAACCATTTTCCCCGGCCTGCCGAATGTGGGCGTATTCGACACAGCATTTCACCAAACCATGCCTGAGCATGCCTACACCTACGCCGTGCCGCGCGAGCTCTACCGCAACCACGGCCTGCGCCGCTACGGTTTCCACGGCACCAGCTACCGCTATGTGGCGCAGGAAGCCGCCAACCTGCTCGGCAAAGACCTCAAAGACACCGCGCTGGTGATTGCCCACTTGGGTAACGGCGCCTCGGTAGCCGCCGTATTGGGCGGCGAATCGAAAGACACCAGCATGGGTCTCACCCCGCTCGAAGGTCTGGTGATGGGCACCCGCAGCGGCGACCTCGATCCCGGCGCATTCGGCTTTATCGAAGAAGCCACCGGCATGAGCGCCAAACAAGTCACCGATATGCTCAACAAAAAATCCGGCCTGCTGGGCATTTCCGAATTGTCCAACGACATGCGCAGCATTCAGGAAGCCGCCGCCGACGGCCACGAAGGCGCGCAACTGGCGCTGGAAGTGACCGCCTACCGCCTCGCCAAATACATCGCCTCAATGACCGTGGCCACCGGCCGCCTCGATGCTGTTGTGTTTACCGGCGGCATCGGCGAAAACTCCAGCCTGATTCGCGCCAAAACCATCGGCTACCTCGGCATTCTCGGCATCGAGTTTGACGACGAAGCCAACGAAGAAGTGCGCTTCGGCAAGGCAGGCTTCATCACCCGCCCCGGCACCGCCCCCGCCGTGTTGGTGGTGCCCACCAACGAAGAGCGCATGATTGCATTCGATACGCTGGCATTGTCGGGAGGCGGTCAATAATCCGTCCGCAACACAGCAAAAGGCCGTCTGCAAACAATGTTTCAGACGGCCTTTTGACACAAATAATGCAGGCGTTTCCATCATCGTTGTTGCGCGGATACCGGCTCAGACAGGCGGCTTGAGACCTTTGCAAAAAAATAACCGTCGCACCCGCGCAGGCGGGTGCCCAGTCTGAAGCGTAGCTTCAGCTTAAACACACCAGCTTTGTAAATTTACAACCTATTGATTAATATTAATTTTTTATCATCAAGATGGGCAGGCAAGCAAAGCTACGCTTTGCACTAGGCACCCGCCTGCGCGGGTGCGGCGGGCAGGGGAATTTTGCAAAGGTCTCGGCTTGTTTGATAGCCGAGCAGCACATTCTTCTGGCTATAGTCGAAGAAATTAGTTTCTGCTACGACGTTGGCTCGCCTTGTCGTACTATTTGTACTGTCTGCGGCTCACCGCCTTGTATCAGAAGCTAATTTCTCCGACTATATGCCAATTTCAGGCTCAAGGCTTCCTGCCCTGCTTCTGCATGACCTCTTTCAGACTTTGCAGCCACATGTCCGACACCAGCTCCTGCCCGGCCTGATTGAGGTGGCAGCGGTCGCGGCGGTAGCGCATGGCCACGGGGTTGGTGTCGGGGCCGACGAAATAATGCTTTTGATTGTCGCGGCGGCCAATGGCGTGTTGCACGGCCACGATATCGGCGTCATACAAATCGCCGCAGCGGGTATGGCGGGCGATAATCCAGGCGGGGTCGCTGCCGCTTTTTTTCAGACGGCCCTGAATGATGTGGTGCAGGGTGTAAAAGCGGGTGGCGTAGTCTTTCATCGGCGTGCCCACGTCTGACGAGCCCTGCAGGAAAAACACGTAATCAAATTTGATGTTGTTACGCTCGATGATTTCCAGCGCACGATACATTTTGCCGTTGACATAGCTGCCGGGGGTGAGCCAGTTTTCCAGCGAGGTGCCGCCTTTGCCGATGGGCATGAAGGTGACGCTGTCGGCCAGCTTGGCCTGCAAAATCTTGCGCCCCAGCGGCATCCACAGGCTGCCGCCGTCGCTCGACGCCCACAACAGCGGATCTTTGGCGGGCACGCGTCGGCCTTCCAGGTCTATCTGATACAGCCCTTTAACCGGCTCGCGGTAAACATGGCCGCCGCTGTTGGCCGACATTGACTGCCCCACCACCAAAATGGTGAGGTCTTTGGCGCCCGCGCCGAAACAAGCAGCCAATATCAGGCTGCCGAAAAGGTATTTGCATGACTTGAGCATGTGGTTTTACTCGCAACGAGGCCGTCTGAAACGCTTTCAGACGGCCTTTGATGATGAATCGGCATCAACGCCCCGGCACGGTGCCCATGCGCTGTTTCAGCGAGGTTTGCGGCTCGTTGAAGAGGCTGGCGTAATAAGTAGCGTTGGTCATCACTTTTTTCACGTAATCGCGGGTTTCGTTGAAGGGGATGGTTTCGGCGTAAATCGCGCCTTCCAGCGGGGTGGCGGCCTGCCAGCGGCGGGCGCGGCTGGGGCCTGCGTTGTAGCCTGCGGTGGCCATCACTTCGTCATTGCTGAGGCGGCGTTTGGCATCGCCCAGATACCAGGTGCCCATGCGGATATTGCCGTCCATGCTGTGCAGCTCGCTCGGGCTCATGCCGATTTTGGCGGCGATTTCGTTGGCGGTGGCGGGCATCACCTGCATCAGGCCGGTGGCGCCGACGCTGGAGCGCGCGCCAATCATGAAGCGGCTTTCCTGACGAATCAGGCCGTAAACCCAGGCGGGGTCGACGCCTGCCTGCGCGGCATAGCGCTCGGTGATGTTGCGGAAGGGCGAGATGTAGCGCAAGTTGTAATTGAGCTTGTTGTCGGTGCGCTCGGCGCTGTTGATGGCCATTTCGTAAAACTGGTTGTCAAACGCAAGCTGCGCTGCGGCCAGCAGGGTGTCTTCATCGGCACCGCGGGTGGCATAACGCCATTCGGCCTGCGACTGACGGCGCATATTCCAGTCGCCGCTGTTTTGGCTGGCGCGGAACAAGGTAAGCGCACGGTCGATGCCGCCGTCGCGGGCGAGCGTGTCGACATCGCGCTTGGAAGCCGCGCCGACATTGTTGCGCGTGTTGATGCGGCGGCCGAGCTCTTCGGTGGCCATCACGGCGTAGAAGTTGCGGCCGCTGTCGGCCACTTTTTCATAAATGCCGCGCGCGCGCGCCTGATTGCCCTGTGCGGCATAACTGCGCGCCAGCCAGTATTGCCAGGTGCCGCTGTCGCGCAGGTTTTTCGGCATGTCGCCGATGATGTTTTCCAGTTCGCTCCAGCGCTGCAGGCGCAGGGCGGCGCGGGCGTACCATTCGAACTGCTCGTCGCTCAGTTGCTTGCGGTCGGCGCGGTTGTAGTAGCCCAGCGCGGTGCCCATGTTCTGGTTTTGCGCCTGGTAATGGCCGAGCACGCCCCAGGCGAAGCCGCTTTGTGCCGGCGTGAGGCTGCCCGACAGGGATTCCAGTGTCGCGGCGGCCGCGGCGGTGCGTTTGGCATTGTTGCCGATGACGTTAATCAGGCTGTATTCCTGCGCACCCTGCCCGCCCGCATCAAACGGGCTGCCGAGGGCGGCGGCAAGGTTGCGCGCATCGGTAATCTGGTTGTTGCTGATGAGCCCGCGCACGCGCCGCCATGCGTCATTCTGGTTCAGACGGCCTGCCGAAGCGGCGGCCTGCAGATAGCTGTTGCAGCCCTGCGGCAGGCGGCTGATGGATTGCACCAGCTCATTTGCAAGCCTGCCGTAATCGCCGCTGCGGTAGTTGGCATAACATTGCACTTCCTGTGCGCGGCCGTCTTTGTCGAGCAGGCGGTATTGCTGGTCAAACTGCGCCCACTGGCCGCGCTTGCCGAGGCTTTTCAGCCATTCGTTGCGCACGCTCTCCGCCATGGCACTGTCGCCCGACTGGCTGAGAAACTGGGCGGGCAGAATATCATCGTCGCGCTTGATGGCGTCGAGCGTGCTGCGGTAGAGGCTGTAGTCGCTGAGCACTTTGGCGGGCGACTCGACGGCGCGGCTGCCCGGCAGGCTGATGCCGCCGGCCGGTGTTTCGCCGCGGTTAATCGGTTCGAGCGGTTGCTCGGAAGAGGAGCAGGCCGCCAACAACAAGGCGGCGGCAAGGGAAGTGAGCTTGAGCGTGTGGGTAACAATCATCTATCGGACTTTCTGATTTATCGTCGGTCATTTCGGTTATATGACCGATTTTAAGCGATTTGGACGCGGGTTTTGTGTCTGCTACAAATATTTACATTGTTCGGGCGGCCTCATTGGCAAACAGGCTCCGGAGCTTTCTGATGTGGCAGAATATAGTCGTTCCGTTAGATTGATACAAGGCAGCAAGCCGCAGACAGTACAGATATAGTGAAAAAACTTAATATCTGCTACGGCGTTGCTGCACCTTGCCGTACTATCTGTACTGTCTGCGGCTTGCTGCCTTGTATCAAATATTAAGTTTTTCCACTATAGTACGGCTAGGCGCAGCAACGCTGTATCAATCTAACGGAACGACTACAATTTTGATTTTTTGTGATAAAAATTCAGATTCAAGGCTACTCAATTCTGAATTGCCAGGGATCCCTGGGCCGTCTGAAAGCAGCGTTTACTTTTTCCAGTAGGCCGGGGTCAGCAACACCAACACGGTGAAAATCTCCAACCGTCCCAGCAGCATCACCATGGTGCACAGCCATTTCTGCGCCTCGTTGAGGCCGGCATAATTGGAAGCGGGGCCGATGCTGCCGAGGCCGGGGCCGGCATTGGTGATGCAGGCGATGATGCCGGTGAAGGCCGACATGAAATCCAGCCCCGTTGCCATCATCAGAAAGGTAAACAATACGATGGTCATGAAGTATACAAACAAAAATGCCAACACAGTCAGCGCGGTGCGCTCGGGGATACTGCGGCCGTTGACCTTCACCGTGCGCACGGCCTTCGGGTGCAGCAGCAGCGTCATCTCGCGCAGGCTGAACTTGAACAGCACAATCGCGCGCACACCCTTGATGCCGCCGCCGGTCGAGCCCGAGCTGGCCAGCACATTGGCCAGAAAAAACATCCACAAGGATGCAATCAGCGGCCACTGGTTGAAATCGGTATTGGTGTAGCCGTTGGCCAGACCAATGGACACAAAATTGAAGCTCACGAAACGCAAGGCGTCTTGAAAGTTGGCATAAAACTGCATCTGCCACAGATAAACACTGGCGCCGATGATGCTGACCGCCAGCACAAAC
Source organism: Neisseria sp. (assembly GCA_030538415.1). Classification (GTDB taxonomy): domain Bacteria; phylum Pseudomonadota; class Gammaproteobacteria; order Burkholderiales; family Neisseriaceae; genus Neisseria. The sequence goes on along the minus strand of JAUNTY010000002.1, from coordinate 58,987 downwards.
AGCAGCGTGCGGCACTCCTCATCACGCCAGTAAGCCCTGGTCGAACGCTCGCGTAAAGCGGTAAAGTGGCTGGCGAAACTGATGGCACCCAAGATGGTCGCCACCATCAATACGCTTTCTATCAATGGCGAATTGAAATAGGCGATGCTCGAATCATGCGTGGAAAAGCCCCCCAGCGACACGGCCGACATGGCATGGCACACGGCATCAAACCAGCTCATGCCCGCCCAACGCAACGCCAGCATGGTCACCAGGGTAAACGTGACATACAGAATCCACAATTTTTTGGCCACCTGCGAAATGCGCGGCGCCATTTTGGTGTCTTTGTCGATACCGGGAATTTCGGCCTTGAAAAGCTGCGTGCCGCCCACACCCAGCATCGGCAGAATCGCCACCGCCAACACGATAATCCCCATGCCGCCGAGCCAGTTGAGCATGTGGCGCCAGAAATTGATGGACGGCGCCAGCGTATCGAGGCTGCTCATCACCGTCGCGCCGGTGGTGGTCAGCCCCGACATGGCCTCGAAAAAAGCATCGGTATAGCTGACATGCGGGAAATACAGGTAAAACGGCATGGCCGCAATCACGGCAAATCCCATCCACAGCATAAACACCAGCGTAAAGCCGTCGCGCGGGCGCAGCTCGCGGTTATAACGCAGGGTGAGCAGCCACACCGTGACCGATGACACAATCGTCACCAGCGCCGTATGGCCGAACGCAGGCAAGGCGTCGTCAAGAAACAGATACGACACCAGAGTGGGCACCAAGAGCATGAATGAAAACAACACGCCGAGCTTGGAGAGCACGTGGACAATGGGAATGACTTTATGCATGGCAACCGGATTCAGGCGGCTTTGGCAAACAGCAAAGGGCGCATATGCAGCACAAGCTGACTGCCGCGCCCTGCTCCGCAATTCTGTTTGAGGCCGTCTGAAACATGTGACATGACTGCAAGCCGCCCGTGCAGATAATCGGGGCTGACCCGGCAACGGCAAACGGCGCAGTCGGATATTTAATGGTTTTTATAGGCAGGCGGCTGATGCCGAGTCAGCTGCCCGCCTGTGGGTTTGCTATTTTAACAAATTTTGAGGCTTATTTGGATATTTCGGGATGATCTTTCATCCCGGATTTCATTTTTAATAATAAAAAAATCTTTTTATAAATATTAGCTTACTTTGCCGCTTCATACCCGGGTGACACCGGCCTTCGATCTTCAATTCAGTAAATCTTCCTTCTTCGGCGGCCTAGGAAATTACTTGTCATAATGATAACCATGACTTGCTTCAATCAGGGCAACGGCGGGGTACTTGCCGATTGAAAGGGTTTTGCGCTTGCCGTCTAGGGCAAAATCAAGCCGCCATAGTTTCCCGCCTGCGGGCGTAATGACAAGATGTAGGCCGCTGCTATCGGTCAGCTTATAGGGCTTGTCGGCGGGCTTGGCGTTTCTTATTTGGCGGTCGTTTAGGGGCATTTCAGGGGCTTTCTGTTGGTGCTTTTTGGGGTGATTTTATCGTGAACCAACAGAAGCACCAACAAAAAAAGGTTGATTGTATTGCTTGGCATTAGACGGCGTTAGACGGTTCAGACGGCCATGAAAAACGGTAAATCAAGCGGAAAGCCGCGCCGTTGTTGGGTTTGGTTTATGGCGTTAGACGGTATTAGACGAAAAAAAGCCCGTAAACAATACGGGCTTTTCTTCACTTTGGTGCCGACAATGAGACTTGAACTCATACGACCTAGGGTCACTACCCCCTCAAGATAGCGTGTCTACCAATTTCACCATGTCGGCATAAACTTTAAATTGTATTTTGTATTACTGCTGCGGCGAGGAACCGCTGTTGTCTTGCACCGGAATCTGCTCCAGCGGCTGTTGTTGCGTTGTTGCGGGCTGGCTTTGCTGCACGGTGCTGAAGTCAAGGCCGTGTGATGTGCCGTGGGTGTGAATATACACCAAGGCCATGCAGGTTGCAAAAAATACGGTGGCGGCCATTGCGGTGCTGCGGCTCAGAAAGTTGGCGTTGCCACCGGAGCCGAATACGCCTTGCGCGCTGCCGCTGCCCGAACCAAATGTCGCCCCTGCGTCTGCGCCTTTACCCTGCTGCATCAGCACCAGCACAATCACGGCCAGCGCGGCAAAAATATTGACAATCCAAATAAGGGTTTTAAAGGCTTCCATAATCTCTATGCTTCTTGGGCGGCATTGATGATAGAGGTAAAAGAATCGTATGCTAACGATGCACCGCCTACCAAAGCGCCATCAACACATGGCACGGCGAATATATCGGCTGCATTGCCTGCATTCACACTTCCGCCATAAAGAACGCGGATTGTAACACCGCTTCCGCACAATGACAAGATTTCTTTGTAGATAAATGCATGCATTTCGCCGATTTGTTCGACAGTGGCCACTTTGCCGGTACCGATGGCCCATACCGGCTCGTAAGCCACGGCAATATTTTTGGTGTTCAAACCGGCCAGAATCGAGAGCTGGTGGGCAATCACTTCTTTTTCGCGCCCCTCTTCCCGCTCCGCAAGGCTTTCGCCGACACACAACAGGGGCAGCAGCCCCACGTTTAACACGTTTTCCATTTTCTGGCGCTGGATCTCGTTTTTTTCACCGAAATACAGGCTGCGCTCGGAGTGGCCGATTAACACGATATCCACACCGATATCCGCCATCATGTCGGCCGATACTTCGCCGGTATAGGCGCCGTTGCCGGGAAAACGGCTCACGTCTTGCGCGCAAGTGAGGATGCGGTTGTTTAGCACAATCTGCATGGCGTTATGCAGTTGCAGCAGATAAACCGTCGGCGCAGCCAGGCCGATGGTGACCCGGTCGGCGGCGGGCAGAATGCGGAAGCGGTGCATCAAGGCATTGTTGTTTTGCAGGCGGCCGTTCATTTTCCAATTGCCGATTACCCATTTCTGTTGCCACATGGTTTTGCTTCCTTTATGCTGAATTAATGATTGGCCGTTGCGCCGGAAAGGTCGGCACAATTCCAGTTTGGCTCCGGATGTAACGCCATGTAGCCAAGTGTATTAAATTATGAATAAATTGGCAACACCGGCTAAACGGGCGGGCGGTATGACCGACAAACTGCCCTCCGCTGCGCACCAGACTTGGCCGACAATACCACCGACGAACCATACCCGCATTTACCGGCATTCGTCTGTGATATAGTATAAACGCCTACCTTTTTCAGACGGCCTTCAAGCTCATCATCATGCATACCCTGATAATCAACCACACCGACAAAGCCGCTGTTTACCGTGAAATTCTGCCGCAAATCGAAAGCCTGATTGCCGGCGAGCCCGATTTGATTGCCAATCTCGCCAACATCAGCGCCGTGCTCAAAGCCGCATTCGGCTGGCTTTGGGTGGGCTTTTACTTAACAGACTCCGCCCGGCGCGAATTGGTTCTCGGGCCGTTTCAAGGGCCGCTTGCATGCACGCGCATTCCTTACGGGCGCGGTGTATGCGGTCAGGCATGGGCGCAGGGGCAAACATTGGTCGTGGAAGATGTCAACGCCCATCCCGACCATATTGCCTGTTCTTCGCTTTCACAATCGGAAATTGTGGTGCCGATATTCGATTATCAGGGGCAACTTATCGCCGTATTGGATGCCGATGCCGACACAACCGGCCAATTCGATGGCGTTGACGCGCAATATCTGGGCGAACTGGCCACACTGATTCAGCGCCGCCACACAGAGGCCGTCTGAATACTGTTAAAGACGCCGTAAAACCATTATAATCGCAAGATAATTCAAACCACCTACACAATATTTCATAGCGGAGCCGAGCATGAACTTCGAAAAAGCACGTTTCAATATGGTAGAACAACAAGTCCGTCCGTGGGACGTGTTGGACTTCGACGTATTGGACGCCCTCAGCGCCATCCCGCGCGAAGCCTTTGTTGCTGAAGCGCAAAAACCTTACGCCTATTCCGATAAAACCCTGCCGCTGCCCAACGGCGGCAGCATGCTGGAGCCGAAAATCGTGGCGCGCATGGTGCAGGGTCTGGCTTTGCAGCCTGCCGACAAAGTGCTCGAAATCGGCACCGGTTCCGGCTATGCCACCGCCCTGCTGGCGGAAATGGCCGGTGAAATCACCACCATCGACATTGATGGCGAACAGCAGGCGCGCGCGCAAAGCGTGTTGAACGGCCTCGGTTACGGCAAAATCATCTACCAAAACGGCGACGGCCTCGCAGGCCAGGCCAGCGGCTCCCCCTTCGATGCCATTTATATCGGCGGCAGTGTAAACAGCATCCCTGAAACCCTGAGACAGCAACTGAAAGACGGCGGCCGCATGGTGGTAGTGGTCGGCGATGCGCCGGTGCAACGCGCGCAGCTGATTACCCGCACAGGCGACACGTTTACCGAAACCACCCTTTTCGACACATTGATTCCGAAGCTTTCCAGCAAAGCCGATGCGCCCGCTGCCAAATTCAGCTTCTGATAGCGGTATCCAATAACAGGCCGTCTGAAACACTTGTGCCGAACTTGCCGAAGTGTTTCAGACGGCCTTTTGATTAAAACAAAAGCAAGAAAGCACACGCATGAACATCCCCCAACTTTCCCCCGCCGCACTCAAACAATGGCTGGACGAAGGCCGCCCCATCACCTTGCTTGATGTGCGCGAAGACGAAGAAGTCGCCTTCTGCGCCCTGCCCGGCCACATGCATATTCCGATGAACCTGATTCCGCTGCGCCAAAACGAGCTGCCCGACGAAAACCCGATTGTGGTGTATTGCCACCACGGCATGCGCAGCCTCTACAGCGCCATGTATTTGGCCGAAGCAGGCTTTGAAGACGTGTACAACCTGCAAGGCGGCATCGATGCCTGGTCGCAGCAGATTGACCCGAACGTGCCGCGTTATTGAATCTAAGGCCGTCTGAAAGCTTTCAGACGGCCTTTCGTTTTAGTGTATTCACTCCTGCAATGCGATTGAACAAACCGCCCATTCCCGTTAATCTGAAACGATAACGACACAGGAGAAACCGCATGAACACGCTTACCATAGAACGGCGCGGGCAGATTGCCATCGTAATGCTCAACCGCCCCGACAAGAAAAACGCCATGAGTTTCGAAATGATGCGCGAGCTGGTGCAGGCCGCCAAACAGCTGAAAGCCGACCGCAGCTTGCGCGCCGTGATTCTTGCCGGGCAAGCGCACACTTTCTGCTCCGGCATCGATTTGGCCGACCTCAAAAACCCCGCCAACCGCAAAACCGTATTATGGGAGCTGGCCAAGCCTGCCCGCAGCCTGTTTCAAAACGCCGCCCTCGCCTGGCGCGACCTGCCCGTGCCCGTGATTGCCGCCGTCGAAGGCCATGCCGTCGGCGCCGGTTTACAGCTGGCGCTGGCCGCCGATTACTGCATCGCCGCACCCGACAGCCACTGGGCCATCCGCGAAGCGCATTGGGGCATCATTCCCGATATGGGCATCAGCATCAGCGCGCGCGGGCGCATCCGCAGCGACGTATTAAGCGAGCTCACCGCCAGCGCCCGCCTGTTTGACGGCGAAGCGGCGCAACAATACGGCTTTGCCGGACAAACCAGCCCGCAACCCCTCGATGCCGCGCTGGCGCTGGCCGAACCATTCGCCGAACATTCCCCTGATGCCCTGCTCGCCGCCAAACGCATCGTCAACGGGCTTTACGGCTGCGAATGGCTGCCCCTAATGCGCGAAAAAATCTGGCAGCTGAAACTTTTGGCCGGCAAAAACCAGCTGCTGGCGGTGCGCAAAGACAGCAAGCCGGAAACCGAATTCAAACCGCGACAGTATCGTTAAACCCGTGAAACCTTGTGAAACCAGCACCAAAACGAAACAACCGCCGTCAACGCTCATATATAGCGAAATAAAATCAGAAATCTACGGCGTTGGCTGCGCCTTGCCGTACTATAGTGGAAAAACTTAATATTTGATACAAGGCAGCAAGCCGCAGACAGTACAGATTAGTACGGCAAGGTGCAGCAACGCCGTAGCAGATATTAAGTTTTTTCACTATACTTGTACTGTCTTCGGCTTGCCGCCCTGTATCTTTCTTATTTTATTTCACTATAAGAATGCGGGAAATGAAGGCCTCAAAAGAAGGCCGTCTGAAAACGTTTTCGCCTGTTCAAACCGACATGCAAGCTTTCAGACGGCCTCAACCATGCAGCCCACGCTACGTTTGAACGTAAAAAAGACGGCAACGCGGCCGACTCCGCATGATTCAACGATGCTTTTTTACCTGCCCGATAATGTGCGTCAAAACCTTTTCCGCCGCCTGCAAATCACTTGCCTCCAAGCCTGCCTGCCACACCTCAACCTGCCGACACCAACGCCGGTGGATTTCAGCATACACCGCACGCCCTTCCTCGCTCAGCCGGTACAACGGTGAGCGTTTGTGGGCGGGATTGTCGGCTGCTTCGACCAACCCGCTTTCGAGCAGCAGGTTCAATTGCTTCTGAGCACCCTGCCGCGTCATACCCATGCGCTCGGCCAATTGCGGCGAGGTTTGCGGCGCATCTGCCAAATCCAGCGCCCCCAGCATTTGCCAGCGCGCGCTGGTCAACCCTAGGTCGGCACAAAAATGATCACCCCATGCCAGCAGCAATCCGTTAAGCTGAAAGACCTGCGTAGTGAGATAACTAAACGTGGCTTGGGCGGTGGCGGATGGAATCTGCCGATTTTCTGTATTCATATTGATTGGCTTTTCGGATGATTTACCGAGACGGATATCAGGCCGTCTGAAAGGTTCAGACGGCCTCAAACCAGCATCTTCTTAATTATATTAACATATTCAACGTTTGCGGATTTTCAAGCCGTCGCGGATATTCAGCGCCATCATGCTCCAATTCGCCGCACCTGCCGCCAGCTCCAGCAGCTGCACACCGTAAAACACCGCATCAAACCGACCCGCCTGCGCCAAATGGTTCAGATAAAACGCACATGGCAGCAAAACCAGCAAACCATTCGCCCCAATCAACGGCATACGGCGACGCTTGGCGGCAACCAGCGGATGTTGGCTTTTACCGCCCATTTTATTGCCGCTGATACCGGCCAACGCCATCAGCGGAACAAACACCGCAAACGCGCAAACAACGGCCTGCTTTACCGCCGCCACAGCCTGATGCGAAAAAAACAGCTCGCTGATCAGGGTTGATGTCCAAAACGCAGTAATAAATAAAAAGGCCAATATGCCCGCTGCGGCGTGGGCTTTACGCAAGGTGGTGCGGCTCATGAAAGCTTCCTCTATTTTGACAATCCAACAAAATCAGCGCAGCAGGCTACGCCTTAAATTGGAAACCAGTTTACAATTTAAGTAAACCAGTTGTTAATTTAGCAGAGTGCAAAATTTTGTTTATCCGCAAATCAAGCCCGCGTAGCGTGGGCTCCGCCCACGAAACAACCGATATATTGCAAGGCCGTCTGAAACCACAGCAAAAACGTGGGCAAAGCACACGCTACAAACTTATTCATCCTCCCCGGGTGGCTCGGTCAGATAATCGGCATCGTCGCTGCCAATGGGAAGAAACCCGTCTGTATTCGGCAACTGCATCTTTCCCGTCGTGAAACAAACCACGGGATAGTCGCGTTCCTGGATATCATACATCAGCCCCAGCGGCACAAAATAAAGGCTCCGGCCGTCTGTCAACGGCAGACCATAGCGTTCAAATAACTCAGCAAGAACGATATGGCGCGGGCCGAACAGATCTATGTCGTTGCAAAAAACAGGCCCCGCTTCCGGCAATATCTTAATTTCTTCCAGCCGCTCCTGAAGATAGGTCAACTGAAAAACATAAGACCCATACACGCCGCGATGTTCGGTAACCACCATACCGGCAAAAGAGTCGCGCATTTCTTCCGGAATCCAATCCAGAGCGGCAATCACATCGCGCTGCGCCGGTCCTCCGATTTGTGCGGCAATCTCGGCTTCGCTGAGGCCGAAAAGCACGCCGTTCACGCCTTGGCCAATCCTGTATTCCACTAATCGCATCACGTCCTGCCTTCCCCGCCTTCGTTAGCGTTCGTATTTTCTCGGAAACATCGAAACGCAGCCGCGTAGCGTGGGCTCCGCCCACGAAACAACCGATATGTTGTAAGGCCGTCTGAAACCACAGCGGTTACCGTGAGCAAAGCCCACGCTACAAACTGGTTTCAGACGGCATCTATCCATTTAATCATTCAGCGCTTGCGGCTGATACTGCAAAGGCCGTAAATCGAGTTTTTCCATCAATAAGCGGTCGCCGTCTTCTTGCGGGTTTTCGGTGGTGAGCAGTTTGTCGCCGTAGAAAATCGAATTCGCGCCCGCCAGAAAACACAGCGCCTGCATCGCTTCGGGCATTTCGCTGCGGCCTGCGGAAAGGCGCACGTAGCTTTTCGGCATGGTGATGCGGGCGACGGCGATGGTGCGCACGAATTCCGTCCAGTCCAAATCTTCGGCGTTTTCAAGCGGTGTACCCGCCACTTTCACCAATTGGTTGATCGGCACGCTTTCAGGCTGCGGGTCGAGGTTGGCGAGGCTGGCAATCAGCCCGGCGCGCTCGGGGCGGGTTTCGTTCATGCCGACGATGCCGCCGCAGCAGACTTTCAGCCCCGCGCCGCGCACTTTACCGAGCGTATCCATGCGGTCTTCGTGTTGGCGGGTGTGGATGATGTCGTTGTAGCGTTCGGGATCGGTGTCGAGATTGTGGTTGTAGTAATCCAGCCCGGCGTTTTTCAAATCTTCGGCCATGCCGTTTTCCAGCATCCCGAACGTGCCGCAGGTTTCCAAGCCCAAGCCTTTGACCGCGCTGATGATTTCGCTCACCTTTTCCACATCTTGCGGTTTCGGCCCGCGCCAGGCCGCGCCCATGCAGAAACGGCTCGCACCGCGTGCTTTGGCGATTTTGGCTTTTTCGAGGATTTCGGCCACTTCCATCATGGTTTCTTTTTGCAGGCCGGTGTTGTGGTGTGCCGACTGCGGACAATATTCGCAATCTTCGGGACAGCCGCCGGTTTTGATGGAAAGCAAGGTGGAGAGCTGGATTTCCTGCGGGTTGAAATGTTCGCGATGCACGGCGGCGGCGCGGTAAACCAGGTCGAGAAACGGCAGCGCAAACAATTCTTCTACCTGGCATTTGCGCCAATACTGCGCGCTCGGATGCGGCCGGCGCTCGCTCTGGCGGCGCAAGGCAACGGGGGATACGGTCATGATGATGGTCTTTCTGAAGTTCGCAGCGGCGCAATGACGCTGACGTGCCGGTTGCAAGCGCAATGTTTGCAGTGGCGGGTTAATGATGCCGTCTGAAAGGTTTCAGACGGCATCAGAAAGTAGGTAAGTGTAGCACAAATTCATTGGGCAACATTTATTCCTGCCCGTTACGAATCTCGATATTGTCCTTATCAATCATCAATTGGTAAGCCAAGGCATTGCGCTTGCCGCTGCTTCTGATTTCATAATATTTGGCAAAATCGCCCAAATGCCGCACCAGTTTTTCCCGAATCCGGCTGGGTGCTTCTTTCCAAATGTCAGCCATCTTTTCTTTTGCATCCAGCTCATGCCATTCTTTCTGACTTGCCTGCGCCGCTTCGGTGCCCCGGCCTTGAAATTTCGGGTTCAAACGCCGGTAATGTGTCCAGTATTTCCGTTTCAGCAATAAATAATCATCTCCTTCCCGGTTTCGCACCAATACTTTATCGGCCAATCTGAATTCCGCCATTGCCAGATAAAAGCAAAATTCCCGCAGCGGCAATTTAATCGGTTTCATATTATTGCAAACGATGCTCAAGTTCGCACAATCAATCGTCAGCCGGAAATCCGCCAAACCCTGCTGCGTCATTGCCACCGCCTGCGAGAAGTCCCAGCCTTCTGACAACGCCAATTTCGGTATTCCCTCGCGCATCCGCACAAACGGAATATCCGCCAGCATCACCTTGGCCCGAGCCGCATCGCGCATTCCTTGCGGCGTGTTCAGCATTTTGGTTTCCGACGGCGGATAAAAAAACTCGCGGTTTTGCTCAAATGCTTCTTCTACCAACACATGCGACAAACGGTCTTGCCGCCGTCCGAACAGCGACAAGGCATAACCGACATAAAACCCCATCGATTTGCGCCCGCCCGCAATCGACACATGCAGCTCCGTTTGCTCGTCCAAACACAAGTCATGAATAAAACGCACAATCTGATCGGCGGCCAGGCTGTTTTCCCCCGGCGTGCGGATGTCCGCCAGCGGCAGCCCTGCCGCATCCCGAATCACGCGAATATGCCCTGCATCAAAGTCCATCGGCGGCAAAGCATACTCATCGCACAAACGTCTGAAAAAACCATTCTCCCCCAGCAGCGAAGCCTCGATATTTTCCGCACCGACTTTGGTTGTCAATACAAAAATTTCAGACGGCCGCCAATCATATTGCGTATGTAGCGCATACAGCGTTTCGGTGACGATTTGCGGCGACATTCCCGTAACCGCCACCAAAATTTTCCGTTTATCCATATAAAATATCTTTAGTTTTGGCTATTCAAAAATTTTTCCAGCCAAGCATCTAAGCCACGTACATCCTGTTGCTCAAACAAGGCAATTCCGGCGGCTGAAAACTTTTCCTGAATCGTTTTTGATTTTTTTTCATTTTTCCGACCATTTTGTTGCTGTTTTTGTGAAGCCTGCTTGCTTTCGGGTTTCTTAAAGCGTTGGTAACTGACAAATGCCACCTTGCTGGACGAGCCACCTACTTTTTTCAGCGTTTCCAACTTGTTCCGTGCTTCATTCAACTCTTTTTCATTTCCCATTTCATTATAGTTTTTTGTTTTACACTCAATAATATGAAGACGGTTATTGTACATCAATACCACATCCAAATCGTTATCTTCACTTTGCCTCCGCTCTTTCGCTTCATTTCCCGAATTGCTGGAGTAAATTACTTTTGCTGCCAAGGCACAATCCTGTACACCGGCAATTTTATTAATGGCTCGGAAAACATATTCTTCAAACCAGCCACCATGCACGCAGCGGTATTTTTGCTCGCTCTCAAAATGTAATTTCTTCCTGCCTTCTGTTTTCAATAACCCATATTGCTCGAAAAAATCCACCAATACATCTAATTTTTGCTGATTAGCCGATTTGGGATAATCGGCTTCACCGGTATTTTTGTTATATGTTTTGGCCAGCACACCATTAAGTGCTGCAATCTCATCCTGAAAACCACCCTGCATGATTTTATCGGTCAATTCCCTATGTGAAATCAAATCCGTTCTCTGCAAAGGTTGCGCCAAACCGACACCATGGGCTGTCAGGCACTGCTCGATACGCATCTTTTTCGGGCGCGCTTCCCCCAAGCTTTCATCGTTCAAATAAATCAGTTTTCCACTGTCTTGATAGTAGAAACACGGCCACTTTTCAGATGAAAACATCTCAAATGCCGCCATAGACATTAACTTGGTGCCACCTGTTGCATTCAAAGCAATATTGGTTTGCTTGCCTTCGGAAAAATAATGGTCATCCGTTAACAATTGCAACAAGTCTTCACGCATTTTATTAGGACTGTAAACATCGGCAACTGTAACAAATTCAATATCTTTTATGCCGGATTCTTTTAATGCGCTTGCCAAATATTTGGCTTGGCACTGCTTTTCATCAGAAACCAGTAAGATAACTTTCCGAGGTAAGGAGGGGCTTGCCAAAACCGGTATCAAATTAGGTAGCGCCTGATCCGACACCAAACACACATGCACATCAAAATTTCTCATCACATCTTCCCTTTCAGACGGCCTTATAAAGCCTGCACGTCAAAACGCTGCAAACGGCAACCCAGGCGCAGCATATCCTCAACCGAATATTCCGAGCCGCGCCCCGCTTCCGTTTGCGCCAAAGCCAAAAAATAAAACGCCGCGCCGCGTGCGCACACCTCCGCTGCCAAATGCAGCGGCAGCGTACCCAACACCACATCACCCGCCTGCACGAGCGCAGGATTCAGATGACGCAAAAAGCAATCCACCTGCCATTCAGGCTGCTGCTTTATCCAAGCAATAGCACCCTCGTGACGCGACACAAAATAAATCATTATAAATCAATCAAGAAAAAGCAAACCACCATTATTCCGACTCAGCCCCGCTTTTTCACCCTGCACAAATTTGTGCCTCAAACCAAACAAACGCCCTCCGGCAACACTCCCGCCCCCAAAGCACGGCACATCCCGCCTTTGGGCAAAGGATACACCCGCACATCATCCTCGCGCCGATGCAGCAACGGCAACACATCCGCCATACACGCCTCAAAGTCCGTCTGATTGCCGCTCAACAAAAACACACTCTCCTGCAACGGCAGCGCATGAGCGCAAAGCCGCCGGTAAATCCGCTGCAAACGGCGCGGGCTGGCAATATCATACGCAATCAGCCAGCGCATCCGTTTTCTCCAGCACCATCATTTCAGACGGCACAAACGAATCCGCCTCTCCGGAGGCCGCGCCCAAAGCCCCCAACAAATCCATGCACCCCCGATACATCAAAGGCCGCCAGCCCTTGGCCGCCGTTTCAAAAGCCCCATAAAAGCGCAAGCGTCCCGCCTTGCCCATCTCGCAAGCCTCACCGCGCATCGAAAAATCTTCAGCACGCATTACCCCTTCCGCAAACAAGCCCATTGCCCACTCATCATAAACCGGCCGCAGCGGCTCAACCAAGTCGCAAGCCAAGGATTCCCGCCCGTGCGCCACCTCATGATAAAACCCCACAAACGGATCCAGTCCCGTCAGATAAAGCTGCCGCACCACCTCAAAATGCAACATCGTATAACCCAACGACAACACCACATTAAAAGCATCCCTCGGCGGCCTGCGGTTGCGCCCGTGAAAGCCCAAAGAATCCGGCAACACCCGCGCCAAAGCCGCAAAATAATGCGCCGCCGCCACACCCTCCAGCCCGCGCAACACCGCCAATCCGTCGGCCTCAGCCAACTGCCCTGCCACCCCCGCCAATACCGCAACATCCGAAGCCAGGCGCGCCCTTCTCACTTGATTCGCCGCCGAGAGCCGCTCCAAAACAGCCGTCTGTCCCGCCAGCTTCCCCGCCACCAGCCCCCGCGCGAAATCCAGACAAAATTCCTCATCCCGCGCCAACGCAAACTGCGCCACCCGCCGCCGCGCATCCACCCGCCAATTCGGCATCAGCAACACCGGCACACGTTTCCGCCCGCTCAACACCACCACCCCCACATCATGCTCGCCCAGCTTGCCCAATACCGAAGCCGAAAGCTGCAAATCACCCCGGATACACACCCGCTCCAACACCTTCAGCGGCACCGTACCCACCCGCTTGTCTTCATCATAAAAAGCCAGAGCCGCGCCATCCGCCCGCAACGTCAAGCCCTTGCGGTCAATAAACAAAGTCGTCATCCCATTCCCCTCAAGCCACCACAAACGGCGAAAAAACCATGCTTTTCGCACAGCCGTAAAACAAAGGCCGCACCGATTCGCTCAAACGAACCACATGCAGCCTGTCGCCCACACCCAACATCAACGGCAAGCGCGCGCACAAATCCGCCAACTCCCCCTGCCTCAGCCAACATTCAAACAAAGATTTCTGCCCGCCCACCGCATAAGCCCGCAGCTCGGCCCGCACCAAACGGCGGCGGCGGCCGTCTGAAATATCATAAGCAAACAAATACAAATGCCTCACAACCATGCTCCCCTAGTCGTTTCGCCCAGCATACAGGCCATTTCCCATTTTGTCGCACACCACAACTTTGTCTGCCTGCCATTGCACATCAAATGCCGTCTGAAACGCTGTCGGCACAAAGATTTTACGGGCTTTTTGAATCATGCCTACACGGGCAACTGCTCAGACAAAGTTGTGTCTGGATCCCCGATGCCCGATTAAAGCTTCTTACAGACCGTCTATTCTGAAATGTTTCATCTGTTTCCTTTGATATTCAAGCAAGGCCGCATGATTTTCAGACGGCATCAATACTTGTAACTTGACACTATGCGCACCAACCCGTATTGTCACACTATACGGAAAGGCCGTCATGATTAAAAGTTTCCAACATAAAGGCTTGGAAAAATTTTTTACCACCGGCAGTAAAGCAGGGATTCAGGCCGCCCATGCTGCAAAATTGAATATTCTGCTGACTTCGTTACATGCGGCGGCAGATGCGGCACAAATGGATATGCCCGGTTGGAATCTACACCCGCTGACAGGCAATCTGAAAGGCCATTACAGCGTTAAAGTCAACGGCAACTGGCGGCTGACTTTCCGTTTCGATGGCAATGATGCCGAGATTGTCGATTATCAGGATTACCACTAGGAGTCAATACAATGCGTATGCACAACCCCGCTCATCCCGGCTTGATTTTGCGCGATATTTTGAGCGAAACAAGCATTACCGAAGCCGCCGCCCGCCTGGGTGTTACCCGCGCCGCACTTTCCCGCGTGTTAAACGGCAAAGCCGCTATATCGGCAGAAATGGCTGTGCGGCTCTCTATCCTGCTGCCGAATACCGATGCCGCTTTTTGGCTGCGTCTGCAAGCGGCTTACGATATCTGGCAGGTCGAACAAAAGCCGCATGATTTTGTAATACCGCTGTCGGCCGCTTTAGCCTGATTGCCGTCTGAAAACCAAACAAGCCGTTGAGTTCCCGCTCAACGGCTTTTCACTTTTTCTGCCGCCCTGATTTCGGTGGTTTTTCCGTACATCCGTGAATCGTCTTAATCCCCGATTTTATGGGGCTTTTTTTGAATTATACTTTGGACAATAGCCTTTATTCTGAAAGGTCTTAATCCCCGATTTTATGGGGCTTTTTTTGAATCTAATCAGGGAAGGATTACAAAGATGAGTACAGTGTCTTAATCCCCGATTTTATGGGGCTTTTTTTGAATATAAAATCTTAGTTCACGTGCCTTATGCACACACGTCTTAATCCCCGATTTTATGGGGCTTTTTTTGAATTCAAAAGGTTGAACTATCCCGCCGTGCCGTTGTGGTCTTAATCCCCGATTTTATGGGGCTTTTTTTGAATGAACCTACTCGCGCGAAGCAAAATCAATCGCTGGGTCTTAATCCCCGATTTTATGGGGCTTTTTTTGAATGCTAAGCAGATGGGCATGGACGATGGCACAGCAGTCTTAATCCCCGATTTTATGGGGCTTTTTTTGAATAGACAAGAGCAGATATAACGGTGCGATTCGCGTCGTCTTAATCCCCGATTTTATGGGGCTTTTTTTGAATGGCGAATCAGGAATATGTTAACAGAGGATGGTTTGTCTTAATCCCCGATTTTATGGGGCTTTTTTTGAATCCTTTTATTGTCGTCAAAGGAAAGGTGGAAAAGTGTCTTAATCCCCGATTTTATGGGGCTTTTTTTGAATAGAAAATGCCCGCCAAAGACTTTGCGGGTATGTCTTAATCCCCGATTTTATGGGGCTTTTTTTGAATTGCAGATTTGCATCTTGATGGTGTTCAACTCCTGTCTTAATCCCCGATTTTATGGGGCTTTTTTTGAATTATACCTACCCACATAGGGCGCATAACCCCCTCTAGTCTTAATCCCCGATTTTATGGGGCTTTTTTTGAATCGCTTGTCGAGGGGCTCGCCAATCCCTTCCTCGTGTCTTAATCCCCGATTTTATGGGGCTTTTTTTGAATCGAAAGCCTTGAGCGATGCCCTGGCTGAACAGGTGTCTTAATCCCCGATTTTATGGGGCTTTTTTTGAATCGACAATTCACGCGCGCCCTGCGACAAATGTCCGTCTTAATCCCCGATTTTATGGGGCTTTTTTTGAATCGTTCGATGCCATCTATCACCTGTCGGACGACACGTCTTAATCCCCGATTTTATGGGGCTTTTTTTGAATTCAAGGACTTAGAACAAATGACCTTTGTCATAAGGGTCTTAATCCCCGATTTTATGGGGCTTTTTTTGAATTATAACCGCAGCCGCAACCAACCGCGCGAGGGCAGTCTTAATCCCCGATTTTATGGGGCTTTTTTTGAATATTGAGCAGTTTCCCTACTCATCCGCCGTGCGTATGTCTTAATCCCCGATTTTATGGGGCTTTTTTTGAATAGGTGGTGGCAAGATGTCGCGTCTCGGAACGAAAAGTCTTAATCCCCGATTTTATGGGGCTTTTTTTGAATAGAACAGCAAAGGCCAGTGGGTGGCCTCTAAAAGTCTTAATCCCCGATTTTATGGGGCTTTTTTTGAATTGCAGCCGTTGCCGCAGGGCTGCACGCAAATACCGTCTTAATCCCCGATTTTATGGGGCTTTTTTTGAATTGATAGATAATAGCCTCAAGTTCTTTAAAAACCTGTCTTAATCCCCGATTTTATGGGGCTTTTTTTGAATGCAAGGCCGAACGACAGAGTGAAGTTGGCGCAGAGTCTTAATCCCCGATTTTATGGGGCTTTTTTTGAATTATCGACATGATTTGCAATGTTGCTTGTTGGGCGTCTTAATCCCCGATTTTATGGGGCTTTTTTTGAATAAAACCCTGCTGAAGCAACAACAGGCACTGCTGAGTCTTAATCCCCGATTTTATGGGGCTTTTTTTGAATTCTATCAACCTATGTTGATTGTCAATAGGTACAAGTCTTAATCCCCGATTTTATGGGGCTTTTTTTGAATCAATGGTTAAGGCAACCGAGACACCTTAACCGCGTCTTAATCCCCGATTTTATGGGGCTTTTTTTGAATTTTACCGCGAGCTGTTGAGCGACCCGATTGTGGCGTCTTAATCCCCGATTTTATGGGGCTTTTTTTGAATAAACGGCTAACACTCGGCGACAATTCATACGCGTCTTAATCCCCGATTTTATGGGGCTTTTTTTGAATGAAAGAAGGCTTAATTCTTGGGCTGATTGTCTTCGGTCTTAATCCCCGATTTTATGGGGCTTTTTTTGAATTTAAAGTTCCGGGGATTGAAATAGACATGACGTGTCTTAATCCCCGATTTTATGGGGCTTTTTTTGAATTGTGCAACAAGCTAAAGCTGGCACCAAAAAAAGTCTTAATCCCCGATTTTATGGGGCTTTTTTTGAATGGCAGACATCTGTTTTTCCCAGTTTAATCAGCTGCTTAAAAACACAGTTTTCAGTTTTTTCAATCTTAACAAAGCTAATCATGATTTAACCTCTGCCAATTGGTAGCGGCCTAAGCCGAATACGGTTTCTTTGCCGATATGCAGCCATTGGCCGATATGCAGCAATTGGCTGAATTCTAGCGGCAGTTGGTCAAGCTGCCAAGTACCGGTCAGGCCGCCGAGGGTCATTTCGCGCTGTTGGCGGTTGGAATAGCGGTTCCAATCGCGCCATTGCAGTTGCGGGCGGCTTTTGACGGTAGCGGCGGCCAAGCCCAGCTGCCTGTAATCGGCAGTCAGCGGGCTTTGCCAATGCTGGGTGGCGATGGCGGAAATGCGGCGCATCAGTTGGCGCAATAATATGTCGGCGCTCACGCGGTGGATGCCGAGCACGCTGCCTTTGCTTTGCAGGCGGATGGGGGTGCGGATGTGCAGGGTGGCTGCCGAGGGGTAATGTTGCGGCAAAACGAGGGTGTTGCCGTGCGGGCGGATATGGCCGTCTGAAAAGATGTTTTGCCAGCCGGATTCGGTTTCGACGGCGATATCGTTCAGACGGCCTCTGCCTTTTGCCGCGCCGATGCCGTGCATAAATGCCTGGTCGAAGGCGTGGGCAATCAGGGGCAGTTGTTCGCGGGCGCGACCGGTCAGTACGAAGTCGAAAGCATAGTTTTCCCCGGCAGCATAATGGCGGTGCGCATCTTCGGGGGCTTCGATGATGTAGGGCTGCGGCGGGGTTTGCCGCTGGCTGCCGGGCAGGTGTTCGCTGGCGGGGGTGGCGAAAATGCGGCTGTATGGGCAGCTTTGCAACAGGGGGCAGCCGCCGCATTCGCGCTGGCGGGTCATGCAGGCGGCGCGGCGCAGGGCGTGGCCGAATACGCCGCGCAGGGTCGAACCGGCGTATTCGGGCAGGTATAGGTCGCTTTCGAGCCGGAAATTGAGGCGGTAGCGGGCAATCGGCAGCTCGGCAGGCAGATTGAGGGGGTTTTGCGGGTTCATGTTTTTCCGGTTTTTCAGTGGGTTTGTTTTCAGACGGCCTTATTCACCGCGCAATTGGCGCAATACGGCTTTGATTTCTTTTTCGCGTTTGCCGACAAATAAGCCGCGTTTGAGGGTTTCGAGTTGTTTGAATGAGAGGGCGGCGGCAATTTGCTGTTTGCTGTGGTCATCCAATTCGATGGCGGCTTGCGTTAATTGGTTTTTCAGTTGATTGAAGAAGTCGCTGTTGGCGGTGTCGTTGCGGCTGTCAAACGGGAAGTCTTGTAGCTTTTGCTTCCATTCGGCAATCAGGCGCTCGGCGGGATTCATGGCGGCCAGCTCGGCGGCGCGGGCGGCTTCAGCAGCGCGGGCTTCAGCTTCGGCCTCGATACGGGCGCGCTCGGCGGCTTCGGCTTCGGCTTTTTGTGCGGCGATTTTTTCTGCGGCCAGGCGGCGGCGTTCGATTAATTGGCGGTTGATGGCCTGCACATTGTTCAGATGGCTGCTGTTTTGTTGGCACCAGTTTTGCAATGCGCTGTTGTCGCCCTGCGGGTCGATTTCAATCAATGCCCAGCCGAAAGGCAGCAGGCCGTGGGTTTCTTTGTCGGATTGGGCGGCCAGCCAAACGGTTTTGGTTTGCGGCTCGAATGTGGACTTTCCGTTGCCTTGATTGATTTCGATTTGCGCCAGCCCGGTCAGGGTTTTGCTTTCTGCGCCGCCGTGTTTGCCGAGACGCACCAGCATAATCTTGCCTTGGTTGAATAGCGGCATCAGGCTGATGAGTAACTGACTCACGCCATCCAACCATTCGGGCTCGACTAAATCCCGTTGTTGCAGGATTTTGATTTCGGCATTGAAGCGGGCGAGGTGGTAACGGTTGCTGTCTGCCGCCAACTGTTGCAGGCTCCGGGGTCTGACGGTTTCAGACGGCAGGTTTTTCTCGGGACTTTTGACGGGTGGTTGGTGCGCCAGCAGCAGTTTTTGAATGGTGATAGCGGCTTGGAAGGCGCGGTATTGGCCGTGTTGGATGGTTTCGCGGCGGCCGGTAGCACCTTTGCCTTTGACTTCTTGCCCGTCTTTGATGATTTTGCGCTTTTTGTGGTTGGTGGCGTATTGGATTTGGGTGGCAACCTCATCGGTAGGCATGAAATCGGCGGTTTTGAGCAGGCGCAGGCCGTCTGAAGCGAAACTGCCGAGCAAGCGGCTTTCGTAGCGTGCTGCATCCCGCGCAACAGGCCGTTCGCCATGATGGTCTTTGCTCAGGCGATCCAAAACGGCGGTGCGCAGGCAGCCTTTAAGGGCGCTGCCGGGGATATAGGGCTGATGGTTGATGGGATGGGTGGCGGTACGCTCGATAAGGAAGCTGTTGCCCACTTTGTTGCCGCCGCGTTCTTGATTGACGGCTTTGCCCAAGTTACGCTGATATTCATTTTCCAAGGCGCGGCTTACGCCCACGGCTTTATGGGCGCAATCGGCAAAGAGGTTGCCGTGTTTTTTAAAGTAATTCTGAATGCTGAAAATGTCGCCGCGTTTGGTGATTTCCAGCAATTCATTGCGCTGCAAGGAGGTCAATGCGGCCTGAGACGGATCAAAAGCATACAGAATACTATTTTCAATCACATAATTGGTCGGCTCGTAATCCTCCCCCGTGCCCAGATGCAGGGGCGACAAGGGTGTGAGGTAGAGCTGGTGGTTTTGTAAAAAAGCGGTCGACATGGTAACTCCGTTTTGCTTTGCGGCTGATGAGGCCGTCTGAAAGTAAGCCGTTTGTTTTTTCAGACGGCATCCTCGATTTCAAAATGATTATAATGCGGCAATATCCAAATCAAAGGCTAATACCGGGGCGTAGCCTTGCTGTACGGCTTGCGGCTGGCCGGCGGAAATGCCGCCCACACCTTGGCCGATGTATCGGCTGCCTGCCGCCACGCCGCTGAATACGGCGCCCGCCTGAGCCATCAATACGGGCTGTTTGAAGGGGCGGCCTGCGGTGGCTTGAATGTTGCCGTGGCGGCCGAAGCGGGTTTGCACTTGGTAATAGCTGTGTCCGGCATCGTAGTCCAAACCTTGCGGACAACTGGCGGCCAAGCTCAAAACGGCGTTGCCGTGGCGGTTTTGCAGCAAATCGGTGCGCGCCATGCTGATGAGCTCGAATTTGCCCAAACCTGCGCTGGCATCGCGTCCGTAGCCGCTCAAGCCGATGTTGTTCAATACTTGCTGCAGTTGCGCGGCATTCAGACGGCCTTCGTCCAAGAGCAGGTAAATCTGCCATTGGCTGTCTGCGGCATACCAGATTTGGTCGCTTTCATAGGGGGCGAATGGTCCGCCGGCGCCGGTGGTGTGGGTTTGGCGGTTGAGGCTGTTGTGCGGCCGGTTGTGGCGGCTGATGAGTTGCTCGTCAATGTCGGTGTTGCCTTTGGCGGCGTTTTGCCAGTCGCGGCTAGGCAGGTTCAAGGCGCTTTCAGGCAGCCATTGACGCTTTTTCAGCTTTTTGCGGTCGGTTTCGTTGCCGCTATGCCAATAGGCCGAGGGCAAGGCGGGCAAGGGCAGAAAACCTGCGGGAAAGGCATCGGAGGCCACCAGAAAAGGATTGTCTGATAGATAACCTTGCAGGCAGCCTTCCAGCGTGGTTTCGCCGTATTGTTCGACGATGCCCCAGCAAATCTGCCCAAACAGGGTGTCGCCCGCCAGCGGGGTGCCGAAGGCGGTTTGGGGGCTTAAAATCAATCGGTAGGCTTGCATGGCGCTTACTTTCCGAAAGCTTGGACGGCGGCGAATGTTTCGCTGTAATCCGTGCCATCCAGTTTGATGTTTTCAAACACCACTTTGCCATAACCGCGCGAACCGGAACCGCCGAGGCTGTCGAGTTCGAGCAGTTTCAGACCTTGCAACAGGGTTTGCAGCAGGTCTGCGCCGTCGCCTTCAAATTCTTTGATGCTGAGTTTGAAGTCGAATGCGGCACCTGCGGGTACGCGCTCAGTCCAGCGGGGATGCTCTGCCGTACCGGCGATGCGGTTGATGCGGTTTTCGCTTTTGGCTTCGGTAAACGGCAGGTTGTCGGCGCGCAGGCGCTCGGCATAATCGGTATTCAGACGGCAATCCCAAAAAGAAACGCGGGTATGGCCGATTTCTTTTTGAAAGGCTTCGTCTTGGGTGTCGCCGCTGATGCCGAAGAGTTGCAGGATCTGTTTGACGGCGGTTTGCTCTTCGCCGCTGGCGTTGGCATACTCTTTTTTGCCCAAAGGGGCTTCCTGAACCGCACCGCTTTTCCATTCGAGCAGGCTGCGGATTTTGCCTTTGAGGCTGCTGCCGGGGATGTAGGGCTCGTGGGTGACGGGGTGTTTGATGACATTGTTATCGATGCCGCCGATGTGGATTTCGCTGTCGCCGCCGCCGATATGCAGGCCGGTTTGCAACACCAGGCGGGCTTCAAGGGTATGGATTTGGATGAGTTTCATGTGGTTTTCTCCGATTATTTCTGTTCGCTGGCTTTGCGGAAGCCCAATACGGCTTCAAAAAAGAGTTTGGCGTGCTTTAAGGTGTCGGGGCTGCTGATTTGGCCGATGATGCGGTTGAATACTTCGACAAAATGTTTGTCCACATGGCCGCGACCTTGTGAATAGGCGGCTTTGGCTTTCAGCATGTGGATAAACGGTGCGGCCTGCTGATAGGCTTTATCCCGCTCGGCTGCCTGAAAGACTTTGTCGTGCCACATCGCCAGCTCGTCGTAGAATTTGCGCAGTTGGGTGGATTTGTTGATGTCTGCCACACGTCCTCTGTCGTTTGGGCGGGGAATGATGTGTTGTGCGGCATCTTCGGCCACTTCGCTGAAAATATCCTGCGCCAGCGTATCCAGCTTGATTCGGTTCAAGTCCATGCTTATTTCTCTCTCAACAGGTAAAAATGGTTAAACAGGGGAATGCGGTATTTCGCACCCGCTTGGTTGATGCCGCCACCAAAGGCTTCGCTCAGTTGGGTAAAGGCGTTGTTTTTGGCTTCGTTGCGGATGTTTCTGTTGTCATTGACATAGCGGCGGGTACGGTAGGCCAGACGGCTGCGCCACATACCGGCTTCGATAACGCCTCGCGCTTCCCGTTCGGCCTCTTCACCAAACTGCAACATGCCGTAGATAAAGCCGGTGCTGAGGCCGTAGGCTTGCTTCAATGTGTCAATCCGCTCAAAGGCCGTCTGAAGATGTTCCCACTCGGGCCAGGAAACATTCTGCCCGTAGATGCAGATGCTGTTTTTTGCGCCATGGCTTGCGTGGGTATGCCCTTTGGCCGATTCCAGCGCGTCTTCCGCCGCAGCCGACAGTTTGCCCAAAGGCAGGCCGGGCTTGGTGACGGCAATACCGGCGCTGAAGGTGATGCCGCTGTTTTCCGCCACATAAGCGGTAAACTGCTTGCGCATCTCGGCGGCCAGCTTTTGCGTTTGCAGCCACGGGCCGATCAGGAAAAAGTCGTCGCCGCCGGCGAAAACGGTGTAGGTATTCGGTGCTTTTTCGGCGCACCAGGCAGGCAGCCACAGGCTGAAGAAATGGTTCATCTGCCGCGATAAGGCGGCCATTTTGGCAAAGGTCGGCTCGCTCAAGCCTTGTTGGAAAATGTTGCCGAGATTGTCCACATCGCCTTTGAGCGTGGCCATCGCCACTTTGCCGATATAGCGTTCGCCATCATCACTATGCCGCTCTTCGCAAGCCAAATGGCTGAAGGTTTTGGGCGCGCCTTGGGCGATTTCTTCGCTGTCTTCTGCAGCTTTGACCACTTGGTATTTGCGGTCTGTCCAGGCATCGCCTTCGCTGAAATGCGGCACATAGGCGTTGATGTAGCGGCGGGCATAGCCGTGCCACAGGCCGTCTGCAAGGTTTTCGGGCAGGCTGAAATCCCAAAAGCGCAACAGGCCGCCTTGTTTGGCTTGCTCACCGAATTTGCCGCTGAGGTTTTCTTCTTCGGTAAACACCAGATGCAGGCCGAAAACCGGCAATTTCAGTTTGCGGGTATTGCGGCCGTCTGAAATGTCGCTTGCATCGGTCAGCACCATCAGGCGGTCTTTTTGGGTCAATTCGCTGCCTAAGGTGATTTGGTCTTGCGACAGATGTGCCACCGCCAAACCATCTTGCACGGTTTCGGCGGGCAGATATTGGTTGTAGCTGCATACGCCCCGGCTGTAATCGGCCGCCAATACCGTTGCGGTGTTGCCTGTGAGCGAAAAGCGTTGCAATTTGGCTGTTTCCAATACCTCAAACGAGCGTTTGATCAAAGACTTGAAGCCTTCTTTATGAACGAAATCGTTGCAGCCGGCCGCTTGGGTTGCCAAGCCCAGCGCAACCTGGCCGAAGCTGTGCTGCAAAAACCACTGGTTGATTTCTTCGCGTACTTTAGCAACGGCATCGCGCACGTCTTCGGTATTGGGGGCGACAATCATGAATTTGCCGGCGGCATTCAAAATTTGCGAAGTCGGCGGCAATCCGCAGGCCTGCAAAACCTTCAGCGCCGCCAGTTCGGCAAACAGCGATACCTGAAACGAGCGCCCGCGCAGCAATTTGGCGGCGCGTTTGCCGGTTTGGCTGCCCGAAGCAAAAATAAAGTTTTGAATGCCGAAAAAATCGCCCTGAATCAGCAGGATTTTTTGTTCGTCCCAATCGCTGCGGTTTTTTAAGCCTTCTGCCGCTTTGCGGTCGGTTTGTCCTTCGGCTTCGTGCCAACGCCACAAGGCGGCGGCCAGCGCGGCGGTGGTTTTGCTGTGGTCATACAGGGAAACATCGGGCTTGGCACCGAATGCCGTTGCCGAGGGAATCGCCTGGGTGTAGGTTTGCCACAAGGTATCGAAATGGTCGAGCCACAATGCCCAGTTGCTGCGGTGGCTGGCCGGAATCCGCTCCAGCTGTTGCAAAAAATCCTGCCACAAAACGTGATATTCGGCTTGCGCTGCCGCATTGTTTTTTGGCTCGCCCTGTTCGCGCTTGATGGGGAAAATGGCTTGTGCCGACAAGGGCTTCAAAGGATAGCACCAGGCCAAATCCTGCTGCTGCCGGACTGCTGTGCCGATTTGCTCGAACAGCGTCAATAAGCGTGCCTGATAGTGGTTTTTGTCTTCCGCCCGGTTGTAACGTTCAAATGCCTCCCGCTCGAAACCGGATGCCACGCGGTCTGCCGTGGCGATAATCCATTGCAGAAAGGTATCGGGCTTGTGGTGCATGGCAGAGGCATTGAGCAGGGAATCGCTTTTGTCTCCACCATCGGTGCGGCTGGCAAACGGATACATATCACCGCGCACCAAATCCGGCACATGCTGCTCAAGAATATCCCAAGCCAATGCGGTATAGGCGGCATGTTTGTGGGTGTGGCGGCCGGTGGGTTTGCCGTCTGAAAAATGCGGCGGGCAATAGAGCTGGACATGGGTATCCAATTTATCGCCCGGCACATCCAAACGCGCCCTTTCGGCAAATTTACCCAAATCATGCAGATAGGCGGCAAAAGCCACTTTGGCGGTAGCATCGAGCATAGACAAACTCCACAATGTTAAATTAGATTAAATATTGAACTTTTTTTTGCAGTTTAACAGAGCGAATGCAGCTTGTATATCAACACAAATTTGTGTACCGAAGCGCCGGTGTGCTTTTGGAAAAGTTGATTGGTAAAAGCTGCTGTATAAGGCATAACAATTTAAAAAGCAGCCAAACAAAACAGCAAACCGAAACAATGCAGACAACCGCTTGTATCTGAACCGGGTTGTTTTCTCTGATACAGAAGTAAAGCGGAAAATGAAATGTTTGAAGAAAACGTATTATTGCGGCCGCCAGCCTTTTTTCCAGCGCACATATTCCACCACCGCAGGCGCGGCGCCGAAGTCTTCAAACCAGCTGTCGACCACCCATTTTTCGCCGCTGCCGGTTTCAACCAATTGGGCGGCGTAGTGCAAATCGATGATGCGCGGCAGGCGGTAAACGGGCTTGCCGACGGTATGGAATTTCAAGCGGCCTTGCGCGGCCAGATAATTCAGAAAGGTAGTGGTGTTGCTGCTGTGGTCGACGCAATCCATGCGCCCTTCGGCGGTGCCGTCGCGGAAATTGCCGCCTTTGTCCTGATAAATCGGGCTTTGGCTGCCTGCGTTGAGGTAAAGCTGCCGCACGGCCTCGCGGATGGCGGCGCGTTCGGCGGCGGGGCTGTCGATGGTTTGAAACAGCTGTTGCAACTGCATGCGCGTGTCGGCGCTCACCGCCACATAAGCGCTTGATTTGCAGCCGTAGCGAAAACAAACCTGCATGCGCTCCGACGCGGCATGGGCTGCACCGGCCATCAGCAGAAACGACAACGGCAAAACCCGGCATATGCTCTTCAACATCTTTCAGACGGCCTCAATCCCGCAAAATTTTCTGCGCTCATTTTATGCGCCCGCTGCCGGCCGTGCAAATATAGTGGACTGACACAGAATCATTCAGACGGCCTGTTGCCGATACCGACAACAGGCCGTCTGAAACAAACCATCTTACGGGCTTTGCAAAATGACCCCGCTCGTCGCACCCGCGCAGGCGGGTGTCTGATGCAAAGCGCAGCTTTGCTTGTCTGTCTATTTTTCCGATTCTAAAAATCCAATCCGCATCATGAGGCCGCGCATTCTCAAAACTGGCAAGTTTGAGTTGAAGCGTTGCTTCAGACTGGGCACCCGCCTGCACGGGTGCGACGGTTATTTTTTGCACAGGCCTTCATCTTTAATGTTGGTGCCCATCGTTTTCATGATGGTGCTCGATAAAGCCCATTTTAATCATCTGCCGCACAAACGGATCGGCTTCGCTGTCGCCGATGTCGGCAAAATCCAGCGCGGGATAATTGCGGTAGCCTGCAATCAGGCCGTCGAAATCGTTGCGGGCGCCGATTTTCTCCAGGCGGTAGGATACGCTGCGTTTGCCGTTGAGATAAAACGTCATGTTTTCGGGCAACTGGTAGGCGCTCAGATAATCCACCCGGTAGCCGCTGCTCTGATAGCGCTCGATTTGTTTGCAGCCGCTGCCGCTGCGGCTTTTCGGCGTCAGCGCCGACACGTCGACCACGTGGGCGAGCTTCGGCCAATGGTTGCCTTTATGCTCCTGCAGGCTGCGCAAGTCACCGGCGTAGTATTCAATGCCGCGTTTGTGGGCGTCGAAATAGCGGGTCAGGCTCAGTTGGCCGCCCTGCCCGCGCGTCCAGATGTCGATTAGTTGCGAGGCGGGATATTGGTAGGCCACAATGTCGCCGCTGCGGATGACCTTCAGCGGATAGCTTTTCGGCTGATTGCGGCTGTCGTATTCGGTGACGGTATAAGCCGCTTCCACGGCCTGAGGCACGGTGCAGGTGTCGGCAAAGGCGGTGCTGCCGCAGGCGGCCAGTAAGGCGGCGGTCAGGATTTTTTTCATATTACTCCTTTTTATTGTTATGAATGGATTCAAACGAAACAGGCAAGGTTAGGGCTTCCTGATAATTCATATATCATCATCTTTTTCGCGCTAAAAGCACATCTGCTGCGTTGAAAATGCTCGCAAGGTGTCCAACCTTGCTGTGCTTTTCGCCTTGCATCTGTACTTTTATCACAAAAAATCTGAGTAATTCTGAATTGTCAGGAAGCCCCGGCGCGTAAAGCTTGCGCCATGCCTTGCCTGAACCCATACCGTGTTAACGGCGGGCTTTCTTGCTCAGCCCCGCGGCATGATCCATCACATGGAAAATGGTGTTTTGCTCCACCACGCCGGTCAGCAAGGCAGCACCGGGGCCGCTGGCGTAAATGCCGACATCTTCCGCGCCGTGGGTTTCGGAATCAAGCGGCACCAGCGCTTCCTGGTGGAAACCGGGCATGGTGGTGTCGACGGCGGTCAAATCGTGACGGCCGCCGTTGGGTTTTTCCGTATAGGTTTTTTCGGCGTCGGTGTTGCTGCCGTAATTGCGGAAGCCGTTGCCGTTGGTGTAGCCCAGGGTGGTATAGGGCAGGTTATCGGCCGCCAGAGAAGGCGTTTGCTGGGCTTGGCCGTGTTTGTCGTTGCCCACCACTTTGCCCAGAATCGGGTTGCCGCGGGTGGGGTAACCGGCGATGGTGAACACGTGGCTGTGGTCGGCGGTCACGATAATCAGCGTGTCTTTGTCGTTGGTCATCTTCTTGGCGGCTTCGACGGCGCGGGAAAGCTCGACGGCGTCGTTGAGCGCGTTGTAGGCATTACCGGCGTGGTGGCCGTGGTCGACGCGGCCGCTTTCCACCATCAGGAAATAGCCGTTTTTGTTGTTGCTCAAGAGTTTGATGGCTTTTTCGGTCATCTCGGTCAGCGAAGGCTCGCCCGCCTTGTCGTTTTTGCGGTCGCTTTCATACTGCATGTGCGATGAGTTGAACAAGCCCAATACTTTCTTGGCATTGTCGGGAATGGCGCGGAAGCCTTGTTCATCTTCCACATACACGCCGCCGGTTTTGCCCTGCCATACCTGCACCAGGTTTTGGCCGTCGGTGCGCTTGCCGGTTTTGCCTTCGCTGTCGGTCACTTCTTTCGGCAGAAAGTGGCGGCGGCCGCCGCCAAACGCCACATCAACGGCATCAGTGTCGACAAATTGCTGGGCAATGTCTTTACAGCCGTTTTGCACCGCTTCTTCGGGCAGGTTGTCGTTGCTTTCCCAATCGCGGTCGGAAATCTTGGCATAAGTGGCCGCAGGGGTGGCGTGCGTGAGGCGGGCGGTGGTCACCACGCCGGTGGATTTGCCGCCTTGGTGCGCCAGCTCCAGCGCGGTGGTCAGCTCATGGCCTTTTTGGCCGCTGCAACTCGCGCGCGGGCTGTCGTCGCCGATGCTGATAAGGCCTGCCTTGGTTTTCACACCGGTGACGATGGCGGTCATAGTGCCTGCGGAATCAGGGGTTTGCTGGTTGGTGTTATAAGTTTTGGAAAGGCCGCTGAAGGGGAATTTTTCAAACGAAAGCAGATTCTCCTCGCCGGTTTGGCCGCGCTGCTGGCCTTCCAGAATGCGGGTGGCCGTTACCGTGGAAATGCCCATGCCGTCGCCGACAAACAGAATCACGTTTTTCGCTTTGCCTGCCTTGATATTGGCGCGTTTGGCGTTTTCCACCGCCTGCTGCACGCGCGCCTGGCCGTCTGCAAACCATGGCTGGCTTTTGCCGGAAGTGTTGGCGGCCAATAGCTCCGCCGCCTGGGCGGGAATACTGAATGCACAAGCCATGCTCATGGCCAATAAGGTTACTTTTTTCATCGAATTTCCTTAACAAATAACAAACATTAACGAATAAATAAATCCGGTGTATTTTAAGCCTGCACGATGACAGGCAGATGACCGTCGGCGCTGTTTCGCCGTCATGGCATTGGTTGGCATCCGGCTCATAACGAAACAAAAACCGTTTCAGACGGCCTATTCATTCAGGCCGTCTGAAACGGTTTTGTCAGATTGTTGATTCAAAGCATAGCGCAGACTTTACCCGCGTTTGTTGGCGCCATCGCTTCGGTTACAGGTTTCAGACGGCCTGTGTTTTTCGCGGGCAGAGCCCACGCTACAGGATGTTGTGTTTCCGCCATATCCGCCCGAAACTAAAAATATTGCAAACGGCCTCAACTCAACAACATTTCCTGCATCAGCTTCATGCCCCACTGCCAGCCGTGCAGATGCCCGT
The DNA here is from genome assembly GCA_030538415.1 of Neisseria sp. GTDB lineage: Bacteria > Pseudomonadota > Gammaproteobacteria > Burkholderiales > Neisseriaceae > Neisseria. The sequence continues at coordinate 30,348 of JAUNTY010000002.1, read as the reverse complement.
TCAGACGGCCCGGATAAGGAGACACCAGCAAACGCGCGTGCAAACATTCCGCCAGCGCCACCGCCCATTCGCGCGGGCATTGTTCGTCGTTTTCGCCGATGACCAAGGCGGTCGGGCAATGGCAGCGCACCCGTTGCAGGGTGTGGCAATCGTCGTCGGGAAAGGCGCTTTGCAGCGGCGACACCAATATCATGTTCCGAATCCGCCGCATCGCGTTCACATCGGCCAGATACAGCCACGCCAACCAGCCCGACACGCCCGCGCCGTGCGCCACCACCGCCACATTTTCGCTGTTGATGCTCTGCCAGGCCGTCTGAAGCGCGGCTTGCCAGTCGGCAATACTCTGCCCGCGCGACACTTCGGCCACGCGCACGGTCGGGTAGCTCACTGCCCAGCGGTCGAGCCACATTTCCGGCTCATCGGCATCGCGTAGCAATAATAGGGTCAGGTCTTCGAGTTGGTGGGTTTGCATGGCTTGCGTGTTTCTTATAAATGGCTTTCAGACGGCCTCAACATCCGTGAGGCCGTCTGAAATATTTAAACCGAATAATCGTATTCCACCACCAAGGGCGCGTGGTCGGAGAATTTTTCGTCTTTATACACGTGCGACGATACGGCTTTGGCAGCCAGCCCGGGCGTAACCATCTGGTAGTCGATGCGCCAGCCCACGTCTTTGGCATAGGCCTGGCCGCGGTTGCTCCACCAGGTGTAGCCGGGGATTTCGGGATACAGCGTGCGCCACATATCGACCCAGCCGAGCTTGGCGATAACGTTGCCGATCCATTCGCGCTCTTCGGGCAGGAAGCCGGAATTTTTCTGGTTGCCCTTCCAGTTTTTCAGGTCGATGTTTTGGTGGGCGATGTTCCAGTCGCCGCAAACGACGATATCGCGGCCTTCGGCTTTCATGTTTTGCAGCATCGGGTAGAAGGCATCGAGAAAGCGGTATTTCAACTCTTGCCGTTCGGGGGCGCTGGTGCCACTGGGCAGATAGAGGGAAATCACGCTCAAGTTGCCGAAATCGGCGCGCACGAAGCGGCCTTCGCGGTCGAATTCTTCGATGCCCATGCCGATTTGTACGTTGTCGGGGCGCTGTTTGCTGTATACCGCCACACCGCTGTAGCCGCGTTTTTCAGCGCAATGCCACACGCCGTACATGCCGTGCGGGTTTTTCATGCTGTCGTCCATATCCGGCTCTTGTGCTTTCAATTCCTGCACGCACACAATATCGGCGTCCACTTTGCCCAGATAGTCGAGAAAGCCTTTTTTGGCGGCGGAACGGATGCCGTTGACGTTGGCGGAAATAATTTTAAACATGGGTATCCTGAATGCTAAAATAACGGCCTGCCATTTCAAGGCCGTCTGAAAAGATAAAAGCGCATTCTACCTGAAGAATGTTTCAGACGGCCATTTGATAGTTTATTTGAAAGATGCCGATTATGTCTGATTTCCGCCAGGATTTTTTACAGTTTGCCTTGAGCCGGGATGTGTTGCGCTTTGGCGAATTCACCACCAAAGCAGGCCGCCTGTCGCCTTATTTCTTCAACGCCGGTTTGTTTAACGACGGCGCGGGTACGCTCGCGCTGGCGAAGTTTTACGCCGAAGCGATTATCGCCAGCAAAGTGGAATTCGATATGCTGTTCGGCCCGGCCTACAAGGGCATCATCCTCGCCGCCGCCACGGCGATGATGTTGGCTGAAAAAGGCGTCAACGTGCCGTTTGCCTACAACCGCAAAGAAGCGAAAGATCACGGCGAAGGCGGCGTATTGGTGGGCGCGCCGCTCAGGGGCAAGGTATTGATTATCGACGACGTGATTTCCGCCGGCACTTCGGTGCGCGAATCGGTAAAACTGATTCAGGGCGAAAACGCCGCCCCCGCAGGCGTGGTGATTGCGCTCGACCGCATGGAAAAAGGCAGCGGCGAATTGTCGGCGGTGCAGGAAGTGGAGCAGCAATACGGCCTGCCGGTGGTGTCGATTGCCAACCTCGACGATTTGTTTACCCTTTTGCAAAATCACAGCGAATTCGGCGCCTGGCTCGAGCCCGTGCGCGCCTACCGCGAGCGCTACGGCGTGGCGTAAAATACGCACCCGGGGCTTTCAGACGGCCTTTTTGATATACAGGCCGTCTGAAAGCCCCTACAATCATTCCATCAACATTTATCAATGAGTAAAACATCATGCCTGCAAGCGTTTGCCCGCACTGCCAGACCCGGCTTTGGGTGAAAGAGGCGCAACTGAACGTTGCGCAGGGTTTCGTGGTGTGCAGCCAATGCGAGGGGCTGTTTCAGGCGCGCAGCCATCTGGTTGCAACGCCTGATGATGCCGATGCCGAATCGCTGCCGCCCGCCGTCACCGATGTCAAACTGGTGCACAACATCGGCCCGCAGGTGCGCAGCCGCAAAACCTTGTCGAAAAACGAAATCGCCGACCTGCTCGACGAGATGCTGCCCGCCGCCGCCAAAGCCCGCGCCGATGCGCCCGCCGCCAAAAAAGAAGGCTTCAACTGGACGCTCGCTTCGCTGGTGGCGCTCACCGTCTTGATTATGCAGCTTTTTTACCTGATACTGTTGCGATGAATATTTCCGAATTTTTCGTGCGCGACTTTCGCGAAGCCGCACCCTACATCAATTATCTGCGCGGCAAAACGCTGGTCATCGGCATTGCGGGCAGCCTGCTCGAAGGCGCCGCCCTGCGCGCGCTGGCGGCCGATTTGAACCTGCTCGCCAGCCTCGGCGTGCGGCTGGTGGTGGTGCACGGCTCGCGCAGCCAAATCAACGCACTGGCCGAAGCCGACGGCCTGACGCCCGAATACCACAACGGCCGCCGCATCACCGACGAAGCCACGCTGGTTCACGCCAAGCAGGCTTGCGGCATGCTGCGCGCCGACATCGAAGCGGCACTTTCTGTCGGCATTTCGCAAGCACCGCAGCGCGGCCGCGCTTTGAGCATCGCGGGCGGCAATTTCGTTTCCGCCCGCCCGCTCGGCGTGCTTGACGGCATCGACATGGGCTACACCGGCCGCATCCGCAAAATCGACACAGAATCTATCCGCCAGCGTCTCGACAGCGGCGCGCTGGTGCTCATCAGTCCGCTCGGCCACTCGCTCAGCGGCAAAACCTTCAACCTGAGCATGGGCGACATCGCCGAAGCCGCCGCCACCGCCCTGAAAGCGGAAAAACTGATTTACGTGGTGGAGCAACCCGGTATCCTCGATGAAGCAGGCGGCGTCATCACCAACCTTTCCGCCGCCGAAGCGCGCGCCCTGCTCGACGGCAACCGCGTTCAAGCCAACCAGCGCCGCCTGCTGCTGTCCGCCATCAACGCAGTGGAGCAGCAGGTGCCGCGCACGCAGATTCTCGGCGGCCGCGAAGACGGCAGTCTCATCCGCGAGCTGTTTACCCGCCACGGCGCGGGCACATCGGTGGCGCAAAACGCCTTTATAAACATCCGCCCCGCCCAGAGCAGCGACATTCCCGACATCATCACCCTCATCCGCCCGCTGGAAGACCAAGGCGTGTTGCTGCGCCGCAGCCGCGAGTATCTGGAAAACCACATCGGCGAATTCTCCATCCTCGAACACGACCGCCAGATTTACGGCTGCGTAGCGCTGAAAACCTTCGACGCCGGCGATGCGGGCGAGTTGGCCTGTCTGGTGGTGTCGCCCGAAGCGCAAGACGGCGGCTACGGCGAGCGCCTGCTCGACTATCTTTTCCGCGCCGCGCGCGCGCGCGGCATCCGCACGCTGTTCGCTCTTTCCACCCACACCGGCGAATGGTTTGTCGAACGCGGCTTTCAGACGGCCTCGATTGACGATTTGCCCGCCGAACGCCAACGCGAATACCACGAAAGCGGCCGCAAATCGAAAGTGTTTGCCTACACGCTGTAAATGCTGTATCAATATGCGCCTGCCCGTGCCGTAACGAATTTTTATTGGCCAAAGTGCTGATATACAAAGCCGCTGCCATCCATTAAAATAAAGGCCGTCTGAAATAAAAAACGATAAGGAAACCGCCATGACCCGCATGGTTCAATGTGTCAAACTGGGCAAAGAAGCCCCCGGCATGAAATTCGCCCCGCTGCCGAACGAATTGGGCAAACGCATCTTTGAAAACGTATCGCAAGAAGCCTGGGACGCCTGGACGCGCCACCAAACCATGCTCATCAACGAAAACCGCTTGAGCCTCGCCGACCCGCGCGCGCGCCAATACCTCGCCCAACAGATGGAAAACTATTTCTTCGGCGACGGCGCCGACCACGTTCAGGGCTACACCCCGCAAGACTGAGCCACAGCCAGGCAGGCGGATGTCTGCAGCGGCTTTGCAGCAGTTGGCCCGCCTGCACGGGATATCCGGCCACCGCCATCAAGGCGTCTGAAAGCGGCGGTTTGTTTGCACAAGGCTTCCCCCTAGCAAAACCGCCGCAGACAGCAACAACATCCGCCCGTTTTACCCCTCCAAACACCTCCCGGCCATTACCCGGTGTGTTTTGCCCCACGCCCGCCGATTTTTACCCCGACAACATGCCATTATCATCTAAACAATCCAATCCGCCAGAGCAATTCAGCATCCGCCTTGCTGAAAACGAACAGGAAATCCAGGCCGCGCAGCGCCTGCGTTACCGCGTGTTTGCCGAAGAAATGGGCGTCGACCTCCACAGCAGCAACGGCCTCGACATCGATCAATATGATGCCCACTGCCGCCACCTGCTCGCCTTCAACAATGATAGCGGCGAAGTCATCGGCTGCTACCGCCTGCTGACCGAGAGCGGAGCCAAAGCGGTGGGTTCATGGTATAGCGCCGGCGAATTCGACCTCGCTCCGCTGCAAGACATCCTGCCGCAAGCCGTCGAGCTCGGCCGCGCCTGCATCCATCCCGATTACCGCCACGGCGGCCTGGTGATGCTGCTGTGGGGAGGCCTGATGAAGTTCATGCATGATGAAAAACTGCGTTTCATGCTCGGCTGCGGCAGCATCAGCACCGCCGACGGCGGCCACGAAGCGGCAGCCCTTTATCACAGCCTCAAAGAAAAATACCTCGCGCCCGAGCAATGGCGCGTGCGCCCGCTCAACCCGTTGGCGCTGGACAGCCTCACGCCCGCAGCAGAGCCCGAGTGCCCTGCCCTGATTAAAGGCTACCTGAATGCAGGCGCCTGGTTTTGCGGCAAGCCCTGCTTTGATGAAGCATTCCGCTGCGCCGACATCCTGATTCTGATGGACACCACCCGCCTCAATCCCCGTTACCTACAACGCTTTGCCGCCGCTTCGGAATAAACCCCATGCACCGCCTGCGCTTTATTTTCCGCCTCGCCGCCATTGCCGTCTGCCTGCTTTACGGCATGGCGGAAATGTTTTTCCTGTTTCCCTTCTACAGCAAACAGCGCAAACTGCGCGCCATCCAGTTGTGGTCATACCGCGTATTGGCCAGCTGCGGCATGCGGCTGCAAACCTTCGGCAGCCTGCCCGCCCAAGGCCGCGGGCAGATGCTGATTTGCAACCACATCTCCTGGCTCGACATCATGGCCATCAACGCCGCTTTCCCCAACCGCTTCGTCGCCAAAGACGACGTGGCCAAATGGCCGGTCATCGGCTATCTGGCCACGCAGGCACAAACCGTTTACGTGGCGCGGCGCAGAAAATCCGGCGACAACAGCGGGAAAATCGGCCAGGTCACCCAAGCGCTGCGCCACGGCGACACCGTTTCGCTGTTCCCCGAAGGCACCAGCTCCACCGGCCACGAAATCCTGCCGTTCAAAAACAGCTTTTTCCAGGCCGCCGTCGAAGCGGGAGTGCCGCTGGTGCCCGTACTCTGCCGCTACCCCAACCCCGACGGCAGCAGCCCGAATCCGCACACGGCCTACTACGGCGACATCAGCCTGTGGCAGTCCATCAAAATGATTGTCAGCCAGCCGCAGGGCACGGCGGAGCTGTATTTTCTGGAACCGGTCGCCGCCGACGGCGACAAGGCCGCACTGGCGCAAACCGTCCACCGCCTGCTCAGCGGCAAGCAGCAGCAATTGGGCTGAAACACAGCCGCGTTCAGACGGCATGTAGGCGGCTGTCATTGTATCTGCGTCAAGTTTTTTCAGACGGCCTCTTACTATAATCATGACGTCTTGTTCACCTGTCTCCCTCACAACCATGTCTGTCCGATACTGGCTGCAGGCCGCGCGCCTGCGCACCTTGCCGCTCGCCGCCGCCGCCATCCTCTGCGGCGGCCTCGTCGCCAAAGCCGCCGATGCTTTCGACGGCCTGATTCTGGCCTTGAGCATGGCCACTGCCGTGGCCTTGCAGGTTTTCAGCAATTTCGCCAACGATTACGGCGACACCCGTCACGGCGCCGACTCACCGCTGCGGCAAGGGCCGGAGCGCATGGTGGCCGCAGGCCGCATCAGCCAGCGCCGCATGCTGTCGGCGCTGAAAATTTCCGCCTTCGTCTGCTGCCTGCTCGGCGTGCTGTTGCTGGCGGCGGCGCTGCCGGGTATCCAAGCCGCCCATCCGCACGTCTGGCTTTTGTGGCTGCTGCTGGGTGCCGCCGCCGTGGCCGCCGCCTTTTCCTACACCGCAGGCGTGAAACCTTACGGCTATTACGGCTTCGGCGATCTTGCCGTATTGCTGTTTTTCGGCTGGCTCGGCGTGCTCGGCAGCGCCTGGCTGCAAACGGGCGAATTCCGCTTTTCCAACCTGCTGCCCGCCACCGCGTTGGGGTTGTGGTGCAGCATGGTGCTCAACCTCAACAATATGCGCGACATCGGCAGCGACTTGGCCGCCGGCAAGCGCACCATCGCCGCCCGCCTCGGCCTGCGCCGCGCCAAACGCTACCATGCGGCGCTGCTGCTGGCCGCCGCCGTGATGTGGTGGCTGTGGCTGCCGCAGGCGTTTGACGCCGCCATGCAAGGTCGTCTGAAAGCCGCGCTGCTGGCTCTATCGTTTATCCACTTGTATTTTCTGAAAAAAGCCCAATCTTGCCCCGCACTCGACAAGCTGTTGCCGCAATGGAGCCTGAGCGTGTTGGCCTGGGTGTTGCTGTTGTGGTGGGCAATCTGATACAAATGGATATAAATGCCGCCAGCAGCCGTCTATTGCCGATAATTTCTCTACAATACCCACGATTTACTGTTAAAATCATTTTTTCTTTCACACACTCACTTCAGGAAACAAACGCCATGCAACGCGACGTTTACGATTATACCCAGCCCGCCGGCGTCGGCGCGGTGCAGCAAAACACCGTTCTGCGCAAAGCCTACAGCCTGCTCGGCCTTTCATTTATCCCCTGTGCCGCCGGTGCTTTCCTCAGCAGCCAGATGGGCATCAACCTCTACAGCATGTTCGGCAACCGCTGGATTTCCTTCGGCGTGATATTGGCCTTTTTCTACGGCATGTGCTTCCTTATTGAGAAAAACCGCTACAGCAACACCGGCGCGGCCTTGCTGATGGTGTTTACTTTCGGCATGGGCGTATTGATCAGCCCGATGCTGCAATACAGCCTGAATTTCAGCAACGGCGCGCAAATCGTCGGCATCGCCGCCACCATGACCGCCGCCGTTTTCTTCACCGCCGCCGCGATGGCGCGCCGCACCAAAATGAACATGAACGCGCTCGGCCGCTTCCTGATGGTCGGCGTGGTGGTGTTGATGGTGGGCGTGGTCGCCAATATGTTTCTGCAAATCCCCACGCTCAGCCTCACCATTTCCGCGGGCTTCGTGATTTTCAGCTCGCTGCTGATCATGTGGCAGGTGCGCAGCGTGATTGACGGCGGCGAAAACAGCCACATCAGCGCCGCACTCACCATTTTCATCTCGATTTACAATATCTTCAGCGCCCTGCTGAATATCCTCACCTCGCTGGCGGGTGAAGAATAAAGATTGAACCATATCAAACCAAGGCCGTCTGAACGTTCAGACGGCCTTGGTTTGTTTTGACATCATCCGAACAGGCGTTTATGCTGCGGTTTCAACAAACTTACCCTGCCCCGAAAACCATGAACCACACCCATCGCCGCGCCGTGTATGCCGGCAGCTTCGATCCGCCCACCAACGGCCATTTATGGATGATACGCGAAGCGCAAGCCATGTTTGACGAGCTTGTCGTTGCCATCGGCATCAACCCCGACAAGCAAAGCACTTACAGCGTGGCCGAACGCATGGCCATGCTCGAAGCCATCACCGACATCTTCCCCAATGTGCGCATCACCACCTTCGAAAACCGCTTTCTGGTCAACTACGCCCACGGCATAGAAGCCCAATTCATCGTGCGCGGCATCCGTACCGCCTCCGATTACGAATACGAACGTTCGATGCGCTACATCAACAGCGACCTGCGCCCGTCGATTTCCACCGTCTTCCTGATGCCGCCGCGCGAATTCGCCGAAGTATCGTCCACCATGGTCAAAGGCATGGTCGGCCCCAAAGGCTGGCGCCATATGGTGCGCCGCTACCTGCCGCAACCCGTGTATGAAAAAATCCTGCACGACCATGAAAGCAGCGAGCAGGAAGAAAACGAATAAACCTGAGGCCGTCTGAAATGTTTTTCAGACGGCCTCAGGTTTATAGTCGGAGAAATTGGATTCCGATACAAGACAGCAAACCGCAGACAGTACAGATAAAGGCCTTTGCAAAATACTTTTTTCTTGGAAATATCCATTACATCCGTCATTCCGGCGCAGGCCGGAATCCATTTTTTCAAGATCCAGTTATTCGATTTCAAATGGGTTTTCATGGCGAGCGATGGATTCCGGCCTGCGCCGGAATGACGGGGCGGATGCTTTTGCGATGCAGCAAAAGGTATTTTACAAAGGTCTCAGATATAGTCGTTTCAATTTAGATTGAGACAAGGCAGCAAGCCGCAGACAGTACAGATAGTACGGCAAGGTGCAGCAACGCCGTAGTAGGAATTAAGTTTTCCCTCTATATTCCGTAGCAATCGCCGCCCGCGGCACTCTGGCCATCGCCCAATGCGCCACCGCCCAAGCCAGCAAATCTTGCGGTTTGTCCACCTCAGGCGCGGCGGGCAGATTCAAATAACCCATCACCTGCCGCAGCAAAGTTTCCCGCGCGCCCAAATCCAGCGCGGGAGCGAGGGTTTGCTTCGACCACTTCTGCCCCGCTGCATTCACCAGCAACGGCAGATGGGCATAATGCGGCGTGGCCTCATCCAAGCAGCGTTGCAGCCAAATCTGCCGCGGCGTGGAAACCAGCAAATCCTGCCCGCGCACCACATGAGTGATGCCTTGCGCCGCATCATCCGCCACCACCGCCAATTGATACGCCCAAAACCCGTCCGCCCGCAACAGCACGAAATCGCCAATGTCGTGCGCCAGATTTTGCGCGTAACGGCCGACCACCGCATCGTCAAAACCGATGGTTTCATCTGCTACCCGCATCCGCCAAGCCGGGGCTTTCTGCAAAGGGCGCAGCAAATCGAGCGCGGCGCAACGGCCGTTATAGACAAAACCGTCCGCCCCCTGCCGCGCCGCCGCCTGCCAGTCTTTGCGGCTGCAATCGCAGGGATAAATCAAGCCTTTTTGTTTCAGACGGCCTAAGGCTGCGCGATATAAATCATGGCGACGGCTCTGATATACCACCCCGCCGTCCCACTCGAAACCAAAGGCTTCGAGCGTGCGCAAAATATCGTCCGCCGCGCCCGCCATCTCCCTCGGCGGGTCGAGGTCTTCCATGCGCACCAGCCAGCGCCCGCCGTTGGCACGCGCATCGGCATACGAAGCCAGCGCGGTCAGGAGCGAACCGATGTGCAAAAGCCCGGTGGGGCTGGGGGCAAAACGTCCGATGTAGTTCATGGCCAGCAAATCAATAGAAAAAGCAATTGTTCTTATTTTGCAACATAATTTGTTAAATCTCATTGAATTTAGATTATATGTTTCTTAAGAGCAAGGTCGTGTAATAAAATTACTAAACTTTAATTTTTTCGAGATTTGCCATTATGACACCAAAAACTTTCCCGCTCACGACTTTGGCGCTGCTTTTGAGCAGTGCCCCTGTTTTCTCAGCCGACAGCAGCGATATTCAAGCCCCGCAAACAGACAGCCGTGTAGAACTGAATGAAGTGGTTGTCAGCGGGCAAAGCCGTTCCACCCTCACCGAAAACCACGACAGCTACACCACCTCCGCCATGCGTACCACCACGGGCTTGGCCTTGTCGCCGAAAGAAACGCCGCAATCGGTGAGTGTGATCACCAAAACGCAGTTGGACGACCGCAATATCAGCAAAATGGAAGACGCATTGAAAAACACCACCGGCGTGAATGTGGTGCGCGATTCCGGCCGATACCGTTATTTGTCGCGCGGTTTCTACATCAACCAGATTGAAGAAGACGGCGTTGCAACCACCGTGGCGGGCGGTGCTTCGGGCAATCCTTACCGCGATTCCCAGAGCATGACCGATTTGGCGGTTTACGACCATGTGGAAGTGGTGCGCGGCGCGACCGGCCTCACTCAGGCTAACAGCGAGCCGGGCGGCACGATTAATGCGGTGCGCAAAAAGCCGACTGCCACCACCCAGCGCAGTCTGTCGGCCTCCGTCGACCGCTTCGGCAGCGTGCGCGGCACGGGCGATTTTTCAGGCAGCCTGAATGAAGCGCAAACCGTGCGCGGGCGACTTGTCGGCGCATTGGAACGCGAAAACAGTTTCAAAAACCATGTAGACGGCAAAAAAGGCATGATTTACGGCGTGGTTGAGGCCGATGCCGGCGATGATACCAAACTGACCGCGGGCATGATGTATCAGCATAACGACTACACCCCCGATTTCTACGGCATTCCGATGGGCGCGGACGGCAGCGATTCCGGACTGCCGCGCGATACCTATTTGGGCTACAACTGGAGCAATGCCGAATATAGAAAAGCCAATGTTTTTGCCGAAGCGGAACATTATTTCAATGATGATTGGAAGCTGAGCGCCAAAATCAATCATTACAACAATGATTCCGACAGCCGTTTCGCCGCCATTTACAATGCCGCCACCGACTACAGCGGCCTGACTGCCGGCGGCACCCTTAACACGCAAAACCTGCAACGCTACATCAACAAAGGCCGTCAAACCGCCCTGCAATTAAACCTGAACGGCAAATACGGGCTGTTTGGCCGCCGTCACGACGTGTTTGCCGGTTATACCTATTCGCACGAGAAAAACAACACCACTTGGCAGCGCATCCGCAACAGCACCACCCAAGATCCCTACACCTTCACCGGCAACGAAATTGCCGCGCCCGACTGGTCAAACTATGCCGACCAAGTGTTCTACACATCCCGCATCCGCTCCCACGCCCTGATGCTGGGCACACGTTTCCATGCCACCGACAAGCTGCACCTGATTGCAGGCACGCGCTATACCCGCTGGCGTGCCGACAGCCTCACCGACTACAACTGGTGGAACGGCCGCGCCGATTCGGATACCGACGAATACAGCGCCAACCGCCACAACCGCTTTGTGCCATATCTCGGCATCACTTACGACCTTACGCCCTCGCAAAGCCTGTATGCCTCCTACACCAGCATTTTCAAACCGCAGAGCAATAAAGACTACAACGGCAACACCCTCGCGCCGCTGATGGGCAACAACTATGAAATCGGCTGGAAAGGAGAATGGTTCAACCGCCGTCTGAATACCGCTGTGGCGCTGTTCCACGTCGAACAGAAAAACCGTCCGGTTTATGTCAGCGACCAAAACCACAAAGACGGCGGCTATTACGCCTCATTCGGCAAAGCACAAAGCCGCGGCTTCGATGTGGAAATCTCCGGCGACATGAACGAAAATTGGAAATTGTTTGCGGGCTACACCTTCAACAACAGCAAATACAAAACCACCGAAAGCAGCCGCTACTTGGGCGGCAGCAATTTCAGCACCTTTACCCCGCGCCACCTGCTCCGCCTCTACACCAGCTACCGCCTGCCCTTCGACAGCCGCAAATGGACGCTGGGCGGCGGCCTCAACGTACAAAGCAAAGCCGCCAGCATATACAGCGTGCGTCAGGGCGGCTATGCCTTATTAAACGCCAATCTGAGCTACCGTCCGAGCAAAAACCTGCAATTGGCCTTAATCGGCAGCAACCTCACCGACCGGCGTTATTACGAAAACAACCGCGTGCGCACCTTGGGCATCAATAATTTCTACGGCGAACCGCGCAACCTCAGCTTCAAGCTCGACTGGAAATTTTAAACCCGCCTGATTGAGGCCGTCTGAAAACCATCCAACCATGTTTCAGACGGCCTCAACCCGTTTGCCCGATGCTCAAAAATGAACACCATCCAACGCTTCCTCACCCTCGCCGCACCGTTTTGGTTTCGCAAAAACCAATGGCGCGAATGGCTGCTGCTCGCCGCCGTCATCGGCTTTGCGCTCGCCATCGTCAATGTCAGCGTGCGGATTACCGAGTGGAACAAAACCTTCTACGACGCGCTGGCGGATTTCAACGGCAGCGTGATGCCCCTGCTGGTGTTCCGCTATCTCGGCTACATCGCCCTGATTGTCGCCTTTGTCGCCTGCGGCAACTGGTTGCGCAAAGCCCTGCTATTCCGCTGGCGCGAACACCTCAGCCGCCAATTCGAGCAGCATTGGCTCTCGCAACACCGCCACTACCGCCTGCAAATCAGCGGCGAACCCGACAATCCTGACCAGCGCATCGCCGAAGACATCTATCTTTTATCCGAAAAAAGCATAGATTTGTTCAAATACTTCATCATGAATGCCGCCAAACTCGGCGCATTCGTGGCGATTTTATGGCAGCTCTCCGGCGTGCAGACCTTTGCTGTCGGCGGCCACAGCTTCACCCTGCACGGCTATCTCGTTTGGGTGGCGCTGGTTTATTCGCTTTTCTGCACCCTCATCACCCACTTAATCGGCCATAAACTGCAAACGCTCAACGTCGAACGCCAGCACCGCGAAGCCGACTATCGCGCCACCTTATTGCGCATCCGCGACCACAGCGAACAAATCGCCCTCTACCACGGCGAAACCATCGAGCAAAGCCGTCTGCAACAGCGTTTTACCCGCATCAAACACAATTGGCGTGCGCTGATCGGGCGCGAATTCAAGCTGGAAAGTTTCACAGCCGCCTATTTGCGCCTGAGCATGTTTATCCCCATTTTCGCCACCCTGCCGCTCTACCTCGCCCGCAGCATGACGTTTGGCGACATGATGCAGGCACGCAGCGCCTTCGGCAATGTGCAGGACGGCTTCGGCTGGTTTATGGACTACTACAAACGCATCATCGAATGGGCGGCCGTGGTCGAACGGCTCGCCGGTTTTCAGACGGCATTAAACAGCGAAACCGCCGCCATTCCCGCACCCGTAGCCGAAAACCACCCCGCCCACCTTGATATTCAATCGCTCACCCTCCACACCGCCGAGGGCCGCCCGCTCCTGCACAACATCACCCTGCAAGCCGCCGCCCCGCAATGGCTGCTGCTGCAAGGCAGAAGCGGCATCGGCAAATCCACCCTCTTGCGCACCCTCGCCGGCCTTTGGCCCTACCATCAAGGCCGCTTCCGTCTCGGCGGCCGCCATGTCCTTTTCCTGCCCCAGCGCCCCTATCTGCCGCAAGACAGCCTGCGCACCGTCATCAGCTACCCGCATCCCGCAAGCAGCGACAGCCAAAAAATCTGCCGCGCCCTACAACAAGTCGGATTGGAACGGCTCGCCGACACGCCCGACCAAGTAGCAGAATGGCACAAAATCCTCTCCGGCGGCGAACAACAACGTCTCAGCCTCGCCCGCGCCCTGCTCAACCCGCCGCAAATCCTGTTTCTCGACGAAGCCACCAACCAACTCGACGAACAAGCCGCCCTCGCCCTGATGCAAATGCTCAAACAGCAACTGCCCGACTGCCTCTGCATCGGCATCAGCCACCAAAGCGGAATTCAAAATCTGTTTGAACGGAAAATCGAATTGGAACAGCACATCGCATAATGTTTTAGCAACAATAAAATCTGAAAATTCAAAATAATCCGGGCATATCCGGATGCAGTGAGGCCGTCTGAAAGCTCCGCAAAAAACCATCATGCCGTCTGAAATACAGGCGCGGCAATGCTATAATGCAGCCTGTCCGTTCAACCCGAAACCGCCATGCACGCCGATTTTTCCCGCCCTGTTCTCGCCATCGACACCAGCACGAATTTTCTCTCGCTGGCCTTACAAGCCGACGGTCAAACGCTGTTGCGCCACAGCGATGTCGGCACGCGCCAGTCTGAATTGGTTTTGCCGCAAATCGGCGAGCTGTTTGCCGAGGCGGGCATAGGCGCGGCGGATTTGGGCGCGATTGTGTATGCGCAGGGGCCGGGGGCGTTTACCGGCCTGCGCATCGGCACGGGCGTGGCGCAAGGTTTGGCCACGCCGTTTGCCACGTCTTTAATCGGCGTGCCGTGTTTGGATGCGGTGGCGCATCAAATCGAGGCGGAATGGGTGTTGGCGGCGACGGATGCGCGCATGGGCGAGGTGTTTTACGCCTGGTTCGACACCGCAAGCCCGCGCCGTTTGGGCGACTACCGTGTCGGCAAGGCGGCGGAAATCGAATTGCCCGAAGGCGCGGCAAATCCGCAAGGCATCGGCAATGCGTTTGCGCTCGCCGATGCGCCGCCGTTTGAGGGTTCGGCACAAATGCCGACCGCCGCCGATTATCTGGCTTTGGCGCAAACGGGGCGTTATGCCGTCACCACCGCGGCAGAGGCGGAGTTACTGTATGTGCGCAACAAAATCGCCCTCACCGCCAAAGAGCAGGCAGCGCGCAAGGCGGGGGCGTGATGCTGCGCCGCGCCGTTGCCGCCGACTGCGATGTGCTGGCGCGGATTGATGCGGCAGGCAATCCGTCGCCGTGGTCGGCGGCGCAGTTTCAGACGGCCTTAGACAGCCGCCACGATGAAGTCTGGCTGATTGAGCAGGATGGTCGCATCGCCGGGTTTGTGGTTTGGCAAACCTTATTTGAGGAATCGGAACTGCATCTGATTGCCACCGCGCCCGAATGCCGCCGCCGCGGTGTCGCCGCGCGCTTGCTGGCGCATTGGTTTCAGACGGCCTCAATGCAGCAGGTAAACCGTTTGTTTTTGGAAGTGCGCGCGGGCAACGAAGCGGCGCAAGCCTTGTACCGCAAACACGGTTTTGCCGAATGCGGCCGCCGCAAAGCCTATTACCGCCTGCCCGACGGCGGCAGCGAAGATGCGCTCTGGATGGAGAAATTATGCTGAGCACCCGTTATCTGCATTTGCACGAAGCGTTGGGCTTGGGGCCAATGTGGCTCCAGCGCGGCGCCAAAGTGCTGCCTGCCGCAGCCGAAGCAACACGCGCCAAAGCAACAGATTCACCGCCGGCCGTTGCGCCGGCCGCCAACGCAGCCGCAGCCCCTGCAACCGCGCCGAGCCATGCGCGCCGCGCGGCCATTGCCGCCGTGGGCGGCGTGCAAGCGGCAACGAGTGCGGCAGTGGAGGAGCCGTCTGAAAAAGCCCTTGCGCCTGCCGAACCCATACCGGCGCCCGTCAGCGCAGCCGATGACGAAGCCGCGCTGGTGCAGGCGCTGGCAGGTAAAGTGACGCAGGCGCAAATCATGGTGGTGAGCATCTGCCCCGCACCGGAAGACAGCGTCAACGGCCAGCTGTTCAGCGGCAGCGTGGGCGTGTTGCTGGACAACATGCTCGCCGCCATCGGCCTACGCGCCGCCGACGCCCACAAGACCAGCTGGGTGCAGGATGCGCCCGTGTTCAGCCCCAATCCTGCCGATGCCGACATCCGCGCCGCCCTGCCGCGCGTGCAGGCCGAGCTGGCGCTGTCGCAAGCCAAGGCGGTGTTGCTGCTGGGGCAGGTATTCCAAAAGCCCGAGCAGGCCGCGGCGATTGAAGCGCTCTGTCGCGGCATCCCGTATTTCATCATCCCCCACCCCGCCCGCCTGCTGCGCCAACCGCAGTTGAAAGCGCAGGCATGGCAGCAGTTGAAAAAACTGCGCCTCACCCTGGCAGACCACACGCCTGCCGCTTCCTGATTGCCGCGGTTTTTCCAAAAAGCAGAGAGGCCGTCTGAATGAAAAGGTTCAGACGGCCTCTCTGTTTTAAAGCCTGCTTGAGTCTGTCAGCCAAATTGCGCCCACACCGGCGCGTGGTCGCTCGGGCGCTCCCGGGCGCGCGCCTCGGTGTCTACCTGCACATCTTGCAGGCTTGCCGACAAAGCCGGGGTAATCAGCAGGTGGTCGATGCGCAGGCCGAGTTTGCGTTGGAACATGGCGCCGCGGTAATCCCACCAGGTGTAAAACGCGCCTTCGGGGTGGATTTGGCGCAGGCTGTCGACAAGCCCCAAATCCAGCAGGTTTTGGAACCAGCTGCGTTCGATGCCGGAGCAATGGATTTGCTCATGCCATTTTTCAGGGTCATAGCAGTCGGCATCGGCGGGGGCGATGTTGAAATCGCCGAGCAGCACCAGCTTGTCGTGGCGGGTCAGCTCGTCGCGGACAAAATCGGTGAGCGCGGCAAACCATTGCTGTTTGTATTCGAATTTGGGGCTGTCGAGCGCTTCGCCGTTGACGCAATACACATTCACCACGCGCACGCCGTTCACCGTGGCGGCAATCACGCGCCGCTGCGGGTCGTCGGGCAGCCCGGGCAGGCCGGTGTGCAAGTCTTCGGGCGGGTATTTGCTGATGAGAGCGACGCCGTTGTAGGTTTTCTGGCCGCTCCAGACAGTATGCCAGCCGGCCATCTGAAACACGGCGGCGGGGTATTTGTCTTGATCGAGCTTGAGCTCCTGCAGGGCGAGGATATCGGGTTGGTGCTGTTGCAGCCAGTCTTGCACGTGCGGCAGGCGCACGTTGAGGGAGTTGACGTTCCAGGTGGCGATTTTCATGGATTTCCGGTCAGAATAATCAAGATAAAACGGGGGCTTTCTGATTCAGGTTTCAGACGGCCTGCGGTTTGGATGGCATATGGCGGTAAAAAAACCGATGCTTCACCGTGTTGCCGCGCTGCGCACGCTTGCGGCCGTGGGCGGCTTACGGGCAGTAAATATCGTGCAGGGTATTGATAATGGCCTCGATTTCGGGCGAGGTAATGCGGTATTGCAGCACGCGGTGGTAGCGCGTGTATTCTACCACGCCTTCGCTGCGCAGCTTGGCGAGGTGGTTGGACACCGCAGTCTGGTTGATACCGATGGCTTCCACCAGCTCGGTGACATTTTTCTCGCTCTCAATCAGCAGACACAGAATCATCAGCCGGTGCGGATGGGCAATCAGCTTCAGAAGCGCGGCGGCTTTGGCGGTGTTTTGCAGCATGTCCTGCAAAATGGTGTCGGGGTTCGGTTTCATGATGGCATTGTAGGTTTTTTATGAAAAAACAGCAATCTTTGTTTGTGATATTTAAAAATCATGTTATTATAATTCTATGGATTCGGCCTTATCGATCATAGCGAAATAAATAAGAAAGATACAAGGCGGCAAACCGCAGACAGTACAAACACTACGGCAAGACGCAGCTAACGCAGTAGATTTCTTATTTTATTTCGCTATATCAGATTGAGGCCGTCTGAAACCCCCGGGCATACGGAAAATCAGGAGGAACACAAAATGGCTTGCCAAACTTGCAAAAATGTCGGCGGTGCCGACCGCGCAGTGCGCATCATCATCGGCCTGGTATTGATTTCGCTGGTGTTTGTCGGCCCGCAAACCGCATGGGGCTGGATAGGCATACTGCCGCTGGCCACGGGTCTGCTCGGCTGGTGCGGGCTGTATAAAGTGTTAGGCATCAATACCTGCAAATTGAAATAAAGTCGAAGAAATTATAGCCGTTTTAATTTAGATTGAGACAAGGCAGCAGACAGTGCAGACAGCACGGCTAGGCGCAGCAACGCTGTATCAAGCTAAATTGAAACGACTATAGATTCTGCTACGGCGTTGGCTCGCCTTGTATCAGAATCTCATTTCTCCGACTATAAAGGATGAACAATCTTTGCTTAACGAGTCAGCTCAAGAGGTCGTCTGGAACGTGCGTTTCAGACGACCTCTTTTTCAAACCAATACGGCAAAGCAGCGCAAATACACAGGCCGTCTGAAAGCCCGGCCGGTGGCGGCTTTCAGACGGCCTTCTTTCTGCTTGCCGTCAGCGCTTGGGCAACTGCACCACCACCGTATTGGCCAGGTAATCCTGCAGCGTGCGGCGGTCTTTATTCCGGTTAAACAGCATCACCAGACAAGCCAGCGTAAACAGCATCGACACCAGATTGGCAATATTGTCCGCCGCATCTTCCGGGCTGCCCGTCAGCAATATCGCCAAAAAACCGGCCACCGTGGCCACCACCATCACCAAAATATTGTAAACCATCTCCCGCATAATCACCGTGCCCCAAAAGCCGGGATTGCGGCCATCCGTGCGCAACACGCGGATACGCATGATTTTTTTACCGACCGACTGGCCGTCGCGCGCCATCCACCACAGCTGCAAGGCCGTATACGCCAAGATTACCAGCGCCCCGCCGATCAGCCACGGCATCGACCAGTCGGTCGCCGCCAGTGCCTCGACATCCTCCATGCCCTGCGCCCGCGCCCCGTAGTCGCCCGGCAGCGAAGACACAACCGCCCCCACCAGCGGCAGGCAAGCCAGCGTCGACAAGATAACATTCCACAGATAGGCACCGATGCGCCGCCACGGCGAGGCCGGTTCCACGTCCACAACCTCCTCTGTCGGCAACTGCATTCCGTTGATATTCAGTTCGTTCATTTTTTCCTCTTTCTGTCGGGCAAAACCGGCTCCGTCAAACTCTTATCCATTGCTCAATCATAACCCAAAATAAACCCCATCATCCATTTACACTCTTTTTTTGATGATTGCTCATAAAAACCTTTACTTTTCCCCCGCAAAGAGTTAAAACAGATTCCTTAATATCATAAATATTTTGTCAACAATTCACCTCAAGGAGCATTTGCAATGAAAGTAGGATTCGTAGGCTGGCGCGGCATGGTCGGCTCGGTATTGATGCAGCGCATGCAGGAAGAAAACGACTTCGCCCACATCCCCGAAGCCGTGTTTTTCACCACTTCCAACGTCGGCGGCCAAGCACCCGATTTCGGCCAGGCCGCCAAAACCCTGCTCGATGCCAACGATATTGCCGAACTGGCCAAAATGGACATCATCGTCACCTGCCAGGGCGGCGACTACACCAAAGCCGTGTTCCAACCGCTGCGCGACAGCGGCTGGCAGGGCTACTGGATTGATGCCGCCTCTTCATTGCGTATGAACGACGACGCCGTCATCGTGCTCGATCCGGTCAACCGCAATGTGATTGATGAAGCCCTGAAAAACGGCGTCAAAAACTACATCGGCGGCAACTGCACCGTGTCGCTGATGCTGATGGCGCTCGGCGGCCTGTTCCAAAACGATCTGGTCGAATGGGCCACCAGCATGACCTACCAGGCCGCATCCGGCGCAGGCGCGAAAAACATGCGCGAGCTGATTGAAGGCATGGGCGCGGTGCACAGCCAGGTTGCCGCCGAACTGGCCGACCCCGCCAGCGCCATTCTCGACATCGACCGCAAAGTGAGCGATTTCCTGCGCAGCGACAGCTATCCGCAAGCCAATTTCGGCGTGCCACTGGCGGGCAGCCTGATTCCGTGGATTGACGCCGATTTGGGCAACGGCCAGTCGAAAGAAGAATGGAAAGGGCATGTGGAAACCAACAAAATCCTCGGCCGCAGCGCCAACCCCACCGTCATCGACGGCCTCTGCGTGCGCGTCGGTGCCATGCGCTGCCACAGCCAGGCCATCACCCTGAAACTGAAAAAAGACCTGCCGCTGGCCGAAATCGAAGCCCTGCTCGCCTCGGCCAATGATTGGGTGAAAGTCGTGCCCAACGAAAAAGAAGCCAGTATGCAGGAACTGACCCCCGCCAAAGTCACCGGCACCCTGAGCGTGCCCGTCGGCCGTATCCGCAAAATGGGCATGGGCGGCGAATACATCAGCGCCTTCACCGTCGGCGACCAACTCTTGTGGGGCGCCGCCGAACCACTGCGCCGCATGTTGCGCATCGTATTGGGCAATCTGGACTAATCCGGCCTGTTTCAGACGGCAAGAAAAAGCAACGGCAGATGCCGTTGCTTTTTTTATTTAACGCGCGTTCGGGATAAGCAAATGAAATATCCTTTGATTTTCAGAAATGTATAGTCGTTTCAATTTAGATTGAGACAAGGCAGCAAGCCGCAGACAGTACAGATAGTACGGCAATGCTGTATCAAACTAACGGAACGGCTATATTTCTCCTTGAGGCAGACAGAATCCGCAAGGATTCGTCATGAACTTCGCAAGTCCGCTACGCTACCCCCGCGCAGGCACACTATAGTGGAAAAACTTAATTTTTAATACAAGACAGCAAGCCGAAGACAGTACAAGTAGTACGGCTAGGCGCAGCAACGCGGCAGTAGAGTAAGTTTTTTCACTATACTGTCCGGAATAACCACAGAGGCCGTCTGAAAAGCTGCAAGGCTGAGACCTTTGCAAAATTCCCCTGCCCGTCGCACCCGCGCAGGCGGGTGCCTAGTGCAAAGCTCAGCTTTGCTTGTCTGCCTATTTTTACTATTCTAAAAATCCATTATTAATCATTGTCTTGCGCATTTCCAGAACTGACAAGTTTGAGCTGAAGCGTTGCTTCAGACCGGGCACCCGCCTGCGCGGGTGCGACGGTTGTTTTCTTGCAAAAGTCTCAGGCCGAATGTGGCCGTCTGAAAGGTTTGTGGCCGTCTGAAAGGTTTGAAAAGCCCGATTGCTGGCGCAATCGGGCTTTTATTTTGCAGGCAAAACCGGCTTATTTGGCGGTTTCTACCTGAACCAGCGGCTCATCGCTGACGGCGGCGGTTTCGACTTTCGACACATCGGCGCGGCGCGGGCCTTGCGGAAGGTCGGGCTGGACGCGTTGTGCGGCTTCGGCGACGGCCTCGGCACGGGTTTGCACCAATACCAGGCCGCCCAAATCGAAGCTGTTCAAATCGGCGCGCGCCGGAGAGGCTGCGGGCGTGGCGGCAACAGGCTCGGCTGCAACGGCGGTCTCTGCGGTTGCTTCGTCAGCCTCTGCGGCTACAGCCTGCTCTGCAGGTGCTGCTGCGTCACCGGTTACCAGGGCGACGGCGGCGCGCACGTTGTCGGCGGCGCTGCTCACTACGGCCTGTTCGCTTTGCGCTTCATCTGCCGCACCGCCGCCGACGGCAACTTGGCTTTCCGGCTCGGATTCGATGGCAAACAAGCCTGCAACGGCGCTGTCGGCTTCCGGCTCAATAGCCGGCAACACCACGGTCAGCGGTTCGTTGTTGGCCACTGCGGTTTCTGTTGCAATGGTTGCTGGCGCGCGCTCGCCAAACACATGCGCCACGGCATCACGCACTTTGTCTCCGGCTTCTTCAATCATCAGATATTGCTCGATTTTGGCGGCAGACGGGATATTGCGTTTTTTGCTGTTGCGGCTGCGTTCACGCTGGTTGCGGTTGCGCTCGTTACTGTTGTTGCGGCGGCGGTTGCTTTTGTTTTCGCCCGCATCCGCTTCTTCACCGACGCGCACCACCAGCGGCTCTTCATGGGTCGCGGTTTCAACGGCGGTTTCACGCGGCGGCTCGGCTGCCACTGCGGCGGCAACGGCCTTCACTTCTTTGGCTTCTTCGTCGCGGCGGTTGTTGCGGTTGTTGCGCGAACGGCGGTTTTGCTGCTCGCCCTGTTGGGCATTGCGGCCTTCCGCTGCGTTGGCGGCTTCGCTCTCGGTCTTGTCGGCTCTGCCGTTGCTGCCTTTGTCGCTGTTGCGGCGTTCGGCATTCTGATTGCTCTGGCGGCTGCCGCGCTCGTTGCCGTTATTTGGATTGCGGCGGTTGTTGCGGCTGTTTTCCTTGTTGCCCGCGCTGTCTTTGCCCTCACCGCTCTCGATGCTGTCGGCTTTTTCAGAGCTGTCCTGACGTTTGCTGTTGTTGCGGCGCGGGTTTTGGCGGCGGTTTTGATTGCGGCGGTTGCTGCTGCGTGCACTTGCGCTGCTTTCGGCTTTCACCGGCTCGGTTTTTTCAGGCGCCTGCGCGTTGCCGAACAGCTTGCCGAACCAGGTCTTGAGGTTGTCCCACCACGATTTTTCCGGCGCGGCTTCGTTCACAATCGGCGCGGGCTGGGTGTGTTTCACGCCTTTGACCGCAGGCTCGAGGCGGGCGGCTTTGGCTTTTTCGCTGCCAAACGGGGCGCTTTCTTCTTTTTCCGGCTCGACCACGCGCTGGTAGCTCGGCGCGGCGTCTTCTTCCACGTCATCGTTGCGCACGCGGCTGATGTCGTAATGCGGATTTTCGAGGTGGATGTTCGGAATCAGGAATACGGATACGTCGAGGCGCTCTTCAAGGCCGAACAGCTCGGCGCGTTTTTCATTGAGCAGGAAAGTGGCGACATCCACCGGCACTTGCGCGTGCACTTCGGCGGTGTTGTCTTTCATCGCTTCTTCCTGAATGATACGCAACACGTGCAGCGCGGTCGATTCGATGCCGCGGATGACGCCGGTGCCGGCGCAGCGCGGACAGGCGACGTGGCTGCTTTCGCCCAGCGCGGGTTTCAGGCGCTGGCGGGAAAGCTCGAGCAGGCCGAAGCGGGAAAGTTTGCCCATTTGCACGCGGGCGCGGTCTTTTTTGAGCGCGTCGCGCAAGGTGTTTTCCACGTCGCGCTGGTGCTTGGGGTTTTCCATGTCGATAAAGTCGATCACCACCAGGCCGCCGAGATCGCGCAGGCGCATTTGGCGGGCGACTTCTTCGGCGGCTTCCATATTGGTTTTGAAGGCGGTGTCTTCGATGTCGGCGCCGCGGGTGGCGCGGGCGGAGTTCACGTCCACCGACACCAGCGCTTCGGTATGGTCGATGACGATCGCGCCGCCCGAGGGCAGGCTGACGCTGCGCGAGAAGGCGCTCTCAATCTGATGCTCGATTTGGAAACGGGAAAACAGCGGCGTGTGGTCTTCGTAGAGTTTCAGACGGCCGACATTGTTCGGCATCACATAACTCATAAACTCGGAAACCTGCTCGTAAACTTCTTGGTTGTCGACCAGAATTTCGCCGATGTCGGGGCGAAAATAATCGCGCACGGCGCGGATCAAGAGCGAGCTTTCCATAAACAGCAGATACCGCTCGTGATGCGCCTTGCCCGCTTCTTCGATGGCCTGCCACAATTGCAACAGGTAGTTGAAATCCCATTGCAATTCTTCGACGCTGCGGCCGATGCCGGCGGTGCGGGCAATCAGGCTCATGCCGCGCGGCACGTCCAACTCGGCCATCGCCGCTTTCAATTCCTGACGCTCTTCGCCCTCAATGCGGCGCGATACGCCGCCGCCGCGCGGATTGTTCGGCATCAATACCAGATAGCGGCCTGCCAGAGAAATAAAGGTGGTGAGCGCCGCGCCTTTGTTGCCGCGTTCGTCTTTTTCCACCTGCACGATGACTTCCATGCCCTCTTTGAGCACGTCTTGAATGCGGGCGCGGCCGCCGTCGTAATCCTGAAAATACGAACGCGACACTTCCTTAAACGGCAAAAAGCCGTGTCGGTCGGTTCCGTAATCGACGAAACACGCTTCCAACGACGGCTCGATGCGGGTAATCACACCCTTGTAGATATTGCCTTTGCGCTGTTCCTTGCCCAGCGTTTCGATGTCCAAATCCAGCAGGTTTTGCCCATCGACAATCGCCACGCGCAGCTCTTCGGCCTGCGTGGCATTGAATAACATACGTTTCATGTTTAACAACCTCGTTATTGCACCCACGAGGCGTGTAATCAGTATTCGACACTTGTGTTGCCGCCAATGGTCAGGCCGTCTGAAACGGCGTGTGGGGCAGTATTCCGGATTAAGAAGTTTTCAAAAAGAACGCAGCACATCAAACAAAATGTGCCAAACCTGCCGCCGTTTATGCGGGCGGCAGGCTGAAAATCGGAGCCGTCGCTTCTTATTCATCGTTCGGCGGCAATCGCGGCCTGAAAGCTGCGCAATGCGTCTTACGCCCGGGCGGACACCTGCCGAAAAGGTCAAACTTAACTACCGCTTTGCCCGCCTGGCTTGAAGCCGGGCAAAGGAAATGCTTTGTGGAGTGCGTTTTTAATATAAAATATTTCTATTCACAATTGCCGCCGCTTGTTTTGATGCGGCCGGCGCGGTTTTCGCCTGACATGGTTTTCATGTTTCAGACGGCCTCGAATTGAGACGAAACCGTTAACGGATTATAGAGAAAATGCCGACAATTAGCAAAGACTTGGTGAACCATCTCACCATCGCCGAAGACGACGCGGGCCAGCGCCTCGACAACTTCCTCATCAAAATCCTCAAAGGCGTGCCCAAAAGCCACATCCAGCGCATCATCCGCGCGGGCGAAGTGCGGCTGAACAAAAAACGCTGCAAGCCCACCGACCGCATCGAATGCGGCGATTTGCTGCGCATTCCGCCCATCCGCATTGCCGAAAAAGAGAGGCCGTCTGAAAACCAATCAGCCGCGCCTGCAAGAGAATTCGAGATTGTTTACGAAGACGATGCCATGTTGGTCATCAACAAGCCCAGCGGCGTGGCGGTGCACGGCGGCAGCGGCGTGAGCTTCGGCGTCATCGAGCAAATCCGCCGCGCCCGCCCCAAAGCAAGATATTTGGAACTCGTCCACCGCCTCGACAAAGACACCAGCGGCCTCTTGATGATTGCCAAAAAACGCAGCGCTCTGGTGAAGCTGCACGAAGCCATCCGCAACGACCACCCGAAAAAAATCTACCTCGCGCTGGGCGTGGGCAAACTCGCGCAAGACAAAATCCACGTCAAACTGCCGCTGTTTAAATACACCGGCGCGCAAGGCGAAAAAATGGTGCGCGTGAGCGAAGAAGGCCAATCGGCGCACACCATCTTCCGCGTATTGGATCGCTACAGCGGCAGCGTGTTGCACCAAATCGGCCTTTCCGATTTAAGCTATGTCGAAGCCACGCTGAAAACCGGCCGCACCCACCAAATCCGCGTGCATATGCAGTCGCAAAATTGCCCGATCGCGGGCGACGAACGCTACGGCGATTATCAGGCCAACAAACGCCTGCAAAAAATCGGCCTGAAACGGATGTTTCTGCACGCCGCCGAGCTGCACCTGACGCACCCGCTGACCGGCGAGCCGTTGAAACTCATTGCGCCGCTGCCGCAGGAGTTGGCGCAGTTGATTACCGTGTTGGCGCACCAATAAAAAGCAAGGCCGTCTGAAAGCGTTCAGACGGCATTAATCCAAACCTGCAAAGCAATCCTGTCAACTACCTCATTTATCCGTCCGACTTCTTTCATAAAAGGAATCAAGGCCGTCTGAAAAACAGTTTTCAGACGGCCTTGCGTTTGGTGGCGCAAGCGCCACGGTTGTACCCCATTAATCGGGCAACAGCTGCCCTGCCCGGCTGTCATTCGAAGCGATGGCTCACCGGATACAGTCGGAGAAATGAGTTCTGTTAAGGCGTTGGCTCGCCTTGTATCAGAATCTCATTTCTCCGACTATAGCTCCACATGCAACAGTTGCGCATTGAAACCCTTGCAATTCATTCTGCATTTATGTAAAAAGAATAAATAATGATGTGAAAGCTATTATTCATATAATCATATGAAGACATCAGCATAGCATACTGATGAAATTCCTACAATTGTAGGAGAACATTTTGGACGCCATCCCCACCGCCTTTGGCAAAGCGCTACGCAAACGCAGAAAACAAAAGCAACTGACGCAGGAACAGCTGGCTTTCGAAGCCGACATCCAGCGCGTATACATCAGCACCCTCGAGCTCGGCCAGCAGCAGCCCTCGCTGGTGATTATCTTCAAACTGGCCGACGGTTTGGGCTGCTCCGCCAGCGAGCTGGTTCAGGATGCCGAACGGGAATGGCAGCACCTGCGCAGCCCGCTGCAAAACCGCTAGCCGCCCCTCTTGTATTGCCGCCCCTGTTGTGTGACCATAGCCGTCAGGATTTCAGGTTTCAGGCCATTCGAGCGTTCAGACGGCCTTATAGTAGAAAAACTTACTTTAATACAAGGCAGCAAGCCGAAGACAGTACAAGTATAGTCGTTTCGTTAGATTGATACATCGTTGCTGCGCCTTGCCGTACTATCTGTAATGTCTGCGGCTTGCTGCCTTGTATTAAAGTAACGTGAATTCGGGATAAGCGTTTAAGATATTCTTATTATTTTCAGAAATTTACGCATCCCCACAGACAGAAAATCGCCAGATTTTCGTCATTCCCGCGCAGGCGGGAATCCAGAAGCCTGACATTTCCGTAATGTTTTCAAGGTTTCTGAAACTCGACGACTGGATTCCCGCCTGCGCGGGAATGACGAATCCTTGCGGATTCTGCCTACCTCAAGGAGAAATACATTTCTGAAAATCAAAAGATATTTCATTTGCTTATCCCGAACTCACGTAAAGTAAGTTTTTTCACTATGGTGAAACCGCCGCAAGGATGCGCCATGTACACACCCGCCAAATTCAAACAATCTGATTTAACCGAACTGCAAGCCTTTATCGCCGCCCATCCGCTCGCCACCTTGATCGCACAAAGCGCCGACGGCATAGCAGCCGCCCACCTGCCGCTGCTGTGGCACGACGACGGCAGCGAATTCGGCGCGTTGCACGGCCATTTCGCCAAAGCCAACCCGCTCTGGCAAACCGCCCTGCCCGACAGCGCATGGCTGGTGATTTTTCAAAACAACGGCCATTACATCAGCCCCAATTGGTATCCGAGCAAAGCACGCGACCACAAAGCCGTGCCGACCTGGAATTATCAGGCCGTGCACATCCGCGGCCGTCTGAACATCATCCGCGACCAGGCCGCCATACACGCCATATTGGATAAACTCAGCACCGTACACGAGCAAAACCAGCCGCGCCCGTGGTCACCCGCCGATGCCCCCGCCGACTACATCGACGCCCTCTGCCGCGCCATCGTTTGCTTTGAAATACCGATTGAGCGCATCGAAGGCAAATACAAACTCAGCCAAAACCAGCCCGCCGACAACCGCCGGGGCATTGTGGCGGGTTTGCGGCAGATGCAGCAACCCGAAGCGGAAAAGATGGCAAACTTGGTGGCACGTTTTGCACCGGAAAATGAAAACCTTGAGGCCGTCTGAAACTGTTTTCCAGACGGCCCGGATAACAGACAGATTGCCAAGAAAAAAATGAGAACGCCGAGCGACAAAAAAGAATCCCCGCCCGAACGTAAGTCCGTATTACTATACGGCTTGCTGTTTGCCGCCGTTTCATTATCCAGCTCTTGGCTGCAAGACAGCCACATCAGCGTCCGCGACCTGTGGGCAGCGGCATGGATGGGCTCGCTGGTTTTATTTGTGCGCATAAAAATCCGCCATTCCCGCCGGCATTACTTCCGTGCCGCCGCCATCTTCATCTGCGGTTTGGCGTTTTTTGCTTACCATGAGCACACTCTTTTTGAAATCGTGAAAAACAGCGTTATTCTGACTGCTGTTGCTGTATTTTTAATGTGGCGGATAGAGCATAATTTCAAGCCGTGACCTTTGCAAAATTCCCCTGCCTGTCGCACCCGCGCAGGCGGGTGCCCAGTCTGAAGCATAGTTTCAGCTCAAACCTGCCAGCCCTAAAAATCTACAACCATATGATTTATATCAGACTTTCAGAATCATAAAAATAGGCAGACAAGCAAAGCTGCGCTTTGCACTAGGCACCCGCCTGCGCGGGTACGACAATGTTTTTTTACAAAGGTCTCAAGCCGAACGATCAGGCCGTCTGAAAGGAAACCATGAAACCCAAACTCATCATCTTCGACTGGGACGGCACGCTCGCCGACACCACCAGCCCGATTATCGCCACCATGCAGGCCGCGTTTGAAGAACACGGCATGGACGCGCCCGCCGCCGACAGCATCCGCCCGCTCATCGGCTACAGCCTGGCGCGGATTGTCGAAGCGCTCACGCCGCACGCCGACGAAGCCACCCGCCACAAGCTGATGCAGACCTACGCAGGCCATTACCTCAACCCGAACAACCAAAATATGCGCCTGTTCGACAGCGCCATCCCCTGCCTCGAAACGCTCAAGCAGCAAGGCTATTGGCTGGCCGTGGCCACCGGCAAAGGCCGCAGCGGTCTCGACGGCGCCATCGCCCAAACCGGCACTGCCGCCTATTGGCTCGCCACCCGCTGCGCCAGCGAATGCCCCTCAAAACCCGCGCCCGACATGGTGTTGGAATTGTGCGACGAACTAGGCCTGATGCCGTCTGAAGCGCTGGTCGTGGGCGACACCACTTTTGACTTGGAAATGGCCGCCAACGCCCGCGCCCGTGCCGTGGCCGTCGCCACCGGCGCGCACAATGCCGCGCAACTGGCCGCAGCGCCGTGTTTGACCGTATTAAACGGTTTGGACGAACTGCCCGCTTTCCTGCAAACACTCTGACAACAGTTTATGGTTTTCAGACGGCCTCAAACCGCCTACAATAAGCCGACTCCAACCGACGGGAATACACCATGCAATACCGCATCCGCCGCGAAGGCGATACCGACAACGCCCAAGCGCCGCTGAACCAGCAGCAAAACTGGGAACGCGACACCTTGCGCGAAGCCTTGCTCGAATCTTATAAAGAGCAGCGCCGCAGCCGCATGTGGCGCAATTTCTGGCGGCTGGTTTGGCTGCTGGTTTTCTTATCCATCATCGTGAGCCTGCGCAGCGGCAGAGGCGAAAGTAGCAATATGTTGGCCGGCAGCAGTAAAAACCACACCGCCGTGATTTCCCTTTCCGGCGAAATCGGCGGCAACAGCTATCAAGACCAAGTGCAGATGCTGCGCGATTCGCTGCAGGCGGCTTATGCCAATTCCCGCGTGAAAGGCATCATTATCCGCGCCAACAGCCCCGGCGGCTCGCCCGTGGTTTCCAATATCGCTTTTGAAGAAATCCGCCGCCTCAAAGCGCAACACAAAAACATTCCGCTCTACGTGGTTGCCGAAGACGTATGCGCCTCGGGCTGCTATTACATCGCGGCGGCGGCAGACAAAATCTACGCCGACCCCTCCAGCATGGTCGGCAGCATCGGCGTGATTGGCGGCGGTTTCGACTTCACCGGCCTGATGGACAAACTCGGCGTAAAACGCCGCCTGAAAACCGCCGGCAGCAATAAAGGCATGGGCGACCCCTTCTCACCCGAAACGCCCGAGCAAACCCGCATCTGGGAGCAAATGCTGGCCGACATCCATCAGGAATTCATCAAAGCGGTAAAACTTGGCCGCGGCGAGCGCCTGAAAGATGCCGAGCATCCCGATGTATTCAGCGGCCGCGTCTATACCGGCAACGAAGCCAAAGCAGTGGGCCTGATTGACGATTACGGCAATATTTACAGCGTGGCGCGCGACGTGATTAAAGCGCCCGAAATCGTGAACTACACCCCCGAAGACAAATTCTACAACCTGATCGGCCGCCGCTTCGGTGCCGAGATGAAATCACAGCTGCAAGAAGCGCGCGACCAAATCTGGTAAACACGCGTTTGATATTGAACAGGCCGTCTGAAACCCTTTA
This sequence comes from Neisseria sp., assembly GCA_030538415.1. Lineage (GTDB taxonomy): Bacteria > Pseudomonadota > Gammaproteobacteria > Burkholderiales > Neisseriaceae > Neisseria. The sequence continues at coordinate 852 of JAUNTY010000002.1, read as the reverse complement.
CCCGTTTCAGACGGCCTGTTTTTTTCTCTCTGCCAAACCCGCACAAATATGCACGCCTGCGCCAAGATTCCGGCAATCCGTTTTTAGTAGATTGGAAAAAATATAGTGAATTAGAATTGAAATAGTACATACGCAAATTCTGTACTGTTTTATTTTCAAGAAACCGTACTCCCTCCCCTGCGCATTTGCGCGGGGGAGGGTCGGGGAGGGGTGATGCTTCATCAGAAGCATTGTGAGCATTGTGGGCCGTGAAAAGTTTATGGCTTGTTCCAAGCTCCCCCGCTTGGATTGACAGGTGAAGCGCGTCAATCCAAGCAGAGAAAGAAACACATTGCGGTAATCATGCATCAATATATGATACGGTTTGATTTCCGAATAACGATATTTTTACCACCACAACACCCAACAAAACATGGCCTTAATACGCATTTTTCGGTAAAATCGCGCCACTCAAAATGCTTTTCAGACGGCCTCAAACCATGTATTCAATGATTCGCCCGCTGCTGTTCAAACTCGATGCCGAACACGCCCACCACGTCACCCTGCACGGTCTCAACCGCGCCTACAAGCTAGGCCTGCTGCCCGGCGTAAACCGCCAGACCAACCCCACCCGCCTGATGGGCCTGGATTTGCCCAACCCCGTCGGCCTTGCCGCCGGTTTGGACAAAAACGGCCAATACATCGACGCGCTGGCCGCGCTCGGCTTCGGCTTTATCGAAATCGGCACCATCACCCCGCGCCCGCAGGAAGGCAACCCCAAACCGCGCCTGTTCCGCGCGCCCGAGTACCAAGCCGTAATCAACCGCATGGGCTTCAACAACCACGGCATCGACGCCATGATCCGCAACATCG
>JAUNTY010000050.1 GCA_030538415.1 Neisseria sp. | reverse complement strand
TCAGACTAGGCACCCGCCTGCGCGGGTGCGACGGTTATTTTTTTGCAAAGGTCTCGGCCTAGGGCATCACTGCCCGACCCGCAGCCAAGATTGCAACCGCTTGCTTTTTTCCAACCGGTGTGCGATCTTTGTCACCTTCGTCTGACACCTGACAGGTATTTCCCATGCGCTGGCAACACCAATCTTTCGAACAACTCGGCAACGCCGACCTTTACCGCCTGCTGCAACTGCGCAGCCGCGTGTTTGTCGTGGAACAAAACTGCGTGTTTCTCGATCTGGACGGCAACGATATGCAGGCCGTCCACCTTTTTTACGGCAACGCGCAGGAAACTGCCGCCTACGTCCGCATTCTGCGTACGCCCGACAGCCCGATTGCTGAGGCCGCCATCGGCCGCATCGTGGTTGCGCCCGAGTATCGCGGCCGGGGTCTTGCTGCCGAAGCCCTGCGCTTGGCCACAGATTTCGTGTTCCGCGAATGGCAGTCCGACAGCATCTATCTGCAGGCGCAAAGCTATCTGCTGCCTTTTTATCAAAATTTCGGTTACGAAGCCGTGTCCGGCGAATATCTGGAAGACGGCATTCCGCATGTAGACATGCGTTTGCAGCGCCCCTGACTGCGGGCAGGCGCTTGCGTCATGCCCCGGCGTCCGCCAGATACGCGGCCGCCGCCGTTTTCAGCAATTGCGGCAAACGCGCCAGATTGGGCGGCTGCACCTGCCAGCAATGCCAGTAAAGCGGCACGTCCAGAAAAGCGCCGGGGCACAAATCCACCAGCCGCTGCCGCCGGATTTCTTCTTCCACCTGCGCATCCATCAGCATGCCGTAGCCCAGCCCCAACACCACCGCACGCACAAACGCATAGGAAGAAGGAATATAGTGCACCGGGCAAATGGCCGCGCCGATGCCGACGTGCTGCTGCAAAAACGCGTTCTGCAGATCGTCTTTACGGTTGAACGTCAGCAGCGGCGCCTGCTTCATGCTTTTCATGTTCAGGCCGTCTGAAAACCATTTGGCCGCAAAATCGGGGGCTGCCCTCAGCCGGTAGCGCAGCGCGCCAAGCAAATGCGCCTCGCAGCCCTTTATCGGCTCGGCGCGGCTGCTCACCGCCGCCATCACCCGCCCTTCGGCCAGCAGCTGCAAGGTGTAGTCCTGGTCGTCGGTCTGGATGTCCAGCAGCATGTTTTCCCGGGCCACCGTCTGCGTGAGCACCGGCAGCAGCCAGGTATCGAGCGAATCGTGGTTCACTGCCAGCGAAAGCCGCGCCGGGCGCTCGGACAACTCGTTTTCCAGCGCCTGCTGCAGGCTCACCATCTGCCGCCAGTAACGCAACAGCCGCCGGCCTTCGGCGGTGGGCCGGCAAGGCCGCGCCCGCGTCAGCAGCACCGCCCCGGCGGCCTCCTCCAAATCGCGGATGCGCTTGGACACCGCCGAAGCGGTGATGTTGAGCTGCACCGCCGCCTGCTCGAAGCTGCCGCAATCGGCAGCGGCGGCCAGCGCCGACCATTGTTTGAAATCCCAGTTCATCCTCATTATCCTGAATATTTTTCAGACGGCCTGAAAAAAAGTACGCTTGGTGGCGGATTCAAGCGCCGACACCGACAATATAGTCGAAGAAATGAGCTTCTGCTACGGCGTTGGCTCGCCTTGCCGTACTATCTGTACTGTCTGCGGCTCGCCGCCTTGTATCAGAAGCTCATTTCTCCGACTACACGCACCAACACGCATATTGACGGAATCTTACCATGAATGCTTTCTTCAACGGCCTGATGATTTCAGGCGGCCTGATTGTCGCCATCGGCGCACAAAATGCTTTTGTTTTGAAACAGGGGCTGCTCAAACAGAATGTGGGCGTGGTGGTGTTGCTGTGCTGGCTCTGCGACGTGGTGCTGATGGGCGCGGGCGTGTTCGGCATTGCCGCGCTGCTCTCCGGCAGCCGGCAAGCCGGGGCGCTGCTGTCGCTGGCAGGCGGCGGCTTTCTGCTCGTTTACGGCCTCTTCAGCGCCAAACGCGCCCTCAAAGGCGGCAACCACCTGAGCGTCGGCGCAGACGACACTGCCGCGAAAACCCCCGCCCTGAAAGCCGCGCTCACCACGCTGGCGCTCACGCTGCTCAACCCGCATGTGTATGTCGACACAGTCATGCTGATCGGCGGCAGCGCGGCGGGCTTGGCTTATGCCGACAAAATCGGTTTTTTCATCGGCGCGATTGTTGCTTCGGGCATCTGGTTCGGCAGCATCGGCTACGGCACGCGCCTGCTGCTGCCCTTGTTCCGCCGCGAACGCGTGTGGCAGATACTCGACGGCCTGATTGCGGCGATGATGTTTTATCTGGCTTACGGCTTGCTCAAATCGGCTTTTTCTGCCTTGTTTTAAACCTATCCGACAGCAAGGCCGTCTGAACATTTTTTCAGACGGCCTTGGTTTATTTGGTTACAATACACAGCGAAAAATCAGTTCAACTGCCGTTAAATTAAGCTAAAACGCTTGTTTGGCCGCGGCCGAACCCTTATGTTATCAACCACCTTACGAATCTTGCTCGAGACCGTCCGAATGTCATCCAAAAACATCGTTATCCTGATTTCCGGCCGCGGCAGCAATATGCAGGCCATTGTCAACGCCGCCATTCCCGATGCCAACATCGCCGCCGTGTTGAGCAACCGCGCCGATGCGGGCGGCCTCGCTTGGGCGGCCGAACGCGGCATCGCCACCGACAGCCTTGACCACAAAGCCTTTGCCGACCGCGAAGCCTTCGATCTGGCGATGATGGAAAAAATCGATGCCTACCAGCCCGATTTGGTGGTGTTGGCGGGCTTTATGCGCATCCTCACCCCCGCGTTCTGCCGCCACTACGAAGGCCGTTTGATCAACATCCATCCCTCTTTATTGCCCGCCTTTACCGGCCTGCACACCCACCAACGCGCCATCGAAGCCGGTTGCCGCATTGCCGGCTGCACCATCCATTTCGTCACCCCCGAGCTCGATTGCGGTCCGATTATCGCCCAAGGCGTCGTGCCCGTTTTCGACAACGACAGCGCCGACGACGTGGCCGCAAGAGTGTTAACCGTCGAACATCAGTTGTTCCCCCAAGCCGTTGCCGATTTTGTCGCAGGCCGTCTGAAAATCGAAGGCAACCGCGTGATTAACAGCGAGCAGCAAACTGGTGCAAACCAATTGCTGGCCTGAACCGATAAGGAAACAAACATGAAAAAAACCACCCTACACACCGCCATCATCGCCGCAGCCGCTGCTCTGGCCGCACCCGTTTTTGCCGCCGAATTGCCGCAGTCTGCCGAATTGCAATATTCCGGCAGCTACGGCATTCCCGCCACCATGACCTTCACCCGCAGCGGCAACAGCTACAAAATCGTTTCCAACATCAAAGTGCCGCTCTACCGCATCCGCTTTGAATCGGGCGGCACCATCTCCGGCAACACCCTGCGCCCGACGTATTACAAAGACATCCGCGGCGGCAAAACCTATGCCGAAGCCACGTTCAAAGGCGGCAACGTCAGCTACGGCAAAGTCGGCGAACAGAAAACCGAAGCCGTATCCGGCCCCACCATGGATCTCTTCACCCTCGCCTGGCAACTGGCCGCCAACGATGCCAAGCTGCCCGGCGGCCTGAAAATCACCAACGGCAAAAAGCTCTACAACGTCGGCGGCCTCAGCGCCATCGGCAGCAGCCAGTATAAAATCAGCGGCGGCAACACCCCCGTCAACCGCTACCGCGTGCGCCGCGGCGACGACACCGTCACCTACGCCTTCGCCCCCGCTTTCGGCAACATCCCCGCCCAAATCAGCTACAGCGACGACGGCAAAACCTACGATTTGAAACTGACTTCGGTCAAAATCAACGGCCAAACCGTCAAGCCGTAAACCCGCATCCAGCCTCTTCAGACGGCCTCTGGTTTCCCAATCAGCAGGCCGTCTGAAACTTTGCAGGGCGGATTATTTATCCGCCCTTTTGGTTTGCACTACCCGTATGCCAGGCCGTCTGAAACCCCGCCCCGCCAATATCGCGTATAATCCCGCCATTATCTTTATTTTGCATTCACCATGACCCCCAACCAACTCGAACACACCGCCGCCGTTCTCGCCGACATGCTCACCTTCAAGCAGCCCGCCGATGCGGTGGTGTCGGCCTATTTCCGCCAACACAACAAACTCGGCCGCGCCGACCGCCACGAAATTGCCGAAACCGCCTTTGCCGCGCTGCGCCATTACCAAAAAATCGCCGCCGCGCTGCGCCGCCCCCACGTTCAAGCGCGAAAAGCCGCCTTGGCCGCTTTGGTGCTCGGCCGCAGCATGAACATCAGCCAGATTGAAGACTTGCTCGACGAAGAAGACAAAGCCTTTTTAAGCGGCATCAAAGCGCGCAAAAGCGAGTTTTCAGACGGCCTCAACACCGCCGCCGAATTGCCGCAATGGCTGATCGACCAACTCGGCCAACATTTCAGCCAGGCAGAAATCCTCGCCTTCGGCCGCAGCGTCAACCAAGCCGCGCCCTTGGATGTGCGCGTCAACACCCTCAAAGGCAAGCGCGACAAAGTATTGGCCGAATTGCAGGCCGAAGGTTTGGCCGCCGAAGCCACGCCGTATTCGCCGTGGGGCATCCGTTTCAAAGACAAAATCGCCCTCAACAAACACCCGCGCTTTCTCGACGGCACACTCGAAGTGCAAGACGAAGGCAGCCAACTTCTGGCCTTGCTGCTCGGCGCCAAACGCGGCGACATCGCGGTCGATTTCTGCGCCGGTGCGGGCGGCAAAACACTGGCCGTCGGCGCAATGATGGCGAATAAAGGCCGCATCTACGCCTTCGACATCGCCGAAAAACGCCTGGCCAACCTCAAGCCGCGCATGGTACGCGCCGGACTGACCAACATCCACCCCGAGCGCATCAGCAGCGAAACCGACCCGCGCATCGCCCGCTTAAACGGCAAAGCCGACCGCGTGTTGGTCGATGCCCCCTGCTCCGGCCTCGGCACACTGCGCCGCAATCCCGATTTGAAATACCGCCAGTCCGCCGACACCGTCGCCAACCTTCAAACCCAGCAACACAGCATCCTCGATGCCGCCGCCAACTTGGTGAAAGAACAAGGCCGCCTGGTGTATGCCACCTGCTCGGTCTTGCCCGAAGAAAACGAAGCCCAGGCCGAGCGTTTTCTGGCCGAACATCCCGAATTTAAAGCCGTTGACTGCGGCGGACTCTTGGCCGCGCTGAAAATCGGTTTGAACACCGGCAAATACCTGCGCCTCGATTCCTCAGCCCATCAAACCGACGGTTTCTTCGCCGCCGTGTTCCAACGCAAATAAACGATAAGGCCGTCTGAACAAGGCTTGCAGCCATTTTCAGACGGCCTCTCTTTTTTAACCCGAAAGAATCATTTTAAATGCTTTCAAAGCGGGTATAATAAGCAGACATCTCCCTCCAATCATTTTTTCAGGAACGCAGAATGAGCATTCAAGAACAAATCAAAGAAGTCGTCACCACCCACCGCGTCGTATTGTTTATGAAAGGCACCAAGCAGTTTCCGCAATGCGGCTTTTCCTCACGCGCCGTGCAGCTGCTGCAAGCCGCAGGTTGCGAAGATTTCGTCACCGTCAACGTCTTGGAAAACGAAGCCGTGCGCCAGGGCATCAAGGAATACAGCGACTGGCCGACCATTCCGCAGCTTTATGTCAACGGCGAATTCGTCGGCGGTTCCGACATCCTGATGGAAATGTATGAAGCGGGCGAGCTGCAAGACCTGCTGAAAGCCTGATGCAAAGGTTCCAAATAAAAAACCCTGCAATATGCAGGGTTTTTCGTGTGCTCGTATTCACAAGCAAAAATGAAATCTCTATAATAAATGTCTGATTTTCACACTCCCATTCACACCACAGAAAGCCTTGTCATGAACATCACCATCATCGACCACCCGCTGGTGAAACACAAACTCACGCTGATGCGCGAAGCAGAAAGCAGCACCTACAAATTCCGCACCCTCACCAAAGAACTGGCGCGCCTGATGGCCTACGAAGCCAGCCGCGATTTTGAAACCGAAACCTTTATCCTTGACGGCTGGTGCGGCGAAATCGAAGGCTACCGCATCAAAGGCAAAACCCTGACCGTGGTGCCGATTTTGCGCGCCGGCCTCGGCATGCTCGACGGCGTGCTCGATTTGATTCCCACCGCCAAAATCAGCGTGGTCGGCCTGCAGCGCGACGAAGAAACCCTGCAACCCGTTTCCTATTTTGAAAAACTGGTCGACAGCATGGAAGAACGCCCCGCGCTGATTCTCGATCCGATGCTCGCCACCGGCGGCTCCGTCAACGCCACCATCGACCTCTTGAAAAGCAAAGGCTGCAAAAATATCAAGGTTCTGGTGTTGGTGGCCGCGCCCGAAGGCGTCAAAGCCGTCAACAACGCCCATCCCGACGTGACCATCTACAGCGCCGCGCTCGACAGCCACCTTGATGAGCATGGCTACATCATCCCCGGCCTCGGCGATGCGGGCGACAAGATTTTCGGCACCCGCTAAATCCCTAGGGCATCCTGACAATTCATAATTATTCAGATTTTTTGTGATAAAAGTGCAGATGCAAGGCGAAAAGCGCAGCAAGGTTGGACACCTTGCGAGCATTTTCAACGCAGCAGATGTGCTTTTAGCGCGAAAAAGATGATGATAAATGAATTATCAGGAAGCCCTAGGGCATCCTGACAGCGCAGCGGTGTCAGGAAGCCCTAGTTTTATAGTGGAAAAACTTACTTTAATACAAGGCAGCAAGCCGAAGACAGTACAGCTAGTACGGCCAGGCGCAGCAACGCCGTAGTAGAGTAAGTTTTTTTCACTATAGTCGGAGAAATTAAATTCTGCTACGGCGTTGGCTCGCCTTGTCGTACTAGCTGTACTGTCGCGGCTCGCCGCCTTGTATCAGAATCTAATTTCTCCGACTATAATAGAACAGCCGTCTGAAACTTTTCCTTTCAGACGGCCTTCATTTGCTTCAATACTCATTACCAAAGGAATGCCATGAGCTTTCAAGACAACCTCGCCACCCTGCCCGCCATCGACCATTTGAGCGGCCTCAATGTGCTCGATGCCGACGGCAGTATCCTGCACCACATCCCCGCCGCGCCCGGCAAACTCGGTTCGCTCAAGCTCTACAACGCGCTGGCCGCCGAATTCGGCAATACCCTGAATCCTGCCGCCGCCAAACGCGGCCTTGCCCTGTTTGCCGAGCACGTCGCCGATGCCGAAGCCAACCCGGGTAAGCATCCGAATATCGATTTATTGTTTAAAGTGCAGCAACAAAACCTGAGCCTGACTCTGCAAACGATTGAAGCCTGAGCATACCCATTTCGGTTGATGGTTTTGACCTGATGAAACTGGTACAGTTGTACGGGAATATCAGGAAACAAACTGATTAAGCTCCGCCTCTCATCAAAAATAATTTCTTGTATATAAATGACTTTTTTCTGAGATTTTCGTAGTACTCCAAGATAAAGCGCATTGGTTTCATACGTTACCGCATCTACTGACAATGCCTGCTTGCCGATACTGTCATACAACACCATCATGCCAAAGGTTTTGCCGAAATAGGTTGTATCCATGATGACATTAGCCTTTTTCGGTGAGGCAAAACAGACTTGCTGGGCAGCTTGGGTTGCCGCTTCGTGCAAACGGCGGCTGATGGTTTGACGGCTGCGGTGGTGCTGCTTGGCAAGCTACCCGGCGGTTTGTTTGCCGCATGTATAGTCGGAGAAATTATAGTCGTTTCAATTTAGTTTGATACAGCGTTGCTGCGCCTAGCTGCAATACCTGTACTGTCTGCGGCTTGCTGCCTTGTATCAAATATTAAGTTTTTCCACTATATATAAACAAAAGGCCGTCTGAAAAGCTTTCAGACGGCCTCATGTCTTTTTCAAAACTTATTCTTCATCGTCATCACTGTCGCTGATGCGGATGCTGTGCTCTACCTGGCTCGGCTGCACCAATGCCGCTGCAGCCGAAGATTTGCTGGCGGAAAGGCGCTGCAGATAGGCGTCGTCAATATCACCGGTGAGGTAGCAGCCGCTGAAGCAGGAGGTGTCGAAACCTTCGATTGCCGGATTGAGCGCTTTCACCACGTTTTCCAAATCGCCCAAATCCTGAAACACGCAGCCGTCGGCGCTGATTTCTCTGGCAATTTCGTCAGCGCTGCGGCCGTTGGCAATCAGCTCTTCGCGGGTCGGCATGTCAATACCGTACACGTTCGGATAGCGCACTTCCGGTGCTGCTGAAGCGAAATACACTTTGCGTGCGCCTGCATCGCGCGCCATTTCGACGATTTCGCGGCTGGTGGTGCCGCGCACGATGGAGTCGTCCACCAGTAATACGCTTTTACCCGCAAATTCATAGGCCATAGGGCTGAGCTTCTGGCGCACCGATTTTTTGCGCGTGGCTTGGCCGGGCATGATGAAGGTACGGCCGATGTAGCGGTTTTTAATCAGGCCTTCGCGGTAAGGTTTGCCGAGATGATGCGCCAGCTCCAGCGCACTGGGGCGGCTGGTATCGGGTATCGGCATGACCACGTCGATATCGTCTACCGGCAATTCGCGCGCCACTTTTTCGGCCAGCGTCACACCCATGTTCACCCGCGCCTGATACACCGACACGCCGTCCATCACCGAATCGGGGCGGGCAAAATACACATATTCAAACAAACACGGTTTCAATTGGTGGTTTTCGGCGCACTGGCGCGAATAAAACCGGCCGTCAAACGTGATGAATACCGCTTCGCCCGGGTCGATATCGCGTTCGAGCTCAAAAGCGAGGCTGTTGAAAGCGACGGATTCGGAGGCCACGGCGTAAGCGGTTTGGCCGTTTTCACCGGTTTGCGTGCCCAAGGTCAGCGGGCGGATACCGAGCGGATCGCGGAAAGCCACCATGCCGTAACCGGCAATCAGCGCCACCACGCCGTAAGCGCCGCGCACGCGCTTGTGCAGCTGCGCCACGGCGTTGAAGACATGTTCGACATCCAGCGAGGTGCCGCCGGTGGCGGTCACTTCGCGGCGCAGCTCATGGGCGAATACGTTCAGCAACACTTCCGAATCGGAGCGGGTGTTGATGTGGCGCAGGTATTTGAAACACACGTTTTCATACAGCTCTTCGGTATTGGTGAGATTGCCGTTGTGCGCCAGCACGATGCCGAAGGGCGAGCTCACATAAAAAGGCTGCGCTTCGGCACTGCTGCCCGCATTGCCCGCAGTCGGATAGCGCACATGGGCGATACCGGCATTGCCGGCCAGATCGCGCATATTGCGGGTGCGGAACACGTCGCGCACCATGCCCTTGCCTTTGTGCATGTGAAACAAATTGCCTTTGGCGGTAACAATTCCCGCCGCATCCTGCCCGCGGTGCTGCAGCATCTGCAAACCGTCGTAAAGCAGCTGGTTAACCGGCTCTTGAGCGACCAATCCTAATACACCACACATTGTGTTTTCTCCAAGTTAAAGCGTCGGGTATTGCACCTGCTCCGCCACCAGCGGCGGCAGGTACGGCACGGCCATCTGCGCCAATGCCTCAAAATAAACTGCGCTGAACGACTGCTGCCAGCCCGGCGTTTGCGGCAAATCGGTGAAGGCGCACACCAACACCGCCAGCGTCACCACCAACACGCCCTTGACCGCACCGAACACGCCGCCGAGCAGGCGGTTGACGCCGCCCAGACCGACGGCAGACACCGCCGCGGTCAGCAGCGAGCGTAAAAAATGCTGCACCAGCCATGCAGCAACAAAAACCAGAATAAAGCCCAGCACCACCGCAAACCCGTGCGGCTGCACCGAAGTCAGCGCCAAATCGGCAAACGGCGCGGCAAACATCTTGGCGACGATAAAGGCCACAATCCAAATCAGCAGCGACGTGACCTCGGTAATCACGCCGCGCATCATCGAAATCACGATACAGACGGCAATCACGCTCAACGCCAGAATATCAAACATAGCCATGATTATTGCCCGATGACGATGCCGTCAACGCCTTGTTGGCGGATTTTGGCCAGCGCCTGATTGGCTGCGTTGCGGCTGGCATAGCTGCCGGTGCGCACGCGGTAAACCGTGCCCTTGCTGGTTTCGGCTTCACTGATGTAGGCGCTCACGCCTGCATCGGCCAGCTTCTGCCGGATTTGTGCCGCCTGTTCGCGGTTGCTGTAGGCGCCCGCCTGAATAATCGCCTTGCCGCCGCTTGTGGCCGCCGCTCCGCCGCGCCCGTCGAGAATCGCCTGCGGATCGGCCTTGGCCGCGGCCTGCGGCTGCGCCGCTTTATTGTTCAAAATATCTTGGGGATTTCTCTGTGCGGCTGCCTGCTGTTGTTTCTTTGCTGCTTCGCCTGCCTGCTTTTTGGCTTGTTCGCGCGCAGCCTGCTGCTTGGCCTGTTGGGCTTTTTGCTGCTCGGCGGCTTTGGCGGCCGCTTCGCGTTTGCGTGCGTCTGCCGCACGCTGCTGCTCCGCTTTTCTCTCGGCAGCGGCTTTTTCAGCCGCCGCTTTTTCGGCAGCGGCTTTTTCTGCCGTCTGCTTGTCGGCAGCACGGTTATTGTTGATAAGCACCACCGGCGGCGGAGTGGCCGTCGTATTTTCGCGGGCGGCAGGCGCAGCCGGTTTGGGTTCGGCAGCGGATTGCGGTGTCGCCGCAGGCGTTTCGTTTTCTACCGGCTCGTTGACCACCGCCGTTTCAAATACTTTGTCCGGGTCCGCTGCCGGTGGCTCCTCCTGCACAGTTTGCGCCCCACCTACGGCCAGCGGATTATCCAACACGGTCGCGTGGGTATTGCCTTCGGGCGCGGGCTCCAACACGGCGGAAGGCGACAAATCGGAAGCATCATCGGCAGACGCAGCCTGATTGTTGACCAATACTTGCGGTGCATCGGTTTCAGAGGCCGTCTGAACACCCGAAGCATCATGGATACTGATACTTTGTGCGCCCTCTTGGTTGCCGCCGCCCTGATTCAGCACCTTGGCCAGCAACAGCCCGGCCAACAACACCATCACCGAGGCGCCCACCAGGCGGCGGCGGTTTCTGCGTTTCAGTTGTTCGTAATCATTGAGGGAATTGAAGCGGTTGTCTGCCATTGCGTGTCCTGTTACAACATTGCCATTACGTCGGCCACGGTGTGGAACGAGCCGAAAACGGTAATTCTATCATTTTCCGAAGCTGCCGCCAAAGCAGCTTGATAGGCCGTCTGAATGTTTTCAAAAGTTTGCACATTTTCAATGCCGTGCGCCTGCAATTTCTGCTGCAATTCAGCGGCACTCATGCCGCGCGGCAGATGCAGCGGCGCGACAAACCATTCGTCAAACTGGTCTTTCACAATCGACAATACGCCGTCGATGTCTTTGTCATTCAAAATACTGAAAACGGCGGTGCGCTTTTCGGCAAACGGCAGCGCCATCAGCCCTTGCCGCAGCGCACGGGCGGCGTGCGGATTGTGGCCGACATCGAGAATCACCAGCGGGCGGCCGGGCAACACCTGGAAACGCCCCGGATTATTGACCAGCAACAGCCCGCGTTTGATGGCGCCGATGTCGATGGGCAATTGCTGATGCAGGCATTCGACGACCGCCAGCGCACAAGCGGCGTTGCCGAGCTGGTATGCGCCGCGCAAAGCCGGAATCGGCAAGGCATTGCGGTTGCGTTTCAGACGGCCTGAATCCTGCGGCTGAAAGTGAAACGACCATTGCTGCTGTTCCAATTTGCTGAAATCGAAATCGCGCTTAAACAGCAATAATTCCGCACCGATGCTTTCTGCATGATTGCGCAAGGATTCGGGCGGCGGATTCTGGCCGCAAATCGCGGGTTTGCCACTGCGGAACACGCCTGCTTTTTCAAAACCGACCGCTTCGACCGTGTCGCCCAAAAACGATTGGTGATCCAAATCGACGCTGGTGACGACGGCGCAATCGGCATCAAATACGTTCACCGCATCCAAACGCCCGCCCAAGCCGACTTCCAACACCATCACATCGACGTTTTCACGCATAAACACATCGACTGCCGCGAGCGTGTTGAATTCGAAATAAGTCAGCGAAATATCGCCGCGCGCCGCTTCGATGCGCTCGAACGAAGCCACGATGGTTTCATCGCTTGCCGCCTCGCCGTTAACCGCAATGCGCTCGTTGAATTTCAGCAGATGCGGGCTGGTGAGCGTGCCAACCTTAAAGCCCGCCTGCTTGTAAATCTGAGTGAGAAACGCGCACACCGAGCCTTTGCCGTTGGTGCCCGCCACCACAATGACAGGGCATTGCGGATTAAGCCGCATCCGCTGTTTCACTTCGCCCACACGGTTCAAACCCATGTCGATCAAGCCTGCGCTGTGGGCGGTTTCGAGGTGGGCGAGCCAATCGTTTAATGTTTTCATGTTTTGCTTTTTTATATAGGTAAGGCCGTCTGAAAAGATGTTCAGACGGCATCAATCTTTCGGTTGTCCCCACTTCGCCCACACCATCAATCGGCGGTAGCTTTCGCGGTCGGTCATGTCGGGTAAAACACAATGGCGGATGGTTTTGTCGCCAACGTGCCATTGTAAAAACAGCGCTTGGCGGATAATCAGGCAGCGCGGCTTGAGCGTGGCGGCAAAAGCGGTTTCGCCACTGCCGACAAACAGCGCCGCCCTGCCCTCTGGATTGACGGCGATTTTATGCACGCTGTCGGTTTCGCGCATCGATTGTTTGCGCCAGGCATAGGCAAAGCTGATGCCCAGCCACAGCAAACCCAACCAGCGCATCCAGCCGTAAAACGCGGTGAGGCACAAAACTGCCGCCGCCAGATGCAGCAAGATGGTCAATCCGCGCGCCAAACGCGAAGGCCGCAAGGCCGTCTGAAACGCCTGTTGCATGGGTTTACATCATGTTGTCGAACACGGGATCTGCATTGATGTCGGCCTCTTCCATATCGAGCACCATGTCGTGGATTTCGATGTCGAAATACTGCCAAAACGCCACCAGGCTCATGTCTTCCGGCCATTTGCTTTTCGGCACATCCCATGCGGCGATTTCGGCCTGGAAAATTTCCTGATAGCGGTCGTCGAAATACGACACCGCCGCTTCGGGCGCGTCGAATTCGGGAATCAGATACACCGAGCAATTGGTGCGCAGTTGTTCGATGGTGAGGTCGGGCATATCCTCGTCCGACGATTTCAGCCATTCGAGAAACTTGGCGGTGGGCTTCAACACCACGGCGGTGCGGTCGACAAAATACATGGCGCAATCCTTTAAATGTTTTCAGACGGCATTGTACTAAATCTAAAGGCCGTCTGAAACGATATTTTCAGACGGCCTATCCATACATTCAAACTTATTTTAGTGGTCGGAAGCCTCTTCCGCGCCGATACCGGTCATCGAACGGACATACTGCGCTTCGTAGCCTTCGCGGTCACGTTTGGCACGCTCGGATTTGTCGGTAATCGAACCCAACCAAGCCATGATAAACGCGGCGGGGATGCTCACAATCGCCGGATTGCCATAGGGGAAGATCGGCGCATCGTTGTGCAACACCTGCACCCACACGCTCGGGCCGAGGATAATCAACACCAGCGCCAGAATCAGGCCGCTGAAACCGCCGATTACAGCGCCGCGGGTGGTCAGGCCTTTCCAGAACATCGACAGCATCAGAATCGGGAAGTTGGCAGAGGCAGCCACGGCAAACGCCAAGCCGACCATAAAGGCGATGTTTTGGTTTTCAAAAATCAGGCCAAACAAAATCGCCAACACGCCCAACGACAACACGGTAATGCGGGAAACACGCATCTCTTCCTGCGAAGTGGCCTGGCCTTTGCGAATCACCGAGGCGTAAATATCGTGGCTCACCGCCGAAGCGCCGGAGAGGGTCAAGCCCGCAACCACCGCCAAAATGGTGGCAAAAGCAACGGCGGAAATAAAGCCCAAGAAGAGGTTGCCGCCCAAGGCTTCGGAGAGGTGGATCGCCGCCATATTGGTACCGCCCACCATTTCCACCACGGTTTTGCCTTCTTTAAACATGGTTTGGAAGAAGTCGGGGTTGTCTTTGGTCACGAAAATAATCGCGCCGAAACCGATGATGAAGGTCAGGATGTAGAAGTAGCCGATGAAACCTGTGGCCACAAATACCGATTTACGCGCCTGCTTGGCATCGGGCACGGTAAAGAAACGCATCAGGATATGCGGCAGACCGGCGGTGCCGAACATCAGCGCCAAACCCAGCGAGAGCGCATCAATCGGGTCTTTCACCAGCCCCCCGGGCTCCATTATCGTTATTCCCTTCTCATGAATATCGGTGGCTTTGACAAACATCTGCTCGAGGCTGAAACCGGAAGCCTGCATAATCATGAAAGCCATAAAGGTCGCGCCGCTCAACAACAACACCGCTTTAATCATCTGCACCCAAGTGGTCGCCAGCATGCCGCCGAACAACACGTAAGCCACCATCAGAATGCCAACGATAATCACCGCAGAGAGATAGCTCATGCCAAACAGCAGTTGAATCAGCTTGCCCGCACCGACGATTTGCGCAATCAGATACAGAATCACCACCAGAATCGAGCCGGAAGCGGCAAACAGGCGCACGGGTGTTTGCTTCAGGCGGTAGGCCACCACGTCGGCAAAGGTAAATTTACCGAGGTTGCGCAAACGCTCCGCAATCAAAAACAACACCAGCGGCCAGCCCACCAAAAAGCCGGTGGAATAAATCAGGCCGTCGTAGCCGCGCATAAACACCATCGCGGAAATACCGAGAAACGACGCGGCAGACATATAGTCGCCCGCAATCGCCAAGCCGTTTTGAAAGCCCGAAATACCGCCGCCTGCGGTGTAAAAATCTTTAGACGATTTGTTTTGCTTGGCCGCCCACTTGGTGATATAAAGCGTGGCGCCCACAAAAATAAAAAACATCACCACCGCCGGAATATTGAGCGGGCGCTGCTGCACCTCGCCTGCAATCGCATCGGCAGCCCAAGCGCTGTTGGCGGTCAAAAACGCGGCCAAAGCCAAAAACCATTTGCTCATTTTTCCACTCCCATCACTTCACGCACCACATCCCGGGTGGCCTGCTCGAATTTGCCGTTGGCAATATAAACATAGATGCCGGTGAGTGCGATAGAAAACAGAATCACAAACAAGCCGATGTAAATACCCCAGGTGGTCACGCTGCCTTCCGACACCGGCGTACCGAAGGTATGCGGGTCAATACCGATAAATAAAATAAACACCACATAAACGGCAAACATCACGGCGGAAAACGTCCAGCCCAAAATGGATTTCTGTTTCGCCATGGTTTGAAATTTTGGATGTGAAAGCACTTTTTCAGCTGTCTGCTTATCCATCTGATTACTCCTGATTATTCTGATTAACCGGCAAGCCGGCATACGGCAAAATCACCTCAAACCTGCTGCGCAGCCGGGCAGCTCCAAAGCGGCTCAAACCCGTCACCGACAGGTTCCGCGTGCCGCCGCACGGTTTTTTTGTTAATTTCGCTATGGAATATTAAAAAGCTTTTTCAGACGTTTTGGCTAATCTTATTTTCTGATACCGGCGATTTGTGGCGCTGATGGACAAGACCAAGCGATTTGATTTAAAAGCACTATATCAGAGTAAAAACTCTTCCCGTTGCGTTTAAAATATGTTAAAAAGCGCAAAGAAGAAAGACAAACGGGCATCATCTGATTACCACCCAAGCCGCAACAATTATTTTATTAAATGAGAAACATTAGAGAATCACTATGGACTACACCCAACTGAAAACCTTTACCGTAGTCGCCCACATCGGCAACCTCACCCAGGCCGCCGAGAAGCTGCACCTCTCCCAGCCCGCCGTATCCGCGCAAATCAAGGCCATCGAGAAAAACCTCGACGTCACCCTCTTCAAGCGCAACACCAACGGCATGAGCCTGACCCTGGCGGGCGAAGCCTTTCTGCCCGAAGCCGAAGCGCTGCTCCAGCATCACCACAAGCTCGACTGCTTTGCCAAAACACTGGCCGAGCATTACGAAGCCCATGCTGAATTGGGGCTGATTCACCCCGCCGACCCCGCCAAAATTACCCGCCTCACCCAGACCATCCTGCAACACGACCCCGATATCCAGCTGCACATCCAATACGGCATGAGCGGCGAAATCGAGCAACGCGTGCTGACCAAGCAATTACACGGCGGCTTTTTCCTCGGCCCCGTCACCCACCGCAGCCTGCGCAGCGTGTTTCTGGAAGACATCCACTATTCATTAATCTGCGCCAGCGACAAAGCGCAAGAAATCCAAAACAGCCTGCCCGCCAGCCTCGGCCAGCAGGCATGGATCGAAATGTCGGGCACTTCCGGCAGCCGCAAGCATTTGCAGCAATTTTGGCGCAAATACAAAATCTCGCCCAGGCAGCAGATTATCTGCGACTATCCGCAAACCATTATCGATTTGGTGTGCGAAGGCTTGGGCGTGGCGATGGTGCCCTCTCACAAAGCCGAAGCAGCCTGGACGAGCGGCAAGCCCATCAGCATCCTCGACGAATACCGCCAGGCGCTGCCGATGAGCTTTATTTATCTGGACGAATACGAAGAAGATTCCTCGCTCAAACTGCTGAAAGAATGCGTGGAGCAGATTTGGCATATCGTTCCCGGCTTTCAAACCACTTCGCCCGAAGACGCCGAAGACATGCAGGCCGGTTGACAATACAGTCGGAGGAACTGGGTTCTGATACAAGGCGAGCCAACGCCATAGCAAAATCTATAGTCGTTCCGTTAGATTGATACAGCGTTGCTGCGCCTTGCCGTACTATCTGTACTGTCTGCAGCTTGCTGCCTTGTCCCAATCTAACGGAACGACTATAACGACTATAATTTCGACTATACCAATTCACCAAGGCCGTCTGAAAGCATTGCCTTTCAGACGGCCTTGTCTCGTTATCCGCCGCGAAATCGGTTAAAATACGCCTTTTGCCACGCACCGCCGCCCCCGCTTATGAACATCCTTTCCGTAGAAAACGCCTCCTTCGCCGTCGGCCACGTCGCCCTGCTCGACCGCGCCTCGTTCCAACTCGACAGTGGCGAAAAAATCGGCCTGATCGGGCGCAACGGCGCAGGCAAATCCTCGTTTCTGAAAATCCTCGCCGGCGTGCAAAAGCTCGACGACGGCCAGCTCATCATCCAAAACGGCCTCAAAATCGTGTATGTGCCGCAAGAATCGTTTTTCGAGCCGCAAACCAGCGTCTTCGATGCCGTTTCCGAAGGTTTGGGCAGCTTGCGCGACGTCTTGCGCCGCTACCATCAGGTCAGCCACGCGCTCGAGGGCAGCCAAGACGAAGCCTTGTTCAAAGAACTCAACGACTTGCAAAGCCAAATCGAAGCGCAGGACGGCTGGCAGTTTGATGCCGCCATCCGCCAGACCATCTCCGAACTCGGCCTGCCCGAAGAAGCGCTCATCGGCAACCTTTCCGGCGGTCAGAAAAAACGCGTCGCCCTCGCCCAAGCCTGGGTGCAGAAACCCGACGTATTGCTGTTGGACGAGCCGACCAACCACCTCGACATCGACGCGATTATCTGGCTGGAAAACCTGCTCAAACAATTCTCCGGCAGCATGGTGGTCATCACCCACGACCGCCGCTTTCTCGACAATACCGCCGGCCGCATCGTCGAACTGGACCGCGGCATCCTGCGCAGCTACCCCGGCTCGTTTACCAAATACAGCGAGAAAAAAGCCGACGAATTGGCGGTAGAAGCCGAACACAACCGCCTGTTCGACAAATTCCACGCCCAAGAAGAAGCCTGGATACGCAAAGGCATCGAAGCCCGCCGCACCCGCAACGAAGGCCGCGTGCGCCGCCTCGAAGAATTGCGCCGCCAACGCGCCGAACGCCGCAACGTACAAGGCCAGGTCAATTTCAAACTCGACAGCGGCGAAAAAAGCGGCAAAATCATCGCCGAGCTCGAAGACGCTTCCTTTCACTATGCCGACAAAAAAATCATGGAACGCTTCACCGCCGTGATTCAGCGCGGCGACAAAATCGGCCTGATCGGCCCCAACGGCATCGGCAAAACCACGTTTTTAAAACTCATTCTCGGCGAATTGCAGCCCACCTTCGGCAAAATCCGCATCGGCAGCAAACAGGAAGTCGCCTATTTCGACCAATTCCGCAGCGCGCTGAATGAAGACGACACCGTGTTCTACACCCTCGGCCAAGGCAACGATTATGTCGAAATCGGCGGCAGGAAAAAGCACGTCATGAGCTATCTGGAAGACTTCCTCTTCCATCCCGCCCGCGCCCAAAGCCCCGTCTCCTCGCTCTCCGGCGGCGAACGCAACCGCCTTTTGCTGGCCAAACTTTTCACCCGCCCCGCCAACATCCTCATCCTCGACGAGCCGACCAACGACCTCGACATCGACACCCAAGAGCTGCTGGAAGAATTGCTGCGCGACTATCAGGGCACAGTATTTCTGGTTTCGCACGACCGGATGTTTCTCGACAACGTCATCACCCAAAGCATCGTATTCGAAGGCGAAGGCCGTCTGAAAGAATACATCGGCGGCTATCAAGACTACATCGACGCCAAAAACCGCGAGCAGAAAATCGAAGCCGCACCCAAGGTTCAGACGGCATCCGCGCCCGAAAAAACCAAGCCCAAAGCCAACCGCACGGTGAAACTTTCCTATAAAGAACAGCGCGAACTCGACGCCCTGCCCGACGACATCGCCGCCTTGGAAAACGAGCAAAACGAGTTGAACACGCAACTTTCCGACCCCGAAATCTTCAAAGACTACGAACAAGCCGCCGTGCTGCAAAACCGCGCCGCCGAGATCGAAATGCTGCTGCTGGAAAAACTCGAACGCTGGGAAATCCTCGAAGCCAAACAAAACGGCGCGGCAGGCGGTTAAACCCTTATCCGTCACGCCGTCTGAAACTTTTTCATATTCGGCGCGTTTTAACCTATAATAACGGCCTGATTTTGCAAACAAAGCGCCTTATGACCAACACGCAGCACCCGATTAATACCGTCACCCTCGCTTTCACCGGCGCTTCCGGCATGCCCTACGGCATGCGCCTGCTCGAATGCCTGCTGCAAAGCGGCAAAACCGTATGGCTGCTGTATTCGCAGGCGGCGCAAGTGGTGGCGCAGCAGGAAATGGGCTTGAGCCTGCCCGCTTCGGCGGCGGCCTGCCAAAGCGTTTTGTGCGAACGCTTCGGCATTTCAGACGGCCGCTTGCGTGTGTTCGGCAAAGACGAATGGTTTGCCCCGCCCGCTTCCGGCACCAATCCTGCCGACGCCATGATTATCTGCCCCGCCAGCATGGGCGTGGTCGCGGCGGTGGCACACGGCACTTCCGACCATCTGATCGAGCGCGCCGCCGATGTCGCCCTGAAAGAGCGCCGCCCGCTGATTATCGTGCCGCGCGAGGCGCCGCTGTCGTCGCTGCATCTGCAAAACCTGCTCAAGCTCTCGCAACTGGGCGCGGTTATCCTGCCGCCCTCGCCGGGCTTTTATCATCATCCGCAAAGCATCGGCGACATGATTGACTTCGTGGTGGCGCGCATTCTCGACCAATTACGCATTCCCCACAGCCTGATGCAAAAATGGGGTGAAAAATAATGGAAGGTTTACAACAACTTATCAATTTAATTGCCGCTTTCGCCCATTGGATATTGACAATTCTCGATGCACTGTTTTAAGCTACACCTCATGAACTCTTCAAACATTCGCCCTTTTGCTTATTTCTATTGGTACCACACAAACGTGCGGTACTTTTTTGCGCTTGTCTGAAACACAGCAAAACCCAAGCAAACGCGAAACAGCAGCCGCCCATATTCAGGCGGCCTTTTTATTTGCCGCCGCCACGAAACACCCTTCAGGAGCAGATAAAATGAAAGCCGCCATCCAAACCCCGACCACACGCACCAAACCCGTACAACTGCACCGCTGCCACATGATTGTAGACGGCAACGCCCACCGACCCGACCTCTGCCTGCACACGCTGCCTGCCGCCTGCGCCGATTCGCTCATCAGCGAAGCGCTGCTGCCGCAAATCCGCACCACCGCCACCCTGATTGCCGCCATGCGTCACGATTTCAAACAGGCCAGCCCCGATGTGTTCACCGAAGAAGCCGACTGGTTTGCCGCCCGCATCCTCGTATTGGGCGTGCGCCGCTTCCACCTCGACATCACCCTCACCCCCATGCTGCAAAGCGCCAACCGCCGCGCCGAAGCTTTCGCCCGCGCCCGCGGCCTGTCTTTCACGCCCGCCGAAATGCGCATGAGCCTGCACGCCGGCCGCCCCGACAACCTGCTGATTATCGAAACCGAACACGCTGCAGGCAATGCGGGCATCGTGGCCAACAGCATGAATCTGGCCAAGCAGCTGCCGCACACCGCCTGACGGATAAAGGAAACATCATGAAAACCAACCGTCGGCCTTATCGCTGCGTCACTTAATGCTTCATGCCGGGCGCAAGCCGCAGCAACGCAGCATGAAGCATTAAGTAACGCAGTCATATTTGCAAAACACCCCGCCAAACCTGCATATCGGCGCTGTGTTTCCTAAATCAGGTTGATCAATCAGCAGCCGAGACCTTTGCAAAAAACCGTCACGCCCGCGCAGGCGCTACCGCCCGGAATAACCTCAAAGGCCGTCTGAAAACATTTCTCAGACGGCCTTTGACCTTTGCGAAATACCTTTTGCTGCATCGCAAAAGCATCCGCTCCGTCATTCCGGCGCAGGCCGGAATCTATAGCTCGCCATGACAACCCATTTGAAATCAAATAACTGAATCTTGAAGAAATGGATTCCGGCCTGCGCCGGAATGACGGATGTAATGGATATTTCCAAAAAAAGTATTTTGCAAAGGCCTTGGCCTTTGACTTGCAAAAAACAACCGTCGCACCCACGCAGGCGGGTGCCTGGTGCACAGCGCGGCTTTGCTTGCCTACCTATTTTCTGATTCTAAAAATTCAATATTAATCACTGGGTTAAACATTTTCAAGACTGGAAAGTTTGAGCTGAAGCTGTGCTTCAGACCGGGCACCCGCCTGCGCGGGTGCGACGGGCAGGGAATTTTGCAAAGGCCTCCGTCTGTATCATCATGCCAACACGGCTTCAAGCCAATCGTTGACGGCATCTTCTGCGGGCGGCAGCACCTCTGCCATGCCGCCGGTAAATTCCTGCCATTGCGTCAGATACTTGCGGTTGAGCAGGGTGAGCACGGGCAGCCCTTCCGCCGCCATTACGGCAAATTCCTGCAACAGCCCCGCCCCGGCTGCTTCCACCACGCCGAAACGGTTGATGACAACCAAATCCGGCCGCTCCTCTTCCGTCCATTGCAGCTCAACCGCAGCCTCCGCCAGCGCCGCCGGGTTCAGACGGCATGATTCGGAACCCGCGCCCAAATCCTGAAAAATGATGTAGCTGCGACTGCCGTCCAGCGAGCGGACGCATTTGTCGGTGCTGCCGTCGGCACGTGTGTATTCGGCGTTGTTCAAGCCGGTCAAACGCCTGCCCTGCGCTTTCAGACGGCCTATACAGGCATCCAGCACCGCCTGTGCGGGTGCGGAATCTTCTTCGTGGATGATGGCGGCAAGCGGGTAAACGGGAGCGGGATCGGCCATGACGGAATCTGCCAGGATAAATAGAAAACACTATATCCTTTATTGAGGCCGTCTGAAACTCTCCGAACGGATTATGCCTTTATGCGGATACCTTCGGCCGGGCTTTCCGTAGAGAAAGCGTGGCTGCAAACGTATAGTCGTTTCAATTTATAGTCGTTTCAAATTAGATTGTGACAAGGCAGCAAGC
>JAUNTY010000099.1 GCA_030538415.1 Neisseria sp. | reverse complement strand
ATAGTCGTTTCAATTTAGATTGAGACAAGGAAGCAAGCCGAAGACAGTACAGATAGTACGACAAAGTGCAGCAACGCTGTATCAAACTAAATTGAAACGACTATATATTTGCTCATAAGAAAACTGCACCTTTTTAAAGTTGGCTGGAGTGTCCAACTTTTGGGGTGCAGTTCATTTCAGACGGCCTTGTTGATATCCGGCAAAAGATATTCAAAACATTCCGGGCTTACAGCGCAGCCAGCGCCGCATCATAGTTCGGCTCCTGCGCGATTTCGCTGACCAGTTCGCTGTGCAACACCTTATTGCTTTCATCCAGCACCACCACCGCACGCG
This sequence comes from Neisseria sp., assembly GCA_030538415.1. Taxonomy (GTDB): domain Bacteria; phylum Pseudomonadota; class Gammaproteobacteria; order Burkholderiales; family Neisseriaceae; genus Neisseria. The sequence continues at coordinate 2,597 of JAUNTY010000099.1, read as the reverse complement.
CATCAAGGCCGCGCATGCCGCTGCTGCTGATGGCCACGCCGTAATCTTCGGCGAAGCCGCTGCGGAAGCTCGACAGCATCACCACGTTGTCGATGCCCTCCGCGCCGCAAAAACGCGCCTGCGCAAACGGCAAATCGGCGGAAATGCACAACACCACGGCATTCTCCAGCGAAGCGGCTTTTTCGTTGAACGTGCGCACCGATTTGGCGCACACGCCGGTGTCGACGCTCGGGAAAATATTCAGAATTTTGCGCTTACCGTCAAAATCGGCCAGGCTTTTATCGGACAAATCGCCTGCCGCCAGCGTAAAATCGGGTGCAGTCTGGTCTTTTTCGGGAAACGGGCCGGCCACGTCAACGGGATTGCCCTGCAAGGTTACTTTCGACATTTCATTTCCTTTCGTTCATGTGTGAAGCCGCATGAGAGCGGGCTTTTCAGGGTGCTTTGCACGGCGGCAAAGCGGCGGGGTACACGGAAGCCTGAACTTGAGCGAGCGCAAACAGCGTTTCCAGCTGCTGCTGCGCCTGATTTTGCGCATGCGTCAGAATATCGGCCTTGCAGGCGCTTTCAAGCACCTGTTTTTTGCCTGCGTCCTGCACGGCCTGAAACACGCTTTTGTCTATCGGCGTGAGGCCGAGCGAGCCGGTTTTGATGTCGTAGACGTCAATATTGTCGAGGCTGACGCTCAGAATCTCCACCGGCGGCAGGCTGATAATCACCTTGCCGTTGACCACATTAACATTTTCGGCGGCAAGCTTGTTCAAATCAACGCCCGCCACCACGCGCCCGTGCGCCATAAACAGGCCGGTTTGCGCATCCTGCCACAGCGCATACCAGTTGCCGGGTTTTTCGGTTTTGATGATGGTATCGATATAAAACGCCGTGCTTTCCAATCGGTTGAGATTCTGAATCTGCGTGAGCACGCCCTCGCGGGTGAGCACCGGCTGCGGCTCTTGCTGCCTGAGCTTGCCAACATACCACACGCCCGCACCCGTTGCGAGCAGCAGAATGATTAAAACAAGTAAACGGAACAAAGTTTTCATGCGCCAAAGCATCTCCGTTGCAATAAGCTGTTTGTTTCAGGTGGTGTTTGTTGCAGACATTTCAAGCACCCAGCCCTGCAAAAGGCCGTCTGAAATCCATTCAGACGGCCTTTCTCAATACTTACTCCGGCTGGCGCTTGTTGAGCGCCCCCAGAGCGGTAATCAGCAGAGCCACCGCCAGTAAAACCCACCAGCCCTGATGGGCGGCGTCGACAAAAGGCTGCTTGTTTTGCAAGCCCGCATTGAGCATTGCGCCCAATACGGCCACACCCAACGACTGCCCCAACTGGCGCGCCGTAGACGCGGTGGCACCCGCCACACCGGCATGGTTCAGCGGCATGCCCGATACGGCGGTATTGGTAATCGGCGCGTTAATCGTGCCCAAGCCCATACCCATAAACATGCTGGCGGCAATAAACCAGGCCAATGAAGTGTTACCGTCGAGCTGCAGCAGCATCAGGGTGGAAATAGTCATCATTGCCCCGGCCAGCAGCATCGGCAGGCGGTTGCCGGTTTTGCCCACCATCCGGCCGGACACCGGCGCCATCACCGCATTGGAAAGCGCCAGCGGCAGAGTGGCGAAACCGGCGTGCAAGGGGCTGAGACCCCGCACATCCTGCAGATAAAGCGTGGACACAAACAAAAAACCGGCATAGGCAAAAAAAGCCAGCAAGGCGATGATGGTGGCTAATGAAAATGGCAGCGAGCGGAAAAAACGCAAATCAATCAACGGCTCGCGCGTGTGCAATTCGGCCATCACAAAAGCCGCCCCCGCCACCAACGCCAATACGGCGGCCAGCCACACCGCCTCATCCGAAAAGCCGCGCTCGCCGCCCTCGATAATGGCAAAAGTCAGGCTAGCCAGCGCCACAATGGCCAGCAACTGCCCTTTCACATCTATCTTGCCCGGATTTTCACCCTTGGATTCCGGCACAATCCGGCGCAGCAACACCAGCGCGAACACCACAATCGGCAAATTAATCCAAAATACCGCGCGCCAATCTATGGCATCCACCAGCGAACCGCCCACAATCGGCCCCAACGCCATGCCGATGCCGACCACCGCGCCCCAAATGCCGATGGCCTGCGCCCGCTCGCTCTTGTCGGTAAAGGTATTGGTGATAATCGACAAGGCCACCGGCGCCAGCATCGAGCCGCCCACCGCCTGCAAGGCGCGCATGCCCACCAGCATTACCGGCGTGGTCGACAGCGAACAAAGCGCCGAGCCAATACCGAATATCAGCAAACCCAGCATCAACACCTTGCGTCTGCCGATGCGGTCGCCCAGCGAGCCGGAAAACATCAACAGCGCCGCCAACACCACCAGATAGGCATCAATCACCCATTGCAGCTGGCCGGTGGAGGCCTGCATTTCCCGGGAAATGGAAGGCAGCGCCAGATTGATGGCTGTGGCGTCAATCTGCACAATCAGCACGCTGAGCGAGCAAACTGCCAATATGCCGAAACGCTTGGCACGAGGTAAAGAGGATGTATCGTTCATCAAAGCAACCAAATATAGAAATATATAATAGAATTTTATAGTCGGAGAGTAAG
>JAUNTY010000049.1 GCA_030538415.1 Neisseria sp. | reverse complement strand
AGCCGCAGACAGTACAGATAGTACGACAAGGCGAGCCAACGCCGTAGCAGAATCTCATTTCTCCGACTATACAGTGCAATTCAGCAAAAAACGCAACCCCGCAATCCCTTCTTTGGCTTCGCAAACATAGCGGGTTATTTGACATTTCGCTTTTGCAGGAATTTCACTATAGTACGGCAAGACAAAGCCAACGCCGTATCGTTTTTATTTTATAGTCGTTCCGTTAGTTTGATACAGTGTTGCTGCGCCTTGCCGCACTACCTGCACTGTCTGCGGCTTGCTGCCTTGTCTCAATCTAAATTGAAACGACTATAATCTGCGATACAATACAAACCGGTTCAAAAAAGCGCTACCCAAGCATCCGCAACACGGCATGGTTTGCACATTCTTTTTGAGCTTATCCATTTGAATAGGTATCATAATAGTCGGAGAAATGAGATTCTGATACAAAGCAAGCCAACGCCTTAGCAGAAACTCATTTCTCCGACCATATTGACCCGTTTCCATTTCAGACGGCCTCCATCTTATGAATGCACGCTGGTTATACACCCAATTGTGGCGCGTTGCGCCGCCGTTTGTCCGCCGCTACCTGCGCCGGCGCGGCCGGAAATCACCCGCCTACCTCCAACATTGGGGCGAGCGCTTCGGCGAGCCGCTGGCCGACCCGGTGCGGCAGCCTTTGTGGATACACGCCGTGTCGGTGGGCGAAACCCGCGCCGCGCAGCCGCTGATTGCCGAGCTGAAAAAATATTTTCCCGATGCGCCGCTTCTGCTCACGCAGATGACGCCCACCGGCCGCGCCACCGCCGAAGCACTCTATCCCGACGCACAATGCCGCTATCTGCCCTACGACAAGCCCGAATATGTGCGCCAGTTTCTCACCGAACACCGCCCGCGGCTGGGCATCCTGATGGAAACCGAAATCTGGCCGAACCTGATGCACGGCTGCACCGAAGCCGGTGTGCCGCTGTTTTTAGCCAACGCGCGGCTGTCGGAGAAATCGCAGCAGGGCTATCTGAAAGTGCGCCCGCTGGTGGCGCCCGCGCTGGCCGGTTTGCGCGGCTGCTACGCCCAAAGCGCCGACGACGCCGAGCGTCTGCACTTTATCGGCGCCTCCAACGTGCATGTGTGCGGCAACAGCAAATACGACATCACGCCGCCCAGCGGCATGCACAGTCTTGCCGCCGCCTTCAGGCAGCGCATCGGCAGCCGCCCGGTGGTGGTGTGCGCCAGCACGCGCGAACACGGCGGCAGCGACGAAGCCGGGCTGCTGCTGCAAGCCTGGCAGGCCTATCGCGGCGACGCCCTGCTGGTGATTGTGCCGCGTCATCCCGAGCGCTTTCAGACGGCCTTCGAGCTGGCGCAGCGCAACGGCTTCAAGGTGCAAAAGCGCAGCGACAACCAGCCCGTCGCCGCCGACACGCAAGTGTGGATTGGCGACAGCATGGGCGAGCTGTTCGGCTATTATCTGGCGGCCGACATCGCTTTTGTCGGCGGCAGCCTGGTCGACAGCGGCTGCCAAAACATCATCGAACCGGTGGCCTGCGGCGTTCCGACGCTGTTCGGCCCCTCCACCTACAATTTTGCCGCCGTCTGCAAGAGCGCGCTCGAAGCGGGTGCGGCGCGGCAGGTATACAGCGCCGAAGACTGGCGACATGCCGTTGCCGAATGGCTGGACAACCCGCAGCTGCGCGGCCGCTACGCCAACAAGGCCGAAGCCTTTATCAGCCGCCATCGCGGCGCCAGCGCCCGCATGGCCGCCAAAATCGCCCAAGCGGTGGCGGATGACGGCAAAGGGCTTGCTTGAAGTTCACCCGCCAGCTATGGTCGGAGAAATGAGATTCTGATACAAGGCGGCGAGCCGCAGACAATACAGATATAGTCGTTCCGTTAGATTGATACAGCGTTGCTACGCCTTGCCGTACTATCTGTACTGTCTGCGGCTTGCTGCCTTATCTCAATCTAACGGAACGGCTATAGTACGGCCGGGAGCAGCAACGCCGTAGTGGGAATTAAGTTTTCCCTCTATAGTTTCTTCGACTATACAACCACGGGCGCGGCAGGCCGCCGCGCACCACCGGTTTAGCAAGAGGCGGCAGCATGGAGGCCGTCTGAAAACGTTCAGACGGCCTCCATGCTGTCATTGTTGACAATTTCCAGCCGCATAAACTTCAGTTACCCTTAAAAAACATGTATTTCCAAAATGTAAAAAAATTACAGATTTTGTGACAGATGCATTACAATGCCGCCCATGCCGCTTTTTTATCCGCGGCCATTTATGGAGGACACCTATATGATCGAACAGCTTCACCAATGGGTCAACGCCCTCAGCGGCCCCCTGTGGGACGGCCTGATTTACCTGCTGCTGGGCACCGGCCTGTTTTTCACCCTTGCCACCGGCGTAGTGCAGATCCGCCTGTTCGGCCGCAGCGTTAAAGAAATGCTCGGCGGCCGCGCGGCAGGCAGCGACCCGCACGGCATCACCCCGTTTCAGGCATTCGTCACCGGCCTCGCCAGCCGCGTCGGTGTCGGCAACATCGCCGGTGTCGCCATTGCCGTTTCCGTCGGCGGTCCGGGCGCGGTGTTCTGGATGTGGATGACCGCCCTCATCGGTATGAGCTCGGCCTTCGCCGAATCATCGCTGGCGCAGCTTTTCAAAATCCGCGACCATAAAAACGGCCATTTCCGCGGCGGCCCCGCTTATTACATCACCCAAGGCCTGAAACAACACTGGCTCGGCGTGGTGTTTGCCTTGAGCCTGATTTTCTGTTTCGGCCTGGTCTATAACGCCGTGCAGGCCAACTCCATCGTTGCCGCCACCGAATCCGCCTGGGGCTGGAACAAACACATCGTCGGCGTCGGCCTCGTCATTCTCACCGCACCGATTATTTTCGGCGGCATCAAGCGCGTATCGAAAGTGGCCGAAGCCCTCGTGCCCATCATGGCGCTGGCCTATATGCTGATGGCGCTCTACGTCATCGCCACCAACCTCTCCGCCGTACCGCACGTGTTCGGCCTGATTTTCGACAATGCTTTCAAATTCGAAGCCGCGGGCGGCGGCCTGCTCGGCGCGATGATTTCCCAAGCCATGATGGTCGGCATCAAGCGCGGCCTGTATTCGAATGAAGCCGGTCAAGGCTCCGCGCCGAATGCCGCCGCCGCCGCCGAAGTGAAACACCCCGTTTCGCAAGGCATGATTCAAATGCTCGGCGTGTTTGTCGACACCATCATCGTCTGCTCCTGCACTGCCTTCATTCTGCTGCTGTCAAACGTACACGCCACCACCGATTTGAGCGGCGTGCAACTGACCCAGGCCGCCATCGTCAGCCACGTCGGCGCATGGGGCGCGGATTTTCTCGCCGTGGTGCTGTTTATGTTTGCCTTCTCATCGGTCATCGGCAACTACGCCTATGCCGAATCCAACGTGCAATTCATCAAAAGCCATTGGCTGATTCTGGCCGTATTCCGCATGATGGTGCTGTTTATGGTGTATTTCGGCTCGGTGCAAAGCGTGCCGCTGGTTTGGGACATGGCCGACCTGTCAATGGGCATCATGGCGCTGATCAACCTGATTGCCATTCTGGCGCTGTCGCCGCTGGTGTTTTTACTGCTCAAGGATTACAACACCAAGCTCAAACTCGGCAAAGAGCCTGAGTTCAAGCTGTCTGAGCACCCCGGCCTGAAGCGCCGCATCAAGTCGGATATCTGGTAACACAACCAGCCCGTTTGCTACAATGAAAAGGCCGTCTGAAAAGTTTCAGACGGCCTTTGTTTAGGTGCATATAATCGGAAAGCATATTTTCATGCGAGGCAGTAAGCGGCAGACCGTGCCACAACCTGGAGCAGCAGGCTTGCTGCTTCCGCGCCTGAGTTTTGCCGTTTTCTTTGAGCGAAGGCGAAGCAACGCCGTATGCCGTGCCAGTCGTCTGCCTATACAACAACCATTGCCCCCATACAGCAAAACCGCACGGCATCGGCCTGTGCGGTTTCATGTTGCTGCGGCCAAGCCCGAATCAGGCTTCGCGCAGAATCTTACGGATGGCGGAGAGCTGTCGGCGGCTCACGGACAGCGGCTCGGAAATGTCCAACACCTGCGCCGCCCAGCTGGCATTGCCTTCATCGTCGTCACTGCCGTCCAGACGAATCAGGCAGTCGAGCGTGTGGCGGAACACCAGCGTATTGCGGTGCACGCGAATCACTTTATCATTCAGAATCTCTTCCCAATACACCAGCGTTTTCGGCAGCTCGTAGCTCTGGCCGTCGCCGGTAAACAGAAATACGGTTTTGTGTTCGGCCAAAAGATAGCGCGCCTGCTGCCACGGCACTTCCACCATGCGGTCGCGGTTGAATACCTTGAAATGGGTGAAGCTGTCGGTAGATTCGCTGTTTTTTTCCTGCACCCGCGCCAAGGCGGCCTGCAGGCGGGAAATCTTGATCGGCTTGAGCAGATAATCGGCGGCGGCCAGCTCGAATGCGCGCAGGGCATGCTCTTCATAAGCCGTGGTGAAAATGATTTCGGGCTGCTTTTTGGCAATGCGTTTGGTTCGTTCCACCAGCTCCAGGCCGGTAATTTCCGGCAGGCCGATATCGGCAAACACGATATCGGTTTCATGCATGCTCAACCACTCCAGAGCAGGTTGGGCATGATGAAACGTTTTGAGCAGCACCACATTGCATTCTTCCAGCAATACGCGTAAGCGCTCGGCTGCCAACACTTCGTCTTCAACAATAATCGCACTCAGCATATATTATCTTAAAGCCAGTTGTTTGATGGTGGTATTATCGTATCCCGAACAATTGTTTATATCAATGTCAAGAAATGTAAAAACAATGGAAAGACAATTACGCCGTTTGGAATATTTACTCGATATTATCAGATATTGGCAACAGTAAATCTAGAACCAATTATTCAAAGAAATTAAAACCTGATTTTTGTCTTAATATTGACACAAAAAAGCAAACTGCGCAAACACCGCAAACCCTGTTTGATTTCAATCAACACCTTGCCTGTGTCATCATCACGCAACGGTCTGATGCCGCCGGTTCACGCGCCGCACCGACATGAATACATATTAACAAGCTGTCACGGCCATAAAAAATGCCGCCCTGTCAGGCGGCATTCTTGAATTGGTTGCGGGGGCAGGATTCGAACCTACGACCTTCGGGTTATGAGCCCGACGAGCTACCATGCTGCTCCACCCCGCGTCAGAAGAATGTAACTATACGATTTATCTCCGACACTGTCAAGCCTTTTTCACACAATCGGCCAACAATCTTCAATTAGCGGATGCTTCCTGAGCAATATTGAGCAGATTCGATGCGCAAGCGCATCTTGACCAAGCCTCTCTCTTGGGCATTGAAGCAAGCCAACGGAGCCGAGCCATGTCCGAGCGGATGGACGGATTCAATAATCCAGCGTCCGTTTGCAATCAACGACAAGCGCCCCCATTTGCTATAATTCTTCATTTATGATTGTCTGATTCAAAGCCTGCTACCATGCCCCAACCCGATTTGTCCCAAACCCTCGCCCGCGACCGCCACTTTCTGCAACAAGCCCTCCGTAATCCCAACCGTTTCGGCGGTAACGCGGCGGTGCAGCAGAAATATGAAAAATCGCATCAGGCCTATCTGAAGCGGCTGGAAAAGCTGCCGCAGCCGCAATACGACAACACCTTGCCCGTGCACGAACGGCGCGAAGACATCAAACGCGCGATTGCCGAAAACCAAGTGGTGATTATCTGCGGCGAAACCGGCTCAGGCAAAACCACCCAATTACCGAAAATCTGCCTCGAATTGGGACGCGGCGTAGCAGGCTTGATCGGCCACACCCAGCCTCGCCGCCTCGCCGCCCGTTCGGTGGCCGAGCGCATTGCCGAAGAATTGGGCAGCGAAATCGGCAGCATCGTCGGCTACAAAGTGCGCTTCAACGACAACACCTCGCGCGATGCCTACATCAAACTGATGACCGACGGCATTTTGCTGGCGGAAACCCAAACCGACCGTTTCCTCAGCGCCTACGACACCATCATCATCGACGAAGCGCACGAACGCAGCCTCAATATCGACTTTCTGCTCGGCTATTTGAAACAACTCTTGCCGCGCCGCCCCGATTTGAAAGTCATCATCACCTCGGCCACCATTGATGCCGAGCGTTTCAGCCGCCATTTCGCGCCTGCGGGGGTAAAAACGAAAACCGTTTCAGGTAACGTTAATCAAGATGAAAGGCCGTCTGAAAGCCAAACCAACGCGCCCAACAGCGTAGGTTGGGTTAGCGCCCCGCGCGTAACCCAACAGCAAACCGCAGGTTTGCCTCAGATGCCGCCTGAAAACGCAGCCCGGATGCTCGAATCCAACAATCACAGTAAGGCATCGGATACAAATATCCAACCAACAATAGAAACGGCCGAGCCACAACAATCCTCCCCCTCCCCCCGCGGGGGAGGGCTGGGGAGAGGGCAGCAAACCACAGGTTTGCCTCAAACGCCGTCTGAACATCCCCAAGGCGCCCCCGTACTCGAAGTGTCCGGCCGCACCTACCCCGTCGAAATCCGCTACCGCCCGCTCACCGAAACCGATGAAGACGAAGCCGAAATCGACATTCCCGATGCGATTGTCGATGCCGCCGACGAATTGGCACGGTTGGGCAAGGGCGACATTCTGGTGTTCCTGCCGGGTGAACGCGAAATCCGCGAAGCCGCCGAAGCCCTGCGCAAATCGCCGCTGCGCCGCAACGATGAAATCCTGCCGCTGTTTGCCCGCTTGTCCAACGCCGAGCAACACAAAATCTTCCGCCCCGACGGCAGCAAACGCCGCATCGTGCTCGCCACCAACGTCGCCGAAACCTCGCTGACCGTGCCCGGCATCAAGTATGTGATCGACACCGGTCTCGCGCGGGTGAAACGCTATTCCGCCCGCGCCAAAGTCGAGCAGCTTCATGTGGAAAAAATCTCGCAAGCCGCCGCCCGCCAACGTGCCGGGCGCTGCGGCCGCGTATCCGCCGGCGTGTGCATCCGCCTCTATGCCGAAGACGATTTCAACAGCCGCCCCGCCTTTACCGACCCCGAAATCATCCGCAGCAACCTCGCCGCGGTGATTTTGCGCATGGCCTCGCTCAAGCTCGGCGACGTGGCCGCGTTCCCCTTTCTCGAAGCCCCCGACCAGCGCTACATCAACGACGGTTTCCAAGTGTTGCAGGAGCTGGGCGCGGTCAACGAGCGCAACGAATTGAGCAAACTCGGCGAACAAATGGCACGCCTGCCCATCGACCCGAAAATCTCGCGCATGTTGCTGGCGGCGCAAAAACACGACTGCGTACAGGAAATGCTGGTGATTGTGGCCGCGCTTTCCATCCAAGACCCGCGCGAACGCCCGCTCGAAGCCCGCGAAGCCGCCAACAAAGCACACGAGCGTTTTACCGACAAACAGTCCGACTTTCTCGCCTACCTCAATATCTGGGATTCGTTCCAACGCGAGCGCGACCGCGGCTTGAGCAACCGCCAACTGGTGCAATGGTGCCACCAATATTTCCTCTCGCATCTGCGGATGCGCGAATGGCGCGAACTGCATCAGCAACTGGCGCAAATCGCCATCGAAATGGGGCTGACCAGCAAAGAAAAAGCCTTCAGACGGCCTCAAAACACCCCGCAACTGATGCCGTCTGAAAGCCAGGGCGATCAAGATTTATCTGCGAAAATCAAACAAAAACAACTGGATAAAAAACAACACCGCGCCGACATCCGCGCCGCCAAAGAAGCGGGCTACGAACAAATCCACCGCGCCCTCTTGACCGGCCTGATTGCCAACGTCGGCCTCAAATCGCCCGAAGGCCACGACTACCTCGGCGCGCGCGGCAGCCATTTCCACCTCTTCCCCGCTTCGGCCTTGTTCAAAAGCAAACCGAAATGGGTAATGGCTGCCGAGCTTACCGAAACCACCCGCCTCTACGCCCGCGATGCAGCCCAAATCGAGCCGGAATGGATCGAGCAGGAAGCCCGCCATTTGGTGAAATACCACTACTTCGAACCGCATTGGTCGCAAAAACGCGGCGAAGTGGTCGCCAGCGAACGCGTGACCTTTTACGGCCTCACCGTATTGCCGCGCCGCCCCATCGCCTACGGCAAAGTCGCCCCCGCCGAAGCCCGTGAACTCTTTATCCGTGGTGCACTGGTGGCGCAGGAAGCCGAAATCAAAGCCGATTTCTTCAACCATAACAAAAAGTTAATCAAAGACATCGCCGCGCTGGAACACAAATCGCGCAAACAAGACGTGTTGGTCGATGATGAAATCTTGTTTGAGTTTTATAACCAACGGCTGCCTGAAGATGTTCGGCCGTCTGAAACTGTCGAATCGCAACAATCCGCTCCCTCCCCCGGTGGGGGAGGGTTGGTGAGAGGGCAACAAGCCGCAGGCTTGTCTCAAACGCCGTCTGAAACCGCCAACGCACAACAAGCCGTCCCCTTAGCCCGCAACAGGCCGTCTGAAACCCAACCCAAACCCCTCGCCGACCTGCGCACCTTCCAAGCCTGGCTGAAAACCGCCGAGGCCGCCAATCCGCGCCTGCTCTTCCTCAGCCGCGACGACCTGATGCAACACGCCGCCAGCCACGTTACCGAAGCCCAGTTCCCGCCCGTGTGGCAAAACCAGGACGGCAAATTCAAACTCAGCTACCGCTTCGAGCCGCACCACCCGCTCGACGGCGTGACCCTCAGCGCGCCGCTGCCCGTGCTCAACCGCCTCAATCCCGCCAAACTCGAATGGCTGGTGCCCGGCATGATCCGCGAAAAACTCCAGCTGCTGATCAAAGCCCTGCCCAAACAAATCCGCCGCCTGTGCGTGCCCGTGCCCGACTTCATCACCCGCTTTCTCGACGGCAACCCCGACCAAAACGCCCCCATCCTGCCGCAGCTCGCCCACGCCATCGCCAAACAAGCCGGCGATATGCGCCTGCTCGACCAAATCGACATGGCCGAATGGCAAGCCTTCCGTCTGCCCGAACACTGCTACCTCAACATCCGCGTCATCGACGACGGCGGCCAGGAGCTCGCCATGGGGCGCGATTTAATCGAACTGCAAAACCAGCTCGGCCAGGCCGCCGCCGTCACCTTCCGCGACAACACCCACGAATTCGAGCGCGACAACGTCACCGCGTGGGACATCGGCAAACTGCCCGAAAAAATCCAGTTCGCCCGCGGCAAACAACAGCTCAGCGGCTACCTCGGCCTGCAACACGAAAAAAACGGCCGCATCGCCCTGCGCCTCTTTGATACGCCCGAAGCCGCCGCTGCCGCCCACCGCCAAGGCGTCATCGCCCTGATGGCCTTACAACTGAAAGAGCAAGTCAAAGACCTCAACAAAGGCCTGCCCGACTTCACCCAAACCGCCATGCTGCTCAAACATTTAGGCGTGGAAAAACTGCGCGACGACCTCACCGCCGCCGTGCTCGACCGCGCCCTCATCGGCGAAGACACCCCGCCGCGCGACGAAAAAGCCTTCAAAGAACAAATCAAACGCGCCCGCAGCCGCCTGCCCGCCGTCAAAGAAGCCCTCAACCGCGCCATCCTCGCCACCGCCCAAGCCTACGCCGAACTCAACGGCAAAATCGGCCGCCACCCCCTCGCCCACACCCTGCGCGCCCAACTCGACACCCTCATCTACCCCGGCTTCGCCGCCGCCACCCCCTGGCAACAATGGCCGCGCCTGCCCATCTACCTGCAAGCCATGCAGAAACGCATGGAAAAATATTCCGGCAACCCCGCCCGCGACCAGGCACGCGAAGCCGATATTCAGGAATTGCTGACGATGTGGCAGGAAAAAGTCGATAGTTTACGGAAACAAAACCAACCCGTTTCAGACGGCCTTGCCGGGTTTAGGTGGATGATTGAGGAATTAAGAGTGTCGCTGTTTGCGCAGGAATTGAAAACACCTTATCCGGTGTCGGTGAAGCGGTTGATGAAGGAGTGGGAGAACCTATTTTAGTATTATAATATTGATATATTCACCATTAAAAATCATAAGGAAAACAAATGAATTCTATGGATGTAATAATGAAAATTGCAGGGGCATTAGGATTGGATTTTCTCTCAAGAAATAAAATTAAATTTGAAAAAAATATTGACTCCAATCAAAAGGCTGTTGAGTCCATATTTTTGCCTACAATCGAAGCATTAGGCGATTATAAAAAGAAAAAGACATTGGAATTAATCGAAAGTGGGTGTTTTAGTCCAGAGCAAGCAGAAAAAGTAGCCTTAAATGAAATTCAAATTATGAATGAGTCACTTCAAAGGCAAAAAAAACATTGGAATGGCATTTTCTCAATCTATTGATTTTACAGAAAAAAATTCAACATAGGCATCAAGAGCAAAAGTTAGAAGCAGTTACACCTGAAGAGGATTGGATTAACGAGTGGGCTAGTAATGCAGGAAAATTTTCTAAAGATAGTATGCAAAAACTTTGGGGGGCTATTCTAGCAGGTAAAATGTACAATCCAGATGGCTACTCATTCCAAACAATGGACATTATCAGAAAAATGTCTGATGCAGATGCTAATCTGTTTGTGAAATTATGCTCAATACAAATCTCAAAATCTGTACTTACCAGATTTGAGTTGTGGGAAAATTTCCTCTCTTGGAGCGAAATTTTCCAACTAACTGATTTAGGACTAATAGATTCTAATTCTGTTACAACACAAGTACACGTCGATAGTAAGGATTGTAGTGTTAGAAATCTGAATTCGGCAAAATTAATTACTTTTGGAGGTATTACAAACAGTTTAGTTTTTATTTATAGTACTGAAGTTGATGACATGCTTAGGCACCAAGGGTGTTTTAGACTGACAAAACCAGGAATAGATTTATTAGATTTAATATCACAAATGGATGACAGTATTCAGACAAATATCGATTATTTGAAAGAGTTAGGTACCGCATTGAGAATTGAAATAGGAATAGACAAATGTGGCTTTGCAATAACTGATAGGGAATTATCAGTTATTTTCACAGAAGGCTTAGAAATTAATTCTCAAACAGGTGAAACATCAATTATTCCCTAAGCAAGCGTAGCCTGTTTGTAGAGTGTGTGACGGTACGTACGCACGCGTTTCCCCTCATGCTTAAGGCCGTCTGAAATATTCCTTTCAGACGGCATCGTTTTGTATTTTGCCTGCCGAGTCTATAAACTGCCATCATTCGGAATGCGCGTACATGCTTGGCGGCACGCCCTACGGATAAGGGCATTATCACTTTTTGGCCGACAAAGCAAACGCAGATACGGCAATCCGCCGCTGCTTATGCTATCCTTTCTTTTTACCTTACTATCAAAAAGGCTGCCTCCATGACTTCCCCTGCCCCCTTCACGCCCGAGCAACAACAACGCTATGAAGCGCTGTTTCAAAAAATGCGCGGTTGGGAAACGCCGCTTGACCGCAAGGTGACGGATTATCATGCCAAGCTGGGTTTGACGGCGGCGGATTTGCCGGTATTGGCGGCGCTCACCCAGGATATGCGCCACGAGGCGGCGGATGGAGAGCCTGAGGATTTTTTTGTCGCGCTGCATGCGGCTTATGCTTTGGGCGGGTATGCGGATGAGACGGCTTCGCGGGCGATGATTGCCTGGATTATGGCGGATACGGTTTCCGGCATGGATGAATTGACGTATGAATATCTGGATATGTTTCTGCCGCAGGGCTTGTTTCATCTGCCGTTTTTGCTGGAGCAGGCGGCACGGGAAACGGGCGATCAACGTGAATTGATGCTGTCTACGGCCTCAATGTGGCGCAACATTATCCGGAGGCAAGGCCGCAGGTGGTGGCGGTGTTGTTGGCCGAACTCAAACCTTATGCGGTGCAGGACCGGTTTTACAATACGCTGCTGCTGAGCTCGCTGATGGAATTGAACCCGGTCGAACACATTGATTTTATCCGCGAATTGTATGCGCAAAAAGCGGTGGAAGTGGGCATGTATGGCGATATTGAAGATGTGGAAATCAGATTGGGCTTGCGCGAGCAGCGTTCGGGCAAACGGCCGCATTATTATGCGATGGATGCTTGGGCGGAAGGTCATATTTCGGCGGCAGCAACCGGCGGGATTAAAATCGGCCGCAACGATCCCTGCCCGTGCGGCAGCGGCAAGAAATACAAGAAATGCTGCATGCTTTGATTAGTGCCAATTCATCAAGGCAAGCCAAAAATATAGCCGATTAACGCAGAGCAATCCAAGGCGGAGTTGATGTCTTGCCTGCAGTTTGCTGTCGCGCATGAATTGCGTTATTATGTCATATAAATAACATTACTTGAAGCCATATAAAGTCGGAGAAATTAGATTCTGATACAAGGCGGCGAGCCGCAGACAGTACAGATAGTACGGCTAGGCGAGCCAACGCCGTAGCAGAAACTAATTTCTTCGACTATAAAGTCATATTAAAGAAAGGCCGTCTGAAATGCGCACACGCTTTCAGACGGCCTTAAACTTTTGCAAAAAATAATATCCGCCGCTCCTGCGCAGGCAGGAGCCTGGGGCAAAGCAAAGCTTTGCTTGTTCGGCACATTGCTGAAATATTCGTTTATAAAATCAAATCATTAATTCTTCTCATTCGATTGCTGTTGCCTGACAAACGACTGAAACGATGCTTCAGACTGGGCACCCGCCTGCGCGCACTACTATCCGGAATAAATTCCATTAAATATCAAAGCATTAGATTATTGGCATTTTAGCTCTATTGGAATCCTTGGAATATCAAACGGTTAGCTTGTATTTATTGCGCAAAACTGAGGCAGATTTCAACAGCAATTTTTGAAGTTCCTGCAACCTGTCCCTTCCCCTGCGCTCCGCGCGGGGGAAGGTTAGGATGGGGGTGGTACTTCGTAGAAGTACATTTTGTTTGAGTTTCAGCAGATTCTAATGTTTCTGTGAAACATCACCCCCCTCCCCAACCCTCCCCGGCTTAGATTGACTAGCGAAGCGTGTCAATCTTGCCCTCTTCGAGCTGCGCGGGGCGCAGGGGAGGGAGTAGATTGAAGCAGCTCAAGCGTTACTGATTTTGAGTCCAAATGTGGCTGAAAACACTGGAAGTACCAGCCTTTCAGCTTTTTAGACGGCCTCTGAGGTTATTCCGGACAGCAGTGCGCCTGCGCAGATGCGACGGCTGGAGGAATCTTGCAAAAGTCTCGGCCTTGTTGATGACCGCGCCAAGCTGCCCGCAGCTTTCAGACGGCCTCCGCTGCCCCGCCTTCTTCCGCTCCCGGATACACAATCAGCGGCTCTTGCGGGCGCGCGCCTTCGGCCTGCATGGCTTTGGAGCGGTGCACCAGAAAATCGAGCAGGTGGTTGCGCATGGCGTAAAAGCGCGGGTCGTGGTGCATGTTTTCGCGGCTGCGCGGTTTGGGAATGGTGTTGACCACAATTTCGGCGATGCAGGCTTCGGGGCCGTTGCTCATCAGGAAGATGCGGTCGGCCAGCAAAATCGCTTCGTCGATGTCGTGGGTAATCATGTACACGGTTTGCCGGGTATCGGCGACGATTTTTAAGAGCTCGTCCTGAATCACGCCGCGGGTGAGCGCGTCAAGGGCGCCGAAGGGTTCGTCCATAAACAGCATTTTCGGCTCGACGGAAAACGCGCGCGCAATGCCGACGCGCTGTTTCATGCCGCCGGAGAGCTCGCTCGGTTTTTTGTCAAGCGCGTGGCCGAGGCCGACAAGATGAATGTAGTGTTCCGCCCGTTGCGCCACTTCGGCTTTGGCCATGGCAGGATGGCGCGAGCGGATGGCGAAAGCGATATTGTCGCGCACGCTCAGCCACGGCAGCAGCGCATGGCCTTGAAACACCACACCGCGGTCGAGGCCGGGGCCGGTGACTTCTTTGCCGTTCATGATTACCGCGCCGTCGCTGGCTTTTTCCAGCCCGGCGAGAATGTTGAGAATGGTGGATTTGCCGCAGCCGGAATGGCCGATAACGCAGATAAACTCGTTGCGCGCGATATCGAAGTTGATGCCTTCAAACACATTCGGTTGGTCGGCGCGGTAGCGTTTGGCAAGGCCGTCCACTTCCATCAGCGGTTTGCTGTTTTTGAGGGTATTCATGATGATTTCCTTTTCAGACGGCCTTATTCAACATAGGTGACTTTTTTCTGCAGCCAGCCGAAGCTCATGTCGAGCAACATGCCGACCACGCCGATGAGCAACACGGCAAACACCACATTGCCGAGCGAGAGATTGTTCCACTGGTTCCAGACAAAATAGCCGATGCCGGTGCCGCCCACCAACATTTCCGCCGCCACAATTACCAGCCAGGCGATGCCCATCGAAATGCGCATGCCGGTGAGGATGGCGGGCGCGGCGGCGGGCAGGATGATTTTGAACGCCTTGCGCAAAGGCTTCACTTCCAGCGTGGCGGCGACGTTGAGCCAGTCTTTGCGCACATTGGCCACGCCGAAAGCGGTGTTCATCAGCATCGGCCACAACGAGCAGATGAAAATCACGAAAATCGCCGACAAATCCGAATCTTTGATGGTATAGAGCGCAATCGGCATCCACGCCAGCGGCGAAATCGGTTTCAACAGCTGGATATAGGGATTGAGCGCCTTGCCCAACAGCGGCGACATGCCGATGACGTAGCCCAGCGGAATGGCCACCGCCACCGCCAGCCCGTAGCCCAGTAACACGCGCAGCAGCGAATAGCCGAGCTGGATGCCGATGCCTTTGTCGTTGGGACCGTTGTCGTAAAACGGGTCTGAAAGATGCCCCCAAGCCAGTTTGGCAAAGCCTGCGGGCGTGGGGAAATCGGAGGGGTTTTCTACAGCGGCCTCGCTGCCGTCTTCGGGCAAATCGCCCATCAAAATGGCGTATTCACGCTGCTCGGGCGTGTATTGCACCGCAGCGGGCGGCAGCGTGGCGGCGTACCAAATCAAAACCACGCCCGCCAGCAGCATCAGCGACAACATCAGCGCGGCATAAGGGGAAGTTGTTTTTCTCATGATGTGTTTCCTTGTGTCGGTGTTTCTTGGAGGCCGTCTGAAACCCTATAGAGGGAAAACTTACTCTAATACAAGGCAGCAAGCCGCAGACAGTACAGATATAGTCGTTTCAATTTAGATTGATACAGCGTTGCTGCGCCTTGCCGTACTACCTGTACTGTCTTTGGCTTGCTGCCTTGTCTCAATCTAAATTGAAACGACTATAGTACGGCTAGGCGCAGCAACGCCGTAGTAGGAATTAAGTTTCCCCTCTATAACGCTTAATTTTGAACGAAGCGGCATAAGCATCGGGCTGCGCCGGGTCAAACGCCTTGCCCATCACGCTGAAGCCCGGATACGCGCCGCGCGCGGGCACGCTCTGCCCCAGCGCCCGCATCTGCTTCTCGGCATCGGTGAGCATGAATACTTTTTCGGCCAGCGCTCGGTAGTCGACATGGCCTTTCACATAGCCCCAGCGCTTCATCTGCGTGAGCATCCACACCGCAAACGACTGCCACGGCAGCGCATCGAAGCCGGTGCGGTCGGGATAATCCTGCACCTTGCCCGCCCCGTCGGCAAAACGGCCGGTGAGCACCTGCCGCACCACGATTTCGGGCTGGTTGAGGTAATTCGCTCCCGCAATGGCGCGCGCTATTTCGCGGCGGTTTTCCGGCTTGTTGGCGGCGGCGGTCGCCGACAAAATGGCGCGGTAAAGCGCGAGGAAAGTATTCGGATTCTGCTCGATAAAGGCTTGGGAGGTACCGAAGGCGCAGCAGGGATGGCCGTTCCAGATATTGCGCGAGAGCGTGTGGATGTAGCCCACTTTGTCGAACACGGCGCGTTGGTTAAACGGCTCGGGGCCGAAAAAGCCGTCGATATTGCCCGCACGCAGGTTGGCAATCATGTCGGCAGGCGGCGTAACCCTGAGCTGCACGTCGCGGTCGGGGTCGAGGCCGTGTTCGGCGAGGAAATAGCGCAGGAGGTAATTGTGCATCGAATGCTCGAACGGAATGGCAAACACCATGCCGCGCCAATTTTTCGGATTGCGGTTGTTGATATGCCGGAGCGACATGGTGAGCGCCTGGCCGTTGATGTTTTGAATCGAAGCCACTTGCATGTTTTGCGGTGCCGAACCGATGCCCATGGTCATCGCCAGCGGCATCGGCGCCAGAAAATGGGTGGCGTCCAGCTCGCGGTTGGTGATGCGGTCGCGCACCAATGCCCAGCCCGCCACCTTGTTGAGGCTCACGTTCAGCCCTTGTTTGGCGTAAAAGCCCATCGGGTCGGCCATAATCAGCGGCGTGGCGCAGGTGATGGGAATAAAGCCGATGTTGAGGTTTTTCTTTTCCAGATGACCGCCGGTTTTGCTGTCTGCCGCCATCGCCTGCAAGCTCTCCAGCGGCAACACGCTGCTGATGGCGGCCATTGCCGTGCCCGCACCGACGGCTTTCAGAAAGGCGCGGCGGGTAGGCTCGTGCGGAAACAGCGCGTGCACGGCGGCGGCCTCGACAAAATCCTGCGACAAGGCTTCCTCGTTTTCCGCCCGGCGCTGTTGCCCGGGCGGCACATCGCAATCGCTCGGGCTGTGGTGCAGACCGCAGCGGCACAAGCCCAACCGGCTGTCAGCAGCATAGGGACGAAACAGGTTTTCTTTCATGGCATCATTCTCCGCTTGCACAATATTTTTGTTAAAAATATCAAAGCATTTGTCGTGCCAATTTATATTTTTGATATAAATCAATTCTTTGAAAAACAGCATTAACAAACATTGTTGACAATTAAAACACTCTGTTGATATTGTTTTAATCACAACAAAAGGCCGTCTGAACGGTTTCAGACGGCCTTTTCACCACCCATTAAGGAGGCGGCAGATGGAAAAAGACAAACAAGACCCGCATTGGCGGGCGCTGGAAATTCTGTTGCTGCAACAGGTGATGCAGAATGTCGGCAAGAGCGGCACACCCGACGCCGCCATCAAGACCATGCTGCACCTGATGTCGGAGCTGCTCGGCCTCAACCGCGGCCGCATCGTGCTGCCCGAGGCTTCCGGCGAAATGCTGCATATCCGCTATGCCTACGGCCTCACCGCCGCCCAAAAAGCGCGCGGGCGCTATTCGAAAGGCGAAGGCATCACCGGCAGCGTGTTTGCCCAGCAGCATCCGATTATCGTGCAAGACATCCGCCAAGACCGTGTGTTTCTCGGCCGCGCGGTTGCAGAAAACGATCTGCCGCCGGAGAAAGTGTCGTTTATCGCCCTGCCGCTGATGGCCGAACGCCGCTGCATCGGCGTGCTCGCCTGCCACCGCCTGCGCCTGAGCGAGCGCACCATGCACGACGACATGGCCTTGCTGCAGATTCTCGCCACCCTTGCCGCCCAGCTGCTGCATTGGCATGCCGCCACCGAAGCGCGCGCCGAAACCCTGCTCGACCAAAACGCCATGCTGCAAAAAGCGCTGGCCGCCAGCTCGCGCCGCTACGGCATCATCGGCTCCTCACGCCCGCTTTTGAAAGCCATCAACGATTTGGAGCAGGTGTCGGCCAGCAATGCCAACGTGTTGCTCTTGGGCGAATCAGGCACAGGCAAGGAAATGTTTGCCCGCGCCCTGCACACCGCCAGCCCGCGCGCAGGCAAGCCGTTTATCAAGGTCAACTGCGCCGCCATTCCCGAGAGCCTGTTTGAATCGGAATTGTTCGGCCATGAAAAAGGCGCCTTTACCGATGCCCGCCACGAGCGCGCCGGTTTGTTTGAGCAGGCCGACGGCGGCACCATCTTTCTCGACGAAATCGGCGAATTGCCGCTGGCGGTGCAGAGCAAGCTGTTGCGCACGCTGCAAGAGGGCACGGTAACCCGCCTCGGCAGCCGCCGCGAAACCAAAATCAACGTGCGCGTGGTCACCGCCACCCACCGCAATTTGGCAGAGGAAGTGCGGCGGGGACAGTTTCGCGAAGACCTCTATTACCGCCTGTATGTCATCCCCATCCAATTGCCGCCCCTGCGCGAGCGGCGGGAAGACATCCCCGAGCTCGCCGCTTTTTTCCTCAACCGCATCAATCAGGAAAACGAACGCAGCGTCAACCTCACCCCCGCCGCCGTGAAAACCCTGCAGCAATACCATTGGCCGGGCAATATCCGCCAACTCGAAAACGTGATTGAGCGGCTGGTGCTGCTCTCGCCCGGCCCGTTTGCCGACGAAAACGCCGTGTTGCCTCTGTTGCAGCAGGCCGAAGCCGAACCCGTGTTTGCCGCCGCCCCGGCCTACGGCGGCGTGGCGCAGCCCAATCCGACCGCCCGTCCGTTTGCCGTGGTGGTGCGCCCGTATATGCAGGCCGAATCACACACGCTGGCGGAGCTGGAGCAGGCGTTGCGGCAATGCCGCGGCAACAAAACCCAGGCCGCGCAAATGCTCGGCCTGAGCGCACGCCAGTTTAACTACCGTCTGGACAAGCTGGGTAAGCATATCGCCAAATAAAGTAATGTATAGGCCGTCTGAAAACCCGGTCATGTTTCAGACGACCATGAAATATGGCAACACCCACTTATGCAAGGAGGCCGTCTGAACGCATTCAGACGGCCTCTTGACTTGATGGCAGTGCCGCAACAATGTAAACATTGTTCACTTTGTTGGCTGTGGGTAATTAAACTAAATATTTGATATAACACAAAAATCAACTTTGGCACGGCAAATGCTGTTATATTTTCCAAGCGGGTCTCGCTTGATGCCGCCCGCCACCACACCCAACCATCCACACCGAGGAGTTTGAAAATGACCGAAACCACTTACCTGCGCCCCATCGATGCCGAAGGCCTGGAAAAATTCGCCGCCGCAGGCCGTGAAAACCCCGAGCGCCGCGGTACCAACAAAGTCCACACCGTCTCCGTGGGCAAATTCCGCACCATCAGCTACCTCACCAACGGCGACCCCTGCCACCCCGGCGTGGTGGTCGACGAACCCTACCACCTCTTCGGCGAAAACACCGCCCCCGCGCCCGGCGAAGTGGTGTTGAGCGCCTTGGGCGGCTGCCTCACCGTCGGCATCGTCGCCGTGGCCACCCACCGCAAAGTGAAGCTGAGCAAGCTGGAAGTCTTCCTTGAAGCCGACATCGGCAACACCGCAGCCTGGGGCGCTGGCGGTGCCGAGCGCGAACCGGCGCAAATGGGCTTTCAGGCCATCCGCGTGAAAATCGACATCGAAGGCGATGCCGACCAAGCCACCCTCGACGACATCGTGCAACACGCCAACTACTTCTCGCCGGTGGCCAACACCATGCGCAACCCGGTGGCGTTTGAAATCAGCACCCTGTAACCCCCTACCCCTCCTTGCTTTCAGACGGCCTGATGCCTGCATTCAAGGCCGTCTGAAAGCCCAAACCCTTTTTCAATGCAGCCGCCCGGTTTTATTGGAAAATGCTTTGAACACACATGCACAGAAAGGCACGCACCATGACCACCCTGAGCCCGGAATTTCTGCAACGCCCACCCGCAT
The DNA here is from genome assembly GCA_030538415.1 of Neisseria sp. GTDB lineage: Bacteria > Pseudomonadota > Gammaproteobacteria > Burkholderiales > Neisseriaceae > Neisseria. Next base: position 3,142 of record JAUNTY010000049.1, on the reverse strand, counting down.
TGTTTGTACCCGCCTGGGCCGACAGCGCCAAAGTGCTGGCCGACACCGTCCGCATCGCCCGCGAAGACCTCGCCCCGAAAACCTGCGACATCGACCTCGGCTATTACCCGCTCGACATCATGGCCAAGCTTGGTGCGGCAGGCGCGCTGGCGCCGCACATGAGCTCGCAGGGCTTGCGTTTTGATTTGGCCATCGACGCCATGCGCGCCGTCAGCCGCGTGTGCGGCACCACCGGCTTCATGACCTGGGCGCACCATGCCTGCGGCCTTTATCTCGACCAGTCGGACAACTCCGCCGTCAACAGCGGCGACGTGATTCAAACCCATATCCACGGCCAAAGCTTCGGCGGCACTGCGCTTTCCAACCCGATGAAAGCCTGGACCGACATCGAGCCGATGGCCTTACGCGCCAAAAAAGTGCCCGGCGGTTACAGCGTATCCGGCAGCCTGCCGTGGGTAAGCCACATCGGCCGCAACCAGTATTGCGGCGCGGTGGCGCAGGTGGAAGATTCGGGGGCGCCTTACGACATCCTGTTTCTGCTGCGGCTCGACGAGCGCGCCGAATTGCGCCAATGCCCGAAATTCAGCGGCATGGAAGGCAGCGGCACCTACGGCATCGGCCTGAAAGACTATTTCGTGCCGCAAGACGACCTCATCGCCGACCCCGCCAAGCCGTTTATTTTGAAAATCCGCGCCTCGTTCATTCTGCTGCAAATGGGCTTGGGGCTGGGCATCATCGAAGGCTGCATCGACGACATCAGAAGCGTGGAAGACCAGCTCGGTCATGTCAACCAGTTTCTTGAAGACCAGGCGGGCGGCCTGCAAAGCGTGCTGGATGCCGCCGCCAAGCAAACCCGCGACATGGCGCAAACCCCGTTTGACACCAGCAAGGATTTTCTGCTCGATGTGATTGATTTGCGCACGCAAGGGGCGAAATACTGCCTGCGCGCCAGCGAAGCCGCGCTGATGCACACCGGCGCGCGCGGCTATCTGGCCGCCGCCCCCGCCCAGCGGCGGGTGCGCGAAGCCCAGTTTGTCGCCATCGTTACCCCCGCCATCAAGCATTTGCGCTTTTTGGCGCAGCAACTGCTCACCGAGGAGATGCCCGCATGAACCCCCTTGCCCGAAGCGTACAAAACGCCTTAACCCCCGCCAACGATGATGACTGGAAAAAATACATCTGCCGCGCCTGCGGCCTGATTTACGACGAAGTGGAGGGCGACCCCGACAGCGGCATCGCCCCCGGCACCAAATTCGAAGACATTCCCGACGATTGGGTATGCCCGCTCTGCGGCGTGGGCAAGGCCGATTTCGAGCGCTTTATCCCGCGCGTGCTCAATATCGTGCCGCAGCAAACCACCACCGCGCCCGCCGACCATTACGGCGTAATTATCCTCGGCGGCGGCATGGCGGGCTGGGCGGTGGCCGAAGCCGTGCGCAGCCTCGACGAAGCCAGCCCGTTGCTGATGGTTACCGCCTGCAGCGGCGACCGCTACCACAAACCCGAATTGTCGGTTGCCATCAGCAAAGGCGCCGATGCCGCAGCAATCGTCAAAAAAGGCGGCGCAGAAGCCGCTGCCGAACTGAATGTAAGCCTGCTGCCAAAAACCTTCGTGCTCAATATCGACAGCCGTCTGAAACAAATCCGCACCACCCGCGGCGCGTTTAGCTACGACAAACTCGTGTTCGCCACCGGCGCCACGCCACTGCTGCCCGATGTGTTGCCGCCGCAATACTGCTGGCGGGTCAACCACCTCGACGGCTTCGACGGTCTGCAAAAAGCGCTGGCCGCGCGGTCGCAGCAGCGGGTGCTGATTATCGGCGGCGGCATGATAGGCACCGAGCTTGCCGAAGATATCTGCCGCGCCGGGCATCAGGTCAGCGTCATCGACCGCGCCGATTACCCGCTTGCCGGATTGCTACCCGAAAGCGCCGCCCGCCTGCTCGCCGATTCGTTGCAGGCGCAAGGCATACGCTACTGCGGCGGCCGCAAGGTCAGCGGCGTGAGCCTGGCCGCAGACGGCAGCTATCGGATCAGCAGCATCGACACCGACGGCATCGCCTATGCCGACAGCGCCGACCAGATTGTGGCGGCCACCGGCCTCAAAATCGAAAGCCGCCTGCCCGAGCGCGCCGGGCTGGATTTCCACCCGACAAGCGGCATCCGCGTCAATCCCGCCACGCTGCAAACCAACAGGGAAGACATTTACGCGCTGGGCGACTGCATCGATTTGAACGGCAAACCCTGCCGCTTTATCGCCCCGCTCAACCGCCAGGCCGACACCATCGCCGCTGAAATCACAGGGCAGCCGCATGCGCCCTATGCCCACGACGAGCCGGTGGTGCGCCTGAAAACCAAAAGCCTGTCGGTGGTGGTGTCCGGCAGCCCCGACCGCAATGCCGATTGGGCAACCGCCGCCGACAACGACCACGGGCTGTGTCTGCAACAAACACGCGGCGGCGAAATTACCGCCGAAATCCGCATTACCCGCCCCGCCGCCTGAACCTTGTTTTATCGTCAGTTTCCAACCACACCCCAACCTGAAAAAAGGAGCAATACCATGATTAGCAGCCGTAACGACGTAACCGAAATGATTGTCGCCGCCAAAGTGAGCAAAGGCCTGAAATGGGAAGACGTGGCCGCCAAAGTCGGCCTGAGCAAAGAATGGGTCACCGCCGCCTGCCTCGGCCAGATGGCCTTGAGCGCGGAGCAGGCCGCCATCGTGGCTGAAGCCTTCGAGTTGGACGCGGAAGCTGTCAAATGGCTGCAGGAAGTGCCTTATAAAGGCTGCCTGCCCACCGCCGTGCCCACCGACCCGCTGATTTACCGCCTGTATGAAGTCATCAGCGTATACGGCACCACCATGAAAGCGCTGATTCACGAAGAATTCGGCGACGGCATCATGAGCGCCATCGATTTCTCGATGGATATCCAGCGCGAGCCGAACAGCGCCGGCGACCGCGTGAACATCGTGATGTCGGGCAAGTTTTTGCCGTATAAGTCGTATTGATGGAACACAGGTATAGATAACGTGAGTTCGGGGTAAGCATTTAAGATATTCTTATTGTTTTTAGAAATTTACGCATCCCCCATAGACAGAAAATCGCCAGATTTTCGTCATTCCCGCGCAGGCGGGAATCCA